>NZ_BMOL01000001.1:52500-352500 GCF_014647055.1 Deinococcus aerolatus | reverse complement strand
GCACGACCGGGCCGATGCTCAGGCTGGCGGCGCGCAGCTCAGGGAGCAGCAGCGCCAGCAGCGGCCCCACATGCGCCAGCGCCCCCGCCGAGAGGCCGTCCGCCACGACGATCACCACGTCGCAAGGGGATTGCCCCTCCAGCTCCGCCAGACATTCAGGTGACAGCGCCCGCCCCAGATCCGGGCGACGCAGATACTCGGCGCGGTCTGCGGCGCAGCTGTGAACATGCAGAACCACTTCTCCAGCAGCCGTGAGTGCCCCGGCCAGTGACCCAAAATCGGCGGGCGCATGAACGGCGTCCCGTGCTGCCGCGTGCGCCGCGTTGAACCTCAGCAGTTCCCGCGTGGGCAGCGAGGTTCCGGCCCGGCCCAGCGCAATGCGGGCGTCGGTGAACTCTTTCAGCGAGGCCCAGGGGGTCAGCTCGTCGGTCATCCGCCCGCCGCCCTCATCAGTTCCCGCACCTGCGCCCGTCCCGGCAAGGTCAGCCCTCCATCCCGGCTGAGGCCCACCGTTTCCAGCCACGCGGCGAACTCCGGCGCGGGCGGTCGGTTAAACATGCGGCGCAGGTACCACGCGTCGTGGAAGGAAGTGGACTGGTAGTTCAGCATGATGTCATCCGCGCCCGGCACGCCCATGATGAAGGTCACGCCCGCCGCGCCCAGCAGCGTCAGCAGGGTGTCGGTGTCGTCGCCGTCGGCCTCGGCGTGGTTGGTGTAGCAGATGTCGCAGCCCATCGGTAGGCCCAGCAGCTTGCCGCAGAAATGATCTTCCAGCCCCGCGCGGATGATCTGCTTGCCGTCGTACAGGTACTCCGGGCCAATAAAGCCCACCACGGTATTGACCAGCAGCGGGCGGTAGTGCCGCGCCACCGCATAGGCGCGGGCCTCCAGCGTGCCCTGATCGACGCCGTGGTGGGCGTCCGCCGACAGTGCGCTGCCCTGCCCGGTCTCGAAGTACATCACGTTGTCGCCGAAGCCCCCGGCCAGCGGTGCGCCGCGCCGCAACTCCAGCGCCGCCGCGTGCGCCTCGTCCAGCAGCGTCAGATCAACGCCGAAACCGCTGTTGGCGTCCTGCGTGCCCGCCACGCTCTGAAACACCAGATCCACCGGGGCGCCGCGCCCCAGCGCCTCCAGGGTGTTGGTGACGTGGGTCAGCACGCAGCTCTGGGTGGGCACGCCGGTCTGCTGGCGGAAGTCGTCCAGCAGGCGCAACAGGCCCACGCAACTGTCCACGCTGTCCAGCGCCGGGTTGATGCCGATCACCGCGTCGCCGCAGCCGAACATCAGGCCGTCCAGGGTGCTGGCCAGGATGCCGCGTGGATCGTCGGTGGGGTGGTTGGGCTGGAGGCGCGTGCTGAAGCGGCCCCGCTGGCCCAGGGTGGTGCGGAAGCGCGTGACCACCTCTACCCTGGACGCCACCAGCACCAGATCCTGCACGCGCATCAGTTTGCTCACGGCGGCCACCATCTCCGGCGTCAGGCCGGGGGCCAGGGCGGCCAGGGCCTCTGGGGTGGCCTCGTCGCCCAGCAGCCAGTCGCGGAACCCGCCCACGCTCAGGTGGGATACGGGCGCGAAGGCTGCCGCGTCGTGGCTGTCCACGATCAGGCGCGTGACCTCGTCGGCCTCGTAGGGAATCAGCAGGTCTTCCAGAAACAGGCCCAGGGGAAGGTCAGCCAGCACCTGCCGCGCCGCCTCGCGTTCCTGGGCACTGCCTGCCGCCAGTCCGGCCAGCCCGTCGCCGGATTTGGGCGGGCTGGCGCAGGCCATCACCCGCCGCAGGTCGGGGAAGCTGAAGTGGTGGTGCCCCAGTGTCAGGTGGTACGTGGGCGGCTCCGGTGGGGGGAAGGGGGCATGGGTCAGTGTAGGCGCGGGGCCGGGAAGGGGTGACGGGTTGGTGGGTGCCTGGGGTGGGGGCGGCGTGGGGCGGGCCGCCCCCGCTTACGCCCGGGGCGCCCGCCCCGCCGCCACCCCGGTGACCAGCACCACCCCGGTCATGGCCAGCAGGAACAGCAGCGGCACCTGCCAGTCGCCGGTCCAGTCGTGCAGCGCCCCGAAGATAAAGGGGCCGGACGCCGCCAGCACGTAGCCGAAGCCCTGCGCCATGGCCGAGAGCTGCGGCACCTGCGTCACGCTGGCGGCGCGCACGGCGATGAACATCAGGGCCAGCGGAAACATGCTGCCCGCGCCCGCACCCATCATGAACAGCCACGGCAGCGGCGTCAGCGGCGCCAGCAGTAGGCCCGTGATGCCCGCCGCGCTGATCAGGGCCGTGCCCGCCGCCAGCGGCACCAGCAGGCGGGGCCGGGCCGCCAGCATCGGCACTGCCAGCGTGAAGGGCAGCTGCACCACGTTGGCAAAGGCCAGCAGCAGTCCGGCCTGCGCCTCGGTGAAGCCCTCGTCCTGCAGCACCTTGGGCAGCCAGGTGAGCCAGGTAAAGAACACCAGCGACTGAAAGCCCATGTACAGCGTCACCGACAGCGCGTAGGGGTTGCGCCACACCGACGGCCCCTCGCCCCTCAGCGGGCGGGCGTGCGTCTGCCGCCCGAACACGGCGGGCAGCCACGCCAGCACGCCCGCCATGGCCAGCCCGATCCACACGCCCACCGACGAGCGCCATTCTCCGCCCAGCGCGGTCATCAGCGGCACCGCTACCCCAGAGGCCAGCGCCGCGCCGCCCACCACCGCCAGCGTGTACAGCCCGGTCATGGGCCCCACCCGCGTGGCGTAATCGCGCCGGATCAGGCTGGGCAGCAGCACGTTGTTCAGCGCGATGCCCGCGCCGACCAGCAGGGTGCCGGTCAGGATGACCGGCAGCGTTGCGCCGATGCGCAGCACGCTGCCCAGGCCGATCACGGCGGTGGCCAGCAGGATGATGGTCTCGTTGCTGTAGCGGCGGCTCAGCAGCGGGGCCAGCGGGGCCAGCACGCCCCAGCACAGCAGCGGCAGCGTGGTCAGCAGGCTCAGGGTGGCCGCACTGACCTGAAACTCGGCCTGGAATTGCGACAGCAGCGGCCCGAAGCCGGCGATGGGCGGGCGCAGGTTCAGCGCCACCACGACCAGGCCCAGGATCAGCAGCGGGGCGGCGGTGGGCTTGCGGCGCTGCGTGGTCTGTTCGTTCGCGTCCAGCGACTCGGGGGCAGCGAGGTCAGGACGGCTCATGCCCCCAACCCTAGCGCGTCCACCCACCACTGCGGCTGTGCCCATTGACCAGGAGTGAAGGCCACAATCCAGAGTGAAACACGCTCTTGCCCGCGCCGCTCTGCTACCTTGGGCCTGCGTCACCGGGGGTGCCTGCCGTTTACCGGCGGGCTGAGAAACACCCCAACGAACCTGATCCGGGTCATACCGGCGGAGGGAGCGTGACCGGCCAGCCCCGAAGAGTTCGGCGTCTGGCCCCGCTTCCCCTCGTGACGCGAGGGGGCTTTTTTATGTTTGGAAGTGTGTTTGGAAACAGTATGCGTGTAAGGAGTGTGTTGACGGCGGCTTTACTGGTGGCGGGCGTGGCTTCGGCCCAGACCACCCTGACGGTCATCACCCACGATTCCTTCGACGTGGACAAGAAGCTCGTGGCGTCTTTCGAGGCGGCCAACAACGCCAGGGTGCGCTTCGTGAAGGGCGGCGACGCCGGAGAGCTGTTGAATCGCCTGATCCTGACCCACCGCGCTCCGCTGGCCGATGTGGTGTACGGCCTGGACAACAGCCTGCTGGGCCGCGCCCGCAGCGCCGATCTGTTGCAGGCCTACCGGTCGCCCGCACTCTCGGGGGTGGATCCGGCCTACCGCCTGGACGACGCAGGCCTGCTGAACACGGTGGACTACGGCTTCGTGGCCCTCAACTATGACCGCGCGTATTTCCAGAAGGCGGGACTGGCCCTGCCGAAATCGCTGGAGGACCTGAAATCCCCGCAATACGCCAAGTTGACCGTGGTGGCAAGTCCGGCCACCAGCAGCCCCGGCTTGGCTTTCCTGCTGGCCACCGTCAATCACTACGGCGAGGCGGGGGCGTGGCAGTGGTGGCGCGACGCCCGCCTGAACGGCCTGAAGGTCACGCGCGGCTGGAGCGACGCCTACAACAAGGAGTTCACGCGCAACGGTGGCCGCTACCCCATCGTGCTGTCGTACGCCAGCAGCCCCGCCGCCGAGGTGTTCTACGCGGATAACTACGACGCCAGAAAACTGCCCGCGCAGGCCCCCACCGCCAACCTGTTCCTGCCCGGCAGCACCTGGCTGCAACTGGAAGGAGTGGGCATCCTGAAGGGTGCAAAGCAGCCGGCCCTGGCCCGAAAATTTGTGGACTTCATGCTGGGTAAAGGCGTGCAGGCCGACATTCCTACCCGCATGTGGATCTACCCGGCGGTGGGAGGCACGCCGCTGGATCCGGTGTTCAGGTTCGCCGATCAGCCGCAGCTGGCCGCCGTCAAGCCCGGCCTGACCGCCAACCCGCAGCGGCTGGTGGACGCCTGGGTGACGCAGGTGCTGCGGGCGCGCTAGTCGCAAAACCGCAGGCCATCCAAACCCCCTGCTGCGATAGAGGGGGTTTTTGACGGCGTGCCAAGGCCCCGCTCAGCGTTTCGTTGGCACCCGGAGGCTGATGTAGTAGAGCCCGAACAGGCCAACGAGCACCCAGCCCACCTGTCCCACCAGTACCGGGATGCGCCCCAGGCTGAAACTGACGGCCACGACAATGCAGATGCAGGCGAACCACTTGGCGCGCAGCGGCATGCCCCGGCCCTCGCGGTAGTCGCTGACCAGCTGGCCCACCACCGGGCGCGAGAGCAACCACGCCTCCCAGCGCGGATCGCCACGCGCGAAGCTGGCGGCGGCCAGCACGAACCACACGGTGCCGGGAAAGCCGGGCAGCACCAGCCCCAGGAACCCGAAGGCGCACAGCACAAAGCCCAGCGCCACCCACAGCGGCTTGACCGGGCGGGCCTGGGCCTGACCCTGTCCCGCGGAGGTGGAGGAAATGGGCGGCGTCATACGGGGTAGGGTAGTCCATCGGGCGACGGTTTTTCGGGCCTCCTGTTACCTATGGATGTTTTCCGGGGGACGAATGGCTGTGCCCGGCGGCGTGAGCGCAATGGCGCTGCGGCGATGCCGGGCCGCTTCTGTCACTGTCCCGTGAATACTCCATGACCGCTGATCCTGCCGCCCAATTTCTTCGCCACGGCCTGAGCGTCGCGGGCCTGCACCGCGCCGCTGCCGGGTTTTCCAACGAGGTCTGGCTGACCCACACGGCGGTGCTGCGCCTCGGCCCTGCTGTGGACCACGCGCGGGAGGCGGCGGTGGCGCAGGGCGCCCTGGCGGCGGGGATTCGCACGGCCAGACCGCTGTTCTGGGACGCGGACTCCAGCCTGTGGGAACGGCTGCCGGGTAGAATGCCCACGCCTGCCCAGCTCACCCCTGCTTTCTGGAACGCGGTGCTGGCCGATCTGGAGCGCCTGCATGCCGCCCCACCCGAACCGCACCTGCCCCGCCCCTCGGAGTGGTGGGCGGGCGACCTGAGATTACTGGCGGGCGGCGCGGACTGGCCGCCTGCCGAGCGGGCCGCCCTACGGCGGGTGCTGTCCACACCGTATCCGCTGACCGCGCCCGTATTCGTGCACGGCGACGTGTACCGCCACAACCTGCTGGCCGACGCGGCGGGCCGTTACGCCGGGCTGCTGGACTGGGGCAACGCGGGTTGGGCCACCCTGGAACATGAGTGCGCCGTGCTGGACCATGTGGAACCCGCGCTGGCCCGCTGGGGCGGGCGACTCGATACGGGGTTGCTTTGGCGGCTACGCCTGGAACTGCTGCTGAAGGTATGGGGCGCCGGCCGCGTCTCTTCCGGGATGGTGCGTGGGGCGCTGGCCCACTGCACACGTCCATGACCTGCAAATGTCCATGACAGGGTGAGCGCAGGATGGGGCTGAAGCTCCGCAGCCCCGGACCGCATCCGCGTACCTCATGACGGCGTGGGGAGAAACTCGTTACACTGGTTCTCCGTCACAATCCTTCACCCCCTCTCCCTATTCACACGGAGTTCCCATGACCATGAAGTTCCTGCAAGGCGGCGCACTGCTGCTGGGCCTGACTGCGCTGCTGGCGGCCTGCAACACCCCCGACACCACGCCCAAACCTCCCACCTACGCCTGCCCGGTGGATACCGTTGTCACGCCGATTTCCTCCGTGCAGGGCACGGGCGCGGCCAGCCCGCTGGTGAACAAGGTGGTGACCATTCGCGGCGTGGTGACGCAGGACGCGCAGGCGGGCCTGAGCGGATTCTTCGTGCAGGACCTGAAGCCCGACAGCGATCCCAGAACCAGTGAGGGCGTCTTCGTCTTCACCGCCGCCGCGCCCAACACCGTCAAGGTGGGCGAGGTGCTGGAGGTCACCGGCACGGTCAAGGAATTCTTCAACTCCACCCAGCTGGACAGCGTCACCACCGTCACCTCTTGCGGCGAGACGACGCTGCCTACCGCCACCGCACTGACCTATCCGCTGTCCTCGCCGGACGCGCTGGAAAACGTGGAGGGCATGTTGGTGTCGGTCAGTACCCCCATGACCGTGACCAACACCTTTACCCTGGGGCGCTACGGCGAACTGGGCCTGTCCAGTGACGGACGGCTGTTCAACCCCACCAACGGGCAGGGGGCCACCCTGGAGGCCAACCGGAACCGCACCCTGATTCTGGATGACGGCAGCAGCAAGCAGAACCCGGCCGTTATTCCCTACCTGAACGCGAACAAGACCCGCCGTGCCGGGGATACCGTGACCGGGCTGGTGGGCGTGATGCATTACGCCAACAACGCCTTCAAGCTCGAGCCTACCCAGGCGCCCGTGTTTGCGAATACCAACCCCCGCACCGCCGCGCCCAAGCCGGTGGGCGGCACGCTCAGGGTGGCGGGCGCAAACGTCCTGAACTACTTCACCACGCTGGACGACGGCAAGAACGGTGCGCGTGGGGCAGACAGCGCCGACGAGTTCAAGCGCCAGAAAGACAAGATCGTGGCCGGGCTGCGCGGCCTGGACGCCGACGTGATCACCCTGATGGAGATCGAGAACAACGGCGAAATGGCCCTGGATGATCTGGTGGCTGCCCTGAACAGCGCTGCCGGAAAAACCGAATATGCCAGCGTCAAGACTGGAACGGTGGGCACCGACGCCATCCGCGTGGCGATCATCTACCGTCCCGGCAAGGTGGAAACGGTGGGCAACGCGCGCATCGACGACAACCCCGCCTTCGATAAGGCCCGTAAGCCAGTGGCCCAGACCTTCCGTGATATTGCCGGAAAGGGCGTGTTCACGGTGGTCGCCAACCACTTCAAGAGCAAGGGCAGTTGCCCCACCACAGGTGACGTGGACCAGGGTCAGGGCTGCTGGAATGCGCTGCGTGTCGAGCAGTCCAAAGCCCTGCTGGCCTTTGCCGACAAGCTCAAACTCACCGATCCCGACGTGCTGCTGATGGGAGACCTGAACGCCTACGGCGAGGAAGATCCGATCAAGACGCTGGAGGCGAGCGGCTTCGAGAGCCTGAACAAGCGCATTCCGCTGGCAGACCGCTATTCCTACCAGTTCGACGGCCAGTTTGGTTATCTGGACCACGCCCTGTCCACCATGTCGATGAAGGATCAGGTCAAGGGCATCACGGAGTGGCACATCAACTCCGACGAGCCGGTGGTGCTGGACTACAACACGGAGTTCAAGACGCCGGCCCAGGTTGCCGAGCTGTACGCCCCCGACGCCTACCGCAGCAGTGACCATGACCCCGTGCTGGTGGGCCTGGAGCTCACCGCGGACGGCGCAACCACCGTTCCGCTGACCGTGGGCGTGACGGGTCCGGCCACCGCCACCGTGGATCAGGTCTACACCATCAACGTGACCACTGGCGGGACCCCCACCACGCTGGTGGCCGACTGGGGCGACGGCGGCGGCTTCGAGCGCCTGATTCCCATCGCGGCCAGCGGCCCGCACGTTCACACCTACAAGAAGGCCGGAAGCTTCACCATCACCGTGAAGGCTGGACGCAACGACGACAAGGAGATTGAAACGGCCACCTTGGCTGTCACGGCAAAATAAGCGCTCAGGTATCTGCGCTGTATCACTTCGCCGCCGCGCAACAGCGCCTCGCCCAAGAACGTCTGCCCCTGAGCTAACTTCAGGCTGAGCCCAGGCCCGAGCAGAAACCCGAATCGCCCCTGTGCGGTTCGGGTTTTTTGGCTGCTGCACCCGCCACCGCCTGCATTGGAAGGTTTCGCCTGCGCCCTTTTCTGACATGCGCTAGACTTGAGGGCGTGTTTTTCTTTGCGGTAGGTGTTGAGGTCCGGTGGGCCATGTGGCGGGTGAAGGCGTGAAGCTCAGTCGCCTGCCGCCGGGGTTCGGCCTCGACACGGCGGCGCAGGGGCTGGCGCTGCGGCAGGAGGCGGTGCAGAACGTGCGGCGCGAGTGGACCGATGCGGGCTGGCGGGCCCAGGGCACCGTCACCGAGGGCGGGGTGGACTACGAGGCGATGGTGGAACTGCTGCCGCCGCCGGACCCGCAACTGCGGGCGTCGTCGTGCACCTGCGGGCGGTACCGCTGCCGCCACGTGGCCGCGCTGGTGCTGTCCACCGATCCGCCTGACGGCCCCCGGCCTGTTGCCACCGCTGCCGCTCCCTCCCAGACCGAGGAAGCCCTGGACGCCCGCACCCAGCAGTGGCTGTCGGGATTCGGCGCGTCGGGGCGCAGCCCGTCACGCGGGCGGCAGTTCGAGCTGCGTTACGTGCTGCGCCTGCTGCCGCCCTCCAACGGCACGTCCACGTCGCGGCGGCTGGCGGTGCGCCTGATGCGTCTGCCGGTGCGCGGCGAGGTGCCGGACGTGCGCGCCGCCGAGACCTACAGTGTGCCGCGCAGCCTGTCCACCGCTCCCGCCTTCGTGCGCCGCGACGCCGATCTGCTGCGCCTGCTGGAACTGGCCACCACCCCCGCCCGCGAACCGGGCCGCTACGCCGAGGAACTGCACGCGCTGGGCGGCCATCCGGCGGGAGACCTGCTGATCGAGTCGCTGCTGGACAGTGGACGGCTGTGCTGGGAAACCCCGGACCGGACGTTGCAGCGCGGCCCGGAGCTGAGCGGCACGCTGACCTGGGCCTCCGATGACCGGGGGGCGCAGTCGCCCTCGCTGGACATGGCGGGCGCGCCCGACGCCGCGCTGCTGCCCACCCCCAAACCCTGGGCGGTGCGGCCCGCCACCGGCCTGCTGTCGCGGGTGGTGGCCGACGCCCCGCCCGAGCAGGCCGCCCGCTTTCTGTCCGGTCCCACGCTGCAGCCCGCGCAGGCCACGGCGCTGGCCCACGCCATCACCGCCTCGGGCCTGGGGCTGCCGATTCCGCAGACCGTGAAGGTGCGTGAGGAAACCCTGCCCTACACGCCGCAGTTGCATCTGATGGGCCGCCGCGGGACCGTGCAGATGCCGGACCGCTGGATGATGCGCGAGGAAGAACAGACCCTGGCGGTGGCCGAGCTGAAGCACGCCTACGGCGGCCTGCTGGTGCCCGACGCGGTGGGTACCCTGTCCGAGACACCCAATCCCACCGTGTACCGCGACGGCGTGCTGACCCGCATTCCGCGTGACCGGGCGCTGGAACTGGAGGCCGGGCGTGCCCTGGGGCGGGCCGGCTTCGACACCCTGAGGGAAACGTTTCTGGACCGGGCCTTTGCGCCCGAGCTGCGCGACCTGCTGACCCTGGGCGACGAGGAATCCTGGATGGACTTCATGCGCGTGGGGCGCGGGGACCTGGAAGCGCAGGGCTTTACCCTGCACATCCATCCGGATTTTCCCCTGAACTTCGCCGAGATCAGCGACTGGTATGGCGAGGCCGACGACTCCTTCGGCGGCTGGTTCACGCTGGACCTGGGCATCGTGGTGGACGGCGAGCGGGTCAGCCTGATTCCGGTTCTGGCGGACCTGATCGCCCGGCAGCCGGAGCTGTTTTCCCCCGAAGCCCTGGCCGCCCTGGAAGACGACGAGACGCTGTTTGCTGCGCTGGGCGACGGCCGCCGCGTGGCCCTGCCCGCTGGACGCATCCGCGCCATTCTGGGCGTGCTGGTGGAACTGAACCTGCGTGATCTGCCGGCTGGCCCGCTGCGCCTGCCGCTGCTGGACGCCGCCCGACTGGCCGAGCTGGAAGGGGCGTTGAAGGCGCGCTGGGTGGGCGCCGAGCGGCTGCTAGAGCTGGGGCGCAAGCTGCGCGATTTTGGCGGCATCCGGCCCGTCGAGCCGCCCACCGGTCTGAACGCCGAACTGCGCCCGTACCAGTTGCAGGGGCTGGCGTGGCTGCAATTCCTGCGCGAGTACGAGCTGGGCGGCATCCTGGCCGACGACATGGGCCTGGGCAAGACGGTCCAGACCCTGGCGCACCTGCTGATCGAGAAGGATGCGGGCCGCGCGGACCGGCCCAGTCTGGTGATCGCGCCCACCTCCGTGATTGGCAACTGGCAGGCCGAGGCGGCCAAATTTGCGCCGCAGCTGAAAGTGCTGACGCTGCACGGCAAGGAACGCCGCGACCTGTTCGACGAGATCGGGGACCATGACCTGATCCTCAGCACCTACCCGCTGCTGCCGCGTGACCTGGACGAGCTGCGCCAGTTCGGCTACCACCTGCTGATTCTGGACGAGGCTCAGAACATCAAGAACAACAAGACGGCGGCGGCCAAGGCGGCGGGCAGCCTGGACGCGCGGCACCGCCTGTGCCTGACCGGCACGCCGCTGGAAAACCATCTGGGCGAGCTGTGGTCGCAGTTCAACTTCCTGTCGCCGGGCCTGCTGCACGACGAGAAGACCTTCCGCGAGCTGTACCGCACGCCCATCGAGAAGCGCGGGGATGCGGGCCGCCGCGCCGCGCTGGCCGCCCGCGTGCGCCCCTTCATCCTGCGCCGCGAGAAGCGCGACGTGGCCCGCGAGTTGCCGCCCAAGACCGAGATTCCGGTGCGCGTGACCCTGGATGGCGATCAGCGCGACCTGTACGAGACCGTGCGCGTCACGATGGAAAGCCGCGTGCGCGAGGAACTGCAGGCACGCGGACTGGCCCGCAGCACCATCGCCATCCTCGACGCCCTGCTCAAGCTGCGGCAGGCGGTCACGGACCCGCGGCTGGTCAAGCTGGAGGCGGCCCGCAAGGTGGAGGGCAACGCCAAGTTCGACTGGCTGGAGGGCAACCTGCCGCAGATGCTGGAGGAGGGCCGCCGGGTGCTGATCTTCAGCGGCTTTGCCACGCTGCTGGGTCATCTGGAAATGTGGATCAAGGATCAGGGCATTCCGTACTCCATGATCACCGGGCAGACCCAGGACCGCCAGGCGCAGATCGACGCCTTTCAGCGCGGCGACACGCACGTCTTTTTAATTACCCTGAAGGCCGGGGGCGTGGGCCTGAACCTCACGGCCGCCGACACCGTGATTCATTACGACCCGTGGTGGAACCCTGCCGCCGAGGACCAGGCCACCGACCGCGCGTACCGCATCGGGCAGGACAAGCCGGTGTTCGTATACAAGCTGATTGCCGCGGGCAGCGTGGAGGAACGCATTCTGGAGTTGCAGGCCCGCAAGGCCAGTCTGGCGCGGGGCATCCTGGACGGCGGCCTCAGCGAGGCGACGCAGCTCACGGCCCATGACCTCGACCGCCTGTTCGCTCCGCTGGAAACAGAGGAGGAAGAGGAAGGCGTCGAGGCCTGAGCGGTCTTTTCCCTCAAGCCAGCTGACCCAAAGGACACGGCTGGACGCGGGCAGGCGGATTGCGGGCCGCTGCTCGGGGTCAGTGGTGGGTCATATCCGTCATCTCCGGCGCGGGCAGGGGTTCGGCGCCGCGCCTCTTGAGCAGGTCGGTCATGGCTTTAATCTCGGCGCTCTGGCTGGCCCCGATCTGCCGGGCCAGTGCCCGCACCTCAGGGCGCACGCCTGCCTCCAGAGCGGGCGCGGCCATGACCAGCGCTCCCTGATGGTGACGAATCATCAGTTGCAGGAAGGCGGTCTCGGCCTGCGCCGGGGGGAGGGTGTCCAGGCCCGCCGCCTCCTGCGGGGTGGCCATGCCCATGGCGCGGGCGTGTTCCCCGGACATGCTGGGTCCGCCCCAGGGCCGGTTCCACAGGGTCAGCCAGCCGTGCATCTGCCCGATCTGCTCCTGCTGCGACAGCATGATGTCCAGCGCCAGCGTGCGTATGGCCGGATCGCTGCCGCGCTCGCGCACGCGGGTGGACAGGTCCACGGCCTGCGCGTGGTGCTGGATCATCTGCCGGACAAAGCGCACCTCGCGGCTGCCCTCGGTGGGACTACCGTCTGTCAGGCGCGGAACGATCAGCAGCGCCGCGAGGATCAGGGCCAGCAGGGCCAGGGCGGCAGCCATGACTGGGTTGCGGAAGACGGCAGGCCAGGACATGCTCGGCAGTATAGGAATCGTGTCCACAGGCTTATGGCCCCCGCCGTACACTGCGGACAATGGTGAACGAAGTGGATACCTCGCGCCTGCTGGGCGTGGACACCATCTCCGGCACCGTGATCAACGCGTGGAACGACGCCCTGCAGACTGCCGCGCAGTACGGTCCGGCATTGCTGCTGGCGCTGACATTGACCGTCCTGTACACGCTGATCTTCTGGGCGCTCTCGCGGCTGCTGCACGGCGCGGTCAGGCGGATGGTGCCGCCCGACGCGCGGGCCATCACGCACCGCAGCCTGCGCCTGGTGCTGCGACTGACCTTTCTGATGCTGGTGCTGGTCTCGGTCACGGCGCTGTTCGGGCCGCTGGCAAGGTATGGCCCGGCCATTTTCCGGGTGTACGCTTTGCTGCTGCTGCTGTACGTGGGCTGGAACGTACTGGATTACCTGCTGCACCGCCAGACCGCACGCTGGAGCCTGGACGCCAGCCTGCAGCTGTTGCTCAAGAACGTGGTGCGCGTGGTCTGGGCGCTGACCGGCATCTACCTGGTCTTCCAGCAGTTCAGCGTGAACCTGCTGCCCATTCTGGGGGGGCTGGGTGTGCTGGGGCTGGCGGTGGGGTTTGCTGCGCAGGACATTCTCGCCAACCTGATCAGCGGGATAACCCTGCTGCTGGACCGGCCCTTCCGTATTGGCGACTGGATCCGGGTCAGAGAGCAGGAGGGCCAGGTCAGCGGCCTGACCCTGCGGACCACACGCATCCGCACGCGCGACAACGAATTCGTGTCCATTCCCAACAAGGACATCGCGGGCGCAGTGGTTGTCAACCTTTCGGCAGGCGGACCGCTGCGGCTCAATGTGGTGGTTGGAGTGGAATACAGGGAGCGGGTGGACGACGTGCGCCGCATTCTGCTGGAGGTGATGGCCGCGCACCCCAAAGCAGAGAAATCCCCGGCCCCACAGGTGCTGGTCAAAGAGCTGAATGCGTCGAGTGTGGACGTAATCATGCGCTTCTGGGTCAGCGAGGCCAGTATCGCCTCGTATCCGGTGATCTCCATGCAAATGCAGGAGGCGGCCAAGGAAGCCCTCCAGGCGGGCGGCATGGACATTCCCTTTCCGCATCTTCAGCTGCACATTGACGGCGCAAAGGGGCTGGAGGCGTTCTTGCCTGCCGCACCGCAGCAGCGTCCGGCCCGGCCCCGGCGTGAGGAAGATTGACCCGGCCTGTCTTACCCCACAGGACCTTGAGGCAGCAGACCGTCTGGCCGGGCGTGCGGGGTGGCGCGGCCATCGGCGCAGCCCTGGGCACGCTGGCCGCCTTTCTGGGCGAGATTCGCGCCCCTGAGGGTTTACTGCTCCTGCTGATTGTCGCCGGGGCGCTGGCCGGAGCCTTTGCGGTTGGCCGAAGAATCCTGTCTGTCGGGGCGGGCGGGCTGGCACTGCTGCTGTCGCTGTGCCTGTTGACCCCGGTGTCACGCGGACCGCTGAACGCGCTGGTGCTGGCGCAGCTGCCGCAGCAGGCCGACGCCATTGTGATCCTCGGCGGCGGCGTGCAGTGCGGCACCCGGACGCTGGAAGGCAGCAGTCAGGCACGGCTGCTGGCCGGCCTGGAATTGTGGCGGGCCGGGTTTGCCCCGGTGGTGACCGTGTCCGAACAGTCCGACGTGTTTTCGGCCACCTGTCCCAAAATGAGCGACATTGAACGCGAGATTATCCGGGCGCTGTACCCGCAGGGCGGTCCCGAGGTCCTGACCCTGACCAGCGTCACCACCACCCGCGACGAGGCGGCGCGCGTGCGTGAGCTGGCGGGCCAGCGGAACTGGACGCGGATTCTGCTGGTCACCAGTCCCAGCCACTCGCGCCGGGCGGCCGGTATCTTCGCCGCCCAGGGCTTGAACGTTGTCAGCGTTCCCGCCCCGGAGACTCGCTTCGATTACACCCTTCCGCTGCCCTCGGACCGCCTGAGGGCCGTGCAGGTGGTGCTGTACGAGTGGCTGTCGCGCGCCAAGCAGAGCGTGGGCGGCACGCCGGAGCGCTGACAGCCGGGTTCCAGTCTGGTCTGTGGCGCTACAGCAGCTTGTCCAGCGTGATCGGCGTCTCGCGCACCCGCCTGCCGGTCGCGTGGTAAATGGCGTTGGCGACGGCGGCGGCAGTGCCCACGATGCCAATCTCGCCCGCGCCGCGTGCGCCCAGGGCACTGACCCGGAAATCCGGATGGTCCAGCGCAATCGCCTGCACGCTGCCAATGTCGGCGTTGACCGGAATGTGGTACTCGGCCAGATTGCTGTTCAGGACCAGTCCTGTGCGGCGGTCGGTGTGGGTTTCCTCATGCAGGGCCATGCCCACGCCCCAGACCATGCCGCCGGTCAGCTGCGACTCGGCCGTCTTGGCGTTGATGACCTGCCCGATGTCAAAGGCCCCCACCACCCGGCTGACGCGCGGGGTCATGAAGTCGGGATCGATGCGGACCTCCACAAACACCGCGCCCCAGGAATGCCGGGCGAAGCGTTCGGCCACCGCCGCCACGCTGCCGTCCTTGCCCACCTTCAGCTGGTCCAGCTGCTTCTGGCTGCCCTCATGCGGGATGGTCTCGCGGTAGACCTCGTGCTGATCTTTGCCCAGGCGTCCCAGGATGGCGGTGTAAGTTTCGCCCTGGGCCGTGTCGCCCAGGTACAGGCCACCGTCCCGCGGGCGAATGTCCTGCCCGGCCACGCCGAACAGGGGAGAGGCGGCGTCGTGGGTGGCCGCTTCCAGCAGTTCCTCGCGCAGGCCCATCGCGGCGGCCAGCACGGCGCTGCCCACGCTGCTCGCGGTGCGGCTGCCCCCGGAATAGCCGTTCTTGGGCAGGCGCGAGTCGCCCAGTTTTACCCTGATCTGCCCGATGTCCAGGCCCAGCGAATCGGCGGCGATGCCGGCCAGGATGGAATACGTGCCGGTGCCGATGTCGTGGCTGCCCGCCTCGATGTCCACATGCCCGTCGGCGCACAGCCGGGCGCGGGCAGTGGCGGCGCTGGCATAGACCGGGTAGGTGGCCGTCGCCATGCCCCAGCCGATCAGCGTGTTCCCATCACGCATGGAGCCGATTTCAGGATTGCGCCTTTCCCACCCAAACGCCTGCGCGGCCCGGTCGTAGCACTCCAGCAGGTGCTTGCTGCTGTAGGGCTTGCCGCTCTCCGGGTCGCTGTTCTCGGGGGCGTGGTTGCGGCGGCGGAACTCCACCGGATCGAGGCCCGCTCCCTCGGCCAGCTCGTCCATCAGGACTTCCAGGCCGAAGCTGCCGCTGGCCTCGCCGGGAGCCCGCATCATGATGTTCGGCCCGGCGTGGGTGCGGATCATGGTGTAGTTCAGGTCCATGTTTGGGTTGGCGTACATCATCTTGGGAATGTTGCCCACCTGCTCCGGGTAGATGTCCGACACGCCGGTCTGCAACTGCGCGTCCAGCCGCATGGCCGTGAACTGTGCGTCGCTGTCCAGGCCCACCGAGTACGCTGAACTCGTCGCGGCGCGGTAGCCCACGGCGGCGAACATCTGCGCCCGCGACAGCATCAGCTTGACCGGGCGGCCCAGTTTGCGCGCCGCCAGCACCACGGGCGGCAGGTGCGGCCAGGACGTGGCCTTGCTGCCGAAGCCCCCGCCCACAAAGGGACTGATCACATGCACGTTGTCCGGCTCCAGCCCCAGCATCGCGGCCAGCGTGTGCTGCGCGGCCTGCATCCATTGGGTCGGCTCGTAGATGGTCACGCGCTCGTCGCCGTCCCACGCGGCAATCACGGCGTGCATTTCCAGCGGGTTGTGGTGGTGGACTGGGGTGACGTAGGTGGCCTTGAAGGTGCTGGCGGCCTGCTTCAGCCCCTTCCCCACATCCCCGCGCGAGTGGCCCAGCGACGGCATCGGCATCCTGTCCAGCAGTGGTAGTCCGTGCAGGCCCTGGTCCAGGGTGGCGCGGAAATCAGAGACGTCATAGTCGATCTCCAGCAGTTGCGCCGCGTGCTGCGCGGCCTCCAGCGACTCGGCCACCACCAACGCCACCGGCTGCCCCCGGAATTCTATTTTGGGCGACTGGAACGGCAGCACCGAGGTTCCGGCGGGGCCACGCGGGTACGCCCTGACCGGCCCCAGTTCCATTCCTGCTGACCTGTAGGTCAGGATGTCCAGCACCCCTGGCACGGCGCGGGCGGCCTGTTCATCAATGCTTTTAATGTTGCCGTGGGGAATTGTGGCGCTGACCAGCACGGCGTGCGCCAGTTCCGGCAGATCGAATTCGGCGGTGTAGGTCGCCGCGCCGCGCACCTTGTCGGGGCCATCCACGCGGCTGACCCGCTGGCCCACGTAGTGTTGGGGCTGGCCTTTCTGAACCGTCATGCGCCTGCTCCTTCGATTGAATTCCCGGCCTCATCCACCAGTCCCGCCGCCTGCATCAGCGCCCGGACGATCACGCGGGCGGTCAGCGGTACCTTGAAGGCGTTCTGCGGCAGCGGGTGCGCGTGCTGCAACGCGGCGCGGGCAGCGGCCTCGAAGGTCTCACGGGTGGCGGGCCGGCCCGTCAGCGCAGTCTCCGCTTCCGGCGAGCGCCAGGGCCTCGTCCCGACTCCACCCAGCGCAACACGGGCCGCATTCACTTCCCCATCCTGCACGTCCAGCACGGCGGCGCAACTGCTCAGCGCGAACTCGTAGCTCTCGCGGTCCCGCACCTTGAGGTACACGCCGTTCCCGGCGATGGGCGCGGGCAATGTCAGAGCGACGATCAGTTCGCCCTCTTTCAGATCGTGTTCGGTCTGGGGGGTGTCGCCGGGCAACAGGTTGAAATCCTCCAGCCTGACCGTGCGTTCCCCATCCGGCCCGTGCAGGGTCAATTCTGCCCCGTAAGCCGCCAGCGCCACCGAAGCGTCCGAGGCATGGGTGGCAATGCAACTCTCCGAGCCGCCCAGAATCGCCATCTTGCGGTGGTGGCCCTCGCGTGCGCCGCAGCCGCTGCCGGGCTCGCGCTTGTTGCATGCCTCAAAGGCCAGATCACGGAAATACGGGCAGCGGGTGCGCTGCATAACATTGCCGCCCATGCTCGCCATGTTGCGAATCTGCTGCGACGCGCCCGCGAGCAGGGCCGCGCGCAGCGCCGGGTACCGTCCGGCAATCAACGGGTGTTCGGCGGTCTGCGACATGCTGGCCAGGGCGCCGATCTTCACGCCGGCGCCGTCCTCCACGATCTGCGAAAGCCCCCCACTGTCGCGTAGAGGTGTGATGTCGGTCAGGTGGACGGGGCGCTCCACGTCCAGCTTCATCAGGTCGATCAGAGTGGTGCCGCCCGCCAGGAACCTGCCCGGCTGGCCCACGGCGTCCTCGACGCGCTGCGCCCGTGCGTACTCAAAGGGCCTCATGGACGTTCCCCGGCCACACGCTGACCCGCCACGCTCTTCACAGCCTCGAAAATCTGCGGGTAGGCGGCGCAGCGGCACAGGTTGCCGCTCATGAAGTCACGCAACTCGGCGTCGTTGTCCGCGTGGCCGCCCTCCACGCAGGCCACCGCGCTGAGAATCTGGCCGGGCGTGCAGTAGCCGCACTGAAAGGCGTCGTGCTCGATAAAGGCCGCCTGCATGGGGTGCAGTTCGCCGTCCGGGGCGCTCAGGCCCTCGATGGTGTGGATCTCGTGGTGCTGGGCACTCAGGGCCAGGGTCAGGCAGCTCAGGTGGAGTTTGCCGTCCACCAGCACGGTGCAGGCCCCACACTGGCCGTGGTCGCAGCCCTTCTTGGTGCCGGTCAGGTGCAGCCGTTCGCGCAGCACGTCCAGCAGGGTGGCCTGCACGGGAATGTCCAGCCCGTGCGCCTGCCCGTTGACCGTGAGGGTCAGGGGAACGCTGTTGAGTGTGGTCATGGGGCTCAGGCTAAAGCGGCGCGGTGAAACGCCGGGCGCGGCGGGGTTCATGCGGCCTTGAGCTGGGCCGGTGAGGTGCCCTTCCTCAGCCCTCTGAATCCTGGATGCCGAATTCATCTTTCAAGGCGGCCAGCGCAGCGTGGTAGCCCGCCATGCCGTGAATGCCGCCGCCGGGGGGCGTGCTGCTGGAGCACAGGTAGACGCCCCGGACCGGCGTGCGGTAGGGGGTAGAACTCAGCACCGGGCGGGCCAGCAGCCCCCACAGGTCACCCCTGCCGCCGTTCACGTCGCCGCCGCCGAACACCGGGCTGAAGGCCTCCAGGCTGGACGCGGTGGTCTGGTGGCGGGCCAGCACCAGTTCCCGGAATCCCGGCGCGTAGCGTTCGATCTGGCCTTCCATGCGGGCTGAAACATCCTGATCGCTGCCGTTGGGAACGTGCGAGTAGGCCCAGAAGGTGTGCCCCCCGGCAGGGGCGCGGCTGCGGTCAAACAGGGTGTGCTGCGCGGCCAGCACGTAGGGCCGCCGTGAGACATGGGTGGGGGCGGCGGCCTCCGAGCGGGCCACCTCGTCCAGCGTACCGCCCAGATGCACCGTGGCGGCGCGGGCCACGAGCGGGTCGGTCCACGGCACCGGCCCGCTCAGGGCGTAGTCCAGTTTCTGAATGCCGGGGCCGTAGCGGTACCTCTCCAGCGCGGCGCGGTAGGCGGCGGGGGCGCGGTCCCCCAGCAGGCCCAGCAGCACGGCGGGACTGCTGTCCACCAGCGTCACGCGGGCCGGGGGCAGGTCGGCGGCGCAGCGGACCTGAACGCCGGTGACCACTGAGCCGCCCAGGTGTTCCAGATAGGCCCGCATGGCGTCGGGAAGGGCTTGCGCCCCGCCGCGCGGGAAGGGCCAGCCCACCGCGTGGGCCAGCAGCGCCAGCACCAGCGTCATGGCCGAGGTGCCGGGGGCGCTGAAGGGCAGCACGGTGTGGGCGGCCAGCCCGCCCCACAGCGCACGGGCCTGCGGCGTGCGGAACAGCAGTCGGCCCAGTGCCCCGGCGGGGGGCAGCCCCCGGATGCCAAAGCGTGCCAGCGTGAAGAAGTGCGACGGCACGCGCGGCAGCGGGCGCAGAATGTCGTGCAGCAGCCCCTCCCAGTCGTTCAGGAGCGGGCGCAGCAGGGCGGTCCAGGCGGGGCCGTCCATGCCCAGGGCGTCGGCGGTGGCGTCCAGACTGCGCTCCAGCGTCACGGACCCCTGGCCCAGCGGGTGCGTCACCGGGGCGTCCGGCTGCACCCAGTCCAGCCCAAAGGCGTGCAGCGGCCACTTGCGGAAGGCGGGGCTCGCGGCGGCCAGCGGGTGGATGGCGCTGCCGTAATCATGGACGAAGCCGGGCCGGGTCAGGGGCAGGCTGCGCATGCCGCCGCCCACCATGCCGTGCGCTTCGAGCACCTGCACCCGCAGTCCGGCGCGGGCCAGGGTCAGGGCCGCCGCCAGTCCATTGGGGCCAGCGCCGACGATCACGGCGTCCAGAGTCATGGGCGCATGCTAATGCGTGCGTCGGGGGCCGCCTGATGTCCAAATCAACCGGACACTGCGCCGTCGCCCACCTGTTCCCATGCCGGGGACGACACCCGCCCCTGACATCCCACATACCGGGCGGGTATGCTTCGGGCGATTTGCGCCGCCGCCTGTCGCCCTGCCCCCAATCCCCGGAGGATGTCCCCTTGCCTGTCTCACCCCGCCTGCCCACCACCCTGCTGGAAAGTCGCCGCTCGCCCCTGATGGTCTTTTCCGGTCAGAGCAACCGCCCACTGGCACAGGCCATCTGCGACAACCTGGGGGTGCCGCTGGGCCACAGCACCACCGAGAAGTTCACCAACGACAACCTGATCGTGCATTACGAGGAGTCGCTGCGCGAGGCGGACGTCTTTATCATCCAGACCTTCAGCAACCCGGTCAGCGACTCGATCATGGAACTGATGCTGATGATCGACGCCGCCAAGAGTGCCAGCGCTGGCCGCGTGACTGCCGTGATTCCGTATTACAGCTACGCCCGCAGCGACAAGAAGGACAGCCCCCGCATTTCCATCGCGGGCCGTCTGGTGGCGGACCTGATTCAGGCGGCGGGCGCAGACCGGGTGCTGACCATGACCCTGCACAGCCCGCAGGTGCACGGCTTTTTCAAGGTGCCGGTCGATCACCTTTCGGCGGATATCGTGCTGTCCGAGCATTTTCAGGGCTGCGTCGACAATGCCCACGAGGGCGTGGTGCTGGCCCCCGACGCGGGCAGCATCAAGCGCGCCAGCAGCATCGCACGCCTGCTGGACTGCGGGCTGGCCATGATCGACAAGGAGCGCGTGTCCGACACCGAGGTGGTGCCGCGTGCCCTGATCGGTGAGGTGGACGGCAAGACGGTCTTTATCGTGGACGACGAGATCAGCACCGCCGGAAGCCTGGTGGAAACCGTCAATATCGCCCGCAGCATGGGGGCCAGGGACGTGTACGTGGCCGTGACCCACGGCGTCTACAGCGGCCCGGCCATCCAGCGCATCGCGGGGCTGGACGTGACCCAGGTCGCCAGCTGCAATACCGTTCACGTCTCTCCGGAGAAAATCGAGGCGGCGGGCGGCAAGCTGGCGGTGCTGGACGTGGCACCCCTGTTCGCCGACGCCATTGCCAACATCCACACCGGGGCGAGCGTGAGCACCCTGTTCAGCTGAGCGCATAGGTAGGCGACAGCCAATACAGAGTCAAAGAACAGAGTCGAAAAGCAGCGGGTTCCGTGCCTTCCAGCCGGAACCCGCTGTCTTCTTGCCGTCCGCTCTCAGCCGCTTCCTGCCGACCAAACGAAAAGCGCCCACCCCAGGGGCAGGCGCTTCAGGCGTCACCCTGGGGTTTATTCGCCCTGGGTTTCGGGGGTGGCTTCGGGCGCAGCGGCCTGGGCAGTGGCAGCTTCGGAAGCCTGGACGGCAGCGGCCTGATCGGCAGCCTGCTTGCTGGCCTTGGCGGCCTTGATGACCTCGGCGTCCTTCATCACGCGGCTGCGGTCGCTCTTGATGCGGGCCGCCTTGCCGCGCAGGTCGCGCAGGTAGTACAGCTTGGCGCGGCGCACCTTGCCGCGCTCCAGCACGCTGACCTTGGCCAGCAGCGGGCTGCTGAAGGGGAACACGCGCTCCACACCCTCACCGAAGGAGATCTTGCGGACGGTGAAGCTGCGGCGGCTGCCCGAGCCGTTCAGGGCAATGACCACGCCCTCGAACGCCTGGTTGCGGGTGCGGTTGCCTTCCACCACTTTGGTTTCCACGCGGACGGTGTCGCCGGGGCGGAACTCGGGGTGGTCGGTCTTGATGTGCGGCTGCTCGACGGCGCGCAGGATCGCGCCACGGTTCACTTTGATGTTGCTCATTGCAGGCTCCTTAGGTGAGCGGACCACCCCACGTTCCAGCGTTCCCGGTCCACGGTGGGCGGGCGCTGGCAGAGGCGTTCATACACCAGATACCGACTTCGGCTGCACGCTGGCAGCCGGGCCGAACCTTGGGAGTATACGGGATGTCCGGCAGGCGCGGCAAGCAGTGCATGCATTCCCCTCGCATGGACGTGCAGGCGCAGACCCACCCGTCGGCACCGGCCGCGCTGCTGGAAGGGCCAGCCCACCACATGATGGACCGGGTCGGGGAACTGCGCGCCGCCCCGTCGGTGGCGGACAACGAAATGCCGTCCCAGACCTGAGCGCTGGGGTTACAGCCTGATCCAGTAGCGCCGGATCGCTCTGGGGTGGTAGTCCAGCGTGAATTCGCCTTCCAGCACGCCGCCGTTACCCTCGATCACCCCACGTGAACCAGGGTTGTCAGTGTCGCAACTGATCATCACGCGGTCCAGGCCCAGCTCGCGCGCCCGCCCCAGCGTCAGGCGCAGGATGGTCTTGCCGTGGCCCTGCCGCCGCGCCGAGGGCCGCATCTCGTAGCCGATATGGCCGCCGAACTCGCGCAGGCTGGCGTTGAGGGTGTGGCGCAGGCTGGCGCGGCCCAGGTACGTCTCGCCGTCCACCAGCCACAGGGCCTCGGAATGCACAAAGCCGTCCGGCAGTTCGTTGCCCGGCTCGTAGCGGCGCAGCTCAGTCAGGACACGGTCAAAGTCAGCTTCCATCTCGGCCACGTCCCACTTCAGGGTGTCGCCCAGTCCGCTGCCGGACGCCTGGGCCTCGCGCACGGCCTCGATGAAACTGTGCTTGTACTGGCTGGAGGGGGGAACAAGTTCGGGCATGGCCCGCATGTTACGTCCTGTCAGGCCGGACACGCCAGAGGCCGTCATAACCAGCCTGACAGCAGGAATTGACCACGGCGTCTGGTCAATTTCGCCTGCAATTCGGCGCAGGACACGGTGAATGCGGAGGCGCCGGGCGTACAATTCGGGCTATGAAGGCCGCCGCATTCGACATCCTGGACCTGGGCCGCGTGCCGTACCGCGACGCCTGGGCTTTGCAGAAGGAACACCACGCGCGGGTGGCGGCGGGCGGCAGGCCTGCGTTGCTGTTGTTGGACCACCCGCCGGTGCTGACGCTGGGCCGCAAGGCCCGCGAGGGCAGCAACATCATCGTAACCCGCGGGTATCTGGAAGCGCAGGGCATCGAGGTGCTGGAAGTCGAGCGCGGGGGCGACGTGACCTACCACGGCCCCGGTCAGCTGGTGGCCTACGCCATTTTCCCGGTGGGCCGGCGCGTGCAGGATTTCCTGCGGCTGCTGGAGGCCGCCACCATCTCCGCGCTGTCCACCCTGGGTCTGCCCGACGCCCGCCCCAATCCCGGCTACGCGGGCGTCTACGTCGATCCGCGCGAGGTCAACGGCCTGAGCTACCATCAGAAAATCGCCTCCTTTGGGGTGGCGGTGCAGAAGAACGTGGCGCTGCATGGGCTGGCACTGAACGTCGAGACCAACCTCCAGCACTTTGAATTGATCGTGCCGTGCGGCCTGAGCGGCACGCAGATGACCAGCGTGGAACGTGAATACGAGCTGCGCGGTCTGGGCCACAGCCCGGACATGGACGCGGCCCGCACGGCGCTGTCCGACGCCTTTGTCACCACCTTTGCAACCTACGACTGGACGCTGCCGGCCCTTGCCGGAGCGGGGAGCTAATTCATGACCCAGAGTGATCAGACCGCACAACCCCAGGGCACCGAAAAACAGGCCAAATTCATCAAGAACGGCATCTACCGCAAGGACAGCGTGCCCGTGCGCGAGAAGAAGCCCGAGTGGCTGAAGGTCACCATCCCCACCGGGCAGGTGTTTGGCGAGGTCCGCAAGATCGTCAAGGAACACCGTCTGCACACGGTCTGCGAGGAGGCGATGTGCCCTAACATCGGCGAGTGCTGGTCACGCGGCACCGCCACCTTCATGCTGATGGGCCACATCTGCACGCGCGGCTGCCGCTTCTGCGCCGTGGACACCGGCAACCCGATGGGCAAGCTGGATCTGGACGAGCCGCAGGGCGTGGCCGAGAGCGTTCAGCTGATGGGCCTGAAGTACGTGGTGTTGACCAGCGTGGACCGCGACGACCTGCCGGACGGCGGCGCGTACCACTTCGCCAAGACGGTGGCAGCCATCAAGCGGCTGAATCCGGAAACCCGCGTTGAGGCGCTGACGCCCGACTTCAGCGGCAACACCCACTGCGTGGATCTGGTGCTGGACAGCGGCGTGGACACCTACGCCCAGAACATCGAAACGGTGCGCCGCCTGACCCACCCGGTGCGCGACATCCGCGCCGACTATGACCAGACCCTGGCGGTGCTGGCCCACGCCAAGCGCGCCCGCCCGGACGTGATCACCAAGACCAGCGTCATGCTGGGGCTGGGCGAGACGCGCGAGGAAATCACGCAGACCATGCTCGATTGCCGCGCGGCGGGCGTGGACGTGCTGACCTTCGGCCAGTATCTGCGACCCACCATGCACCACCTGCCGGTCGAGCGTTACGTGACCCCCGCTGAATTCGACGACATCCGCGAGGAAGGTATGCAACTGGGCTTTCTGGAAATCGTCTCTGGCCCGCTGGTCCGCAGCAGCTACAAGGCCGAGCAGATCGTGATGGACCACCCGCGCGGCCTGCCCGAACACCTGACCCATATTGCGGACGGGGACCAGCTCAGCCTGATCTGAGCGGAGCAGGGAGGATGAGGGGCCGGAGCTTGAAGGCTGCGGCCCCTTTTACTGGCCAGAAGCACTGAATTGCTGTGTGCCAATGTTGTCCGTGGCCATCTCCATAAATCATGCCTCATAAATCCGCCCTGCCTACCGTTCCACACGGCATTTCTCTCCGGCCTCCTCCAAAAGCGGGACGCCTGACCTCCGCTTAGCTGACAGAATGCGGTCAATGGGTCGCGTTACTCTGGGGATCATGCGTCCCATCTTTTTCTTCGCCTTTGGTCCGGCCCTGGTGCTGGGTCTGGGCGCCTGTGCCCCGCGGACCGGTGGTCCTGCACCCACCGTGCAGAGCAGTACGCCCGTGGGAGCGGTTTCGTTCTATCCCAGTCAGGCCGGGCTGGCGTGGTCCTACCTGCCGGAAGGCGAGCCGGCGTCGGGCGTGCCCTACGTGCTGCGGACGCTGGGGCCAAGCATCTACGCCGGACAGACTGTGCAGGCGCTGCAACTGGCCGGGCGCGGCGCGGACCAGACGTGGTACCGGAGCTTCTCGGCAGACGGGGTCAGACTGCTGGGGCTGCGCAAGCCCGGGGTCAACGTTCGCCTGGACCCGCCGTGGCTGGAATACCCGGCAGAAAATGCCTGGAAGGTGGGGCTGACCTGGCAGGGCCAGAGCAACATCGCCATCAGCGGGGACGACGGCAGGGTGCAGGCGCAGGGCACGCTGAATTACAGCTACACCGTTCAGGAAAAGCGGCAGCAGGACACGCCCGCCGGGAAGTTCGAGGTCTGGGTGGTGACCCGTCAGGTGAGTGACACGGTGGGCGGCCTGTTCCCGGCCACGCAACAATTGTGGTTCACGCCGTTTGTGGGCGAGGTCCGCACGCCTGAGGGCCTGCTGCTGGTGGGACGCAACTTCAAGGGAGGCCGCTGATGACCGAGCTCAAACAGACGGATGGAATGGCGGGTGAACTGGGCAGCACGGAATTGGTGTTCCGGGGCACGCCGCTGCTGGACCGGATTCAGGGGCCGGATGATCTCAAGAAGCTCTCGCGCGAACAGCTGCCCGAACTGACCCAGGAGCTGCGCGACGAGATCGTGCGGGTCTGCTCGGTGGGCGGGCTGCATCTGGCGTCCTCGCTGGGGGCCACGGACCTGATCGTGGCGCTGCACTACGTGCTCAGCAGCCCCCGGGACCGGATTCTCTTCGACGTCGGTCACCAGGCCTACGCCCACAAGATGCTGACCGGGCGGCGCGACCAGATGGCCACCGTTAAAAAAGAGGGTGGCCTCAGCGGCTTTACCAAGGTCAGCGAGTCCGAACACGACGCGATCACGGTGGGCCACGCCAGCACCAGCCTGGCCAACGCGCTGGGCATGGCAATGGCCCGCGACGCGCTGGGTCAGGACTATCAGGTGGCCGCCGTGATCGGCGACGGCTCGCTGACCGGGGGCATGGCGCTGGCGGCCCTGAATACCATCGGTGACCTGCGCCGCAAGATGCTGATCGTTCTGAACGACAACGAGATGAGCATTTCCGAGAACGTGGGCGCGATCAACAAGTTCATGCGCGGGCTGCAGGTGCAGAAGTGGTTTCAGGAGGGCGAGGGGGCCGGGAAGAAGGCGGTGCAGTCCCTGAGCAAGCCGCTGGCCGACTTCATGAGCCGCGCCAAGAGCAGCACCCGCCACTTCTTTGACCCGGCCAGCGTCAACCCGTTTGCCACCATGGGCGTGCGCTACGTCGGTCCGGTGGACGGCCACAACGTTCAGGAACTGGTGTGGCTGATGGAGCGGCTGGTGGACCTGGACGGCCCCACGATCCTGCATGTCGTGACCCGCAAGGGCAAGGGCCTGAGCTACGCCGAGGCGGACCCGATCTACTGGCACGGCCCCGGCAAATTTGATCCCGAGACCGGCGACTTCAAGCCCAGCAACGCGTACTCGTGGAGCGCGGCCTTCGGCGACGCCGTGACCGAGCTGGCCAGGCAGGACCCGCGCACCTTCGTGATCACCCCCGCCATGCGCGAGGGCAGCGGGCTGGTGGGCTACAGCAAGGTGCACCCGCACCGCTATCTGGACGTGGGCATCGCCGAGGACGTGGCCGTGACCACCGCTGCCGGCATGGCCTTGCAGGGCCTGCGGCCCATCGTGGCGATCTACTCCACCTTCCTGCAACGCGCCTACGATCAGGTGCTGCACGACGTGGCGATTGAGAACTTGAACGTCACCTTCGCCATTGACCGTGCCGGGATCGTGGGGGCAGACGGCTCGACGCACAACGGCGTGTTCGACCTCAGTTACCTGCGCAGCATTCCCAACGTGCGGATCGGTCTGCCGAAGGACGCCAGCGAACTGCGCGGCATGCTGAAATACGCCCAGGAACACGACGGTCCCTTTGCCATCCGCTATCCGCGCGGCAACACGGTCAAGGTGCCCGAGGGCACGTGGCCCACATTGGAATGGGGCACGTGGGAGCGCCTCAAGGACGGCTCGGACGCCGTGATCCTGGCGGGCGGCAAGGCGCTGGAATACGCGGTGGCGGCGGCAGGCGACCTGCCGGGCGTCGGTGTGGTCAACGCCCGCTTCGTCAAACCTCTGGACCTGACGATGCTGCGTGAGGTGGCCGGCAGTGCCCGCACCATCATCACCGTGGAGGACAACACGCTGGTGGGCGGCTTCGGCAGCGCCGTGCTGGAAGCCCTGAACAGCATGGGCCTGAGCGTTCCCGTGCGGACGCTGGGCATCCCCGACGAGTTCCAGGACCACGCCACCGCCGAGAGCGTCCATGCCCGCGCCGGCATCGACGCGCAGGCGATTCGCACCGTGCTGGCCGAGCTTGGGGTGGACGTGCCTCTGGGCGTCTGACGCACACGAAGCGAGGGGAGACAGTTCTGACGCTGATTCCCCTCTTCTGGGTTACCCCCGCGTCTGGCCTTCCCCCACCACCACCCATTTCGTGGTGGTGAGTTCGCGCAGGCCCATCGGCCCCCGTGCATGCAGCTTCTGCGTGCTGATGGCAACTTCCGCGCCCAGGCCCAGTTGCCCGCCGTCGTTGAAGCGGGGGCTGGCGTTGACGATCACGGCGGCGCTGTCCACATCCTGAATGAACCGCTCGGCCTGATCGGGGTCGCGGGTCAGGATCACGTCGGTGTGGTTGCCGTGGGCGGCGATGAAATCCAGCGCCTCCTCCAGCCCCGACACAATCTTGAGGCTGGCGGTCAGGGCCAGGAATTCGGTGCCGTAGTCAGTCTCGGCGGCGGGTGTGACCACAATCCCCGCGTCCTGCAACGTGCCCCACGCCTCGGCGTCGGCACGCACCTCCACGCCATGTTCCAGCAGGGCGCGGGCGATGTCGGTCAGGGCGGCCAGCGCCTGCCGGTCGATCAACAGCGTGTCCAGGGCGTTGCAGGCGCTGGGCTTCTGGACCTTGGCATTGACGACGATTTCGGCGGCCCGGCGCACATCTGCCGGGTCACGGATGAAGCTGGCGTCCAGATAGATGTGCACCACGCCGATGCCGCCCACGATCACGGGAACGGTGGCGTTCTCCACGCAGTAGCGGTGCAGCCCGGCCCCGCCGCGCGGGATGATGGCGTCCACCAGATCGTCCAGCCGCAGCAGTTCGCGCATGCGGTCACGGTCCGGGTCGCGGATCACCTGCACGGCGTCGCCTGGCAGGTGCTGGGCCTCCAGCGCCGTGCGGATGGCCGCCTCCAGCGCCGCATTGCTGTGCACCGTCTCCCTGCCGCCGCGCAGAATCACGGCGTTGCCGCTCATCAAGGCCAGCGCCGCCACGTCCACTGTCACGTTGGGGCGAGACTCGTAGATCACGCCCAGCACCCCCAGCGGCACCCGGCGCTGCGAGACGCGGATTCCGCTCGGCTGGGTCTGCGGGGCTGTGGTTTCCCCCACCGGATCAGGCAGACGCGACACGGCCTCCACGTCGGCGGCGATGGTTTCCAGGGACGCGGCGTCCAGGCTCAGGCGCGCGATCATGTGGGGGGGCAGGCCCGCGTGCGCGGCGGCCTGCACGTCCGCGTCATTGGCCGCCAGGATTGCGCCGCTGCCGGCCCGCAGTTCGGCAGCGATGGCTTGCAGGGCCGCCACCTTGCGGGCGGTGGGCAGCGCCCGCAGCGCCCGGCCCGCTGCCCTGGCCCGCACGCCCATCTCCCGGACGCTGATCTGAAGCGGTGTGTCTGGCTGCGCCGTCATGCCTTCAGCGTAACAGGCGGCCTCCGGCATGGCGGTGAGCAGGGGTAGACGGGCTGGGTGCCCCGCCTGCCTTGGGTGCCCAGGTCAATGTTCCCTGGCTGGGTTCACCCCGGCTGGTTCTGAGGGCGGCGGCGCGGGGCCAGGGTCAGCAGCGCCTGGGCCAGCGCCGCCGGGTCGTGGCGGGCCTCATGGCCGGGGTGCAACAGCGGCACCCTCAGGGCACAGCTGTGCAGCGCCTGGGGGGCGCCGTTCAGGTCAAGCACATGCGCGCCCGCCGCCGCGTAACGCTGGGCGACCTCGGGCGGCAGGAGGTCGCTGTTGACCAGCACGCAGTCGGGGGCGCGGCCCAGATGGCGGAAGATGGCCTGAACGTGGTCATCCAGGCTCAGGCCATCGGTCTCGCCGGGCTCGGTCATCAGGCTGGCGACGTAGATCAATGGGGCCGCCGACGCCCGGATCGCCTGGGCAATGTCCGGCACCAGCAGGCCGGGGATGATGCTGGTAAACAGGCTGCCCGGCCCCAGCACAAGCTGTTCGGCGCTTCCGATGGCCTCCAGCACGGAAGGCAGCGCGGGCAGGTCCGGCGGGTCCAGCGTCACGCTCAGGATGCGGGCGCTGCCCACCGAGGGGGCAAATTTGCTCTCGCCACGAACCGTGCGTCCGTCGCTCAGGTGGGCCACCAGGGTGGCGGGGGCGGTGGTGGCCGGAAACACGTGGCCGCGGATTCTGAGTACCTCGTGGATGTCCTGCATGGCTTCGGCCAGCCCGCCTTCCTCCTCGCTGAGGGTGGCCAGCATCAGGTTCCCGAAGGTGTGGCCCTGGATGCCGTCGCCGCGTCTGAAGCGGTGCAGCAGCAGCCGGGCCATCACGGGACTGTCGCTCAGGGCGGCGTAGCAGTCGGTCAGGTCGCCGGGGGCGATCATGTCCAGCGACTCGCGCAGCCGCCCGCTGCTGCCGCCGTCGTCCGACACAGTCACGATGGCGGTGGTGTGGGCCGTGTGGGGGCGCAGGCCCGACAGCAGGTTGGACAGCCCGGTGCCGCCCCCCACCGCCACGACGCGCAGCCCGCGCGACAGGTGGCGGCGCGCGTAGATGGTATCCATCGCCGTCTCAGGGAGGGTGCCGACGCCGCGCAGCACCGAGCGGTTGAGCATGGCGATGCTGAAAAAGGCCCCGACCAGCGCCGCCGCCATCACCCCCATGCCGACCACGTGCAGCGGCATGATCTCGGGAGAGGTCAGGGCATTGAGGTACAGGATCCAGCGCGTGGCGGTGAAGTGCAGCGGCCCGGTCCAGGTGAAGTGCAGGAACCCCACCGCCCCCACCAGCGTGCACGCCACAAACAGCAGCAGCCAGCGCTTGATGCCCATGCCCGGCGTGAGCCACATGCGCGCGCGCCGGGTGGCGTGCTGCCCTCGTTCCACGGCCCGCTGCCGCGTGGTGCTGTGCAGATCTTCGGCCAGGGGAGGCTCCGCAGCGTGCCGGGGCGGGTCGCTCATGCCGGCTCCCCCGTCCCCGCCTGCGGTGCCGACCAGATCCGGCTCAGTCTGCCCACATCAGCTCGCCTCCAGTTTCATGTCGCGGTGATCGGTCACGTCCACGTTCAGGTCGCTGAGGTCCTCGGCCAGGCGGGCGGCCACCGCCACACTGCGGTGCTGCCCGCCGGTGCAGCCGATGCCCACCGTGTACCCGTGCCGGCCGCTGGCCCGCGCCCGCTCGGCGGCCGTGCGTACGAACGCGCGCACCTCGTCGTAGAAGGTCTCGGAGGCCGGGTCCTGGAACACGTACCCGGCCACGTCGGGTTGCAGGCCGGTGCGGGGGCGCAGCTGGGGGTCGTAGTACGGATTGGGCAGTGAGCGCACGTCCACCACCATGTCCACGTCGCGCGGCGGCGAGTGCTTGAAGCCGAACGACACCAACCGCAGGTGAAAGTCCTGTTCCAGCCGGTACAACTGCAGCACCCGCCCGGCCAGCTCCTTGCCCGAGAGTGAGGTGGTGTCGATCACCGTGTCGGCGATGGCCCTCAGCGGCGCGAGCAGCTCGCGTTCGCGGGCGAAATCCACCATCAGGGTGTCGCCCAGCGGGTGTTCGCGGCGGGTCAGGTTGTAACGCTGCAGTAGCACCTCCCCCGTGGCCTCCAGAAACAGCACCCGCAGGTCCTCGCGGCGGCGCGACAGGCGCTCGTGGCTGGATTCCAGCGCCGCCAGAAAGTCGCGGGTCCGCGCGTCGGTGCTGACCGCCAGCCGGGTGATGCCGCGCGCCGTCGCCAGATCGTGCATGGCCCCCCACAGCTCGGGCGGCAGGTTGTCGGTGGTGAAGAACCCCGCGTCTTCCAGCGTGCGCAGCACCGTGCTCTTACCACTGCCTGACAGTCCCGAAACCACGATAAACGGCATACGGCCCAGTCTATAGGGCCGCCGCGCCCTCCGGCCGCGGATGCCAGCCTGTGACTGGCCGATCACGGTCCGGGCACCTGCCGGTCACGGTTGATCACGGCCCGGTCACGGCGCGTTCTTTAAGGTGCTTTCAAGCGAAGGAAAGGCGTCTGGCCGGCGGTTGGTCGGGCTTCCCGCCCTCGCAGGAGAGCACCATGAAGCCACTGAATCTTGCCCTGCTTTTGACCACCGCCCTGAGTCTGTCTCCCCGCCTGCGGAGGCGGAGGCACCCCCCCGCCTGCCGGAAACACCAATGACGCCACCCAGACCGTGACGGTCAACATCGGTGCCCCGGCCGACACCACCGCCCCATCCATCGTGTCCATCGATCCATCACGCCGGCCAGCGTGGCCACCGGAGTTGTCAGGAATGTCAACGTCGCGGGCACCTACGGCAAGTCCGTCCTGAGCGCCCTGCAAGACGACCGGGCCAACAACCGCACCCGCTCGCAGTACCGCCTGCGCTTCGCCAAGCTGACCGATGGGGACGGCAATACGGACCTCGCTTACCTGAGGCAGGGTGAGCCACCAACCAGCCGGCCCTGCAAATCACCTACTTGATTGCCTGAGCGTTCATTGAAAAGCAAAGCTGCCGGAGGCGAACATCCCTCCGGCAGCTTGTCAATGCGGCTGAAGCCCTTAGCGCACCTTTGTTCCGCTGGGCAGGTCCAGCGTCAGGCCCACCAGATCCAGATTGCCCGCGTCGTCCTCGGCGGCCAGGATCATGCCCTGAGATTCAATGCCGCGCAGTTTGGCAGGTTTGAGGTTGGCCACCAGAATCACCTTGCGGCCCACCAGCGCTTCGGGCTCGTACCACTTGCGAATCCCGCTGACCACCGTGCGCGTTTCCTCGCCCATCCTGACAGTCAGCTTCAGCAGTTTGTCGGCCTTCGCCACTGCCTCGCAGGCGATGACCTCGGCCACGCGCAGGTCAATGCGGGCAAAGTCGTCGATGGAAATCAGGGCCTCGGTCTCGGCGGGGGTGGCGCTGGCCACAGGTGCGGCGGGTTCAGCAATGGCATGCATGGCTTTCTTCTCCTTCTGGGCGGGCTTCTGGGGCCTGCCCGGCTTTCCCGTGCCCGCTTCCGGCTCCGGCTGGGGCAGTTCTGGTTTCGGGAACAGGATTGGCCCGCCCGGCACGCGGGTGCCCGCCGGAATCAGGCCCCAGGCGCCGGTCAGGGTGTAGGTCTGGCCGCCCAGGCCCAGCTGGGCGCGCAGCTCGCGGGCCTTGCCGGGAATCACGGCCTCCAGACACACCGACGCGACGCGCAGCCCCTCGGCGGCGGTGTACAGCACGGTGTCCAGCCGACGGGCGGTGTCGTCGGACTTGGCCAGATTCCACGGCGCGCTCTCGGCGATGTAGCGGTTCAGGTCACGCACGAAGTTCATGGCGGCTTCAATCGCCATGTTGATCTTGAGGTCATCCACCAGGGCCAGAATCTGTCCCGGCAGGGCCAGCGCCGCCGCCTCGATTCGGCGTTCGCGGTCACCCGGCTCGGCGGCGGTGGGCAGCACGCCGCCCCGGTACTTGTGGATCATGCTGACGGTGCGCGACAGCAGGTTGCCCAGATCGTTGGCCAGGTCGCTGTTCAGGCGGGATACCAGAATGCCCTCGCCGTAGGGGCTGTCCGCGCCCAGCGAGGCCTCGCGCAGCAGGGTGTAGCGGATGGCGTCCACCGGAAAGTCCTTGACCAGCTGCTGCGGGTTGATCGCGTTGCCCAGCGACTTGCCCATCTTGCGGCCGTCCTCGGCCAGGATGTGGCTGTGCACCACCAGCTTGCGGTACAGCGGATAACCTGCCGCCCTCAGCATGGTGGGCCAGAACACCGCGTGCGGCTTGAGAATGTCCTTGCCGATGACGTGCCACGCCACTCCGCTGACCGTCGCCGGGTCACGGCCGCCCGCCACAAATGGCGTCAGATACGACAGCAGCGCGTCAAACCACACGTAGGTCACGTGATCGGCGTCCCAGGGCAGCTCGATGCCCCACGGCACGCGGCTTTTCGGGCGACTGATGCTCAGGGGGCCGATCGGCTCCGAGAGCATTTCCAGCACCTCGTTGCGGTACCCGGCGGGCTGGATCAGCGTGGGATTGGCCTTGAGGGTCTCCAGCAGCCAGTCCTGGTACTTTTCCATCCTGAAAAAGTAGTTGGCCTCGCGCCTCAGCTCCGGCGGCTGGGGGTCACCGGGGTAGCGGCGCACGCCGTCTGGCCCCTCTACCAGTTCCTTGTCGGTCACGTAGCGTTCGGCGCCCACGGAGTACAGGCCCTCGTACTCGGCGAAGTAGATGTCCCCGGCGTCGTACACGCGCTGCAAGACGTCCTGCACGAACTTCTTGTGGCGCTGGGAGGTCGTGCGGATGAAGGCGTCATAGCTGATGTCCAGCCGGTCCCACAGCCCCCGGAAGGCGCGGTCACTCAGGTCGTCCACCAGTTCCTGCGGCGTGACCCCGGCCTTGGCGGCGGCCTTGCTGATCTTCTCGCCGTGCTCGTCGGTGCCCATCACGAAGGTCACGTCGCGCCCCGAGAGCCGCTGGTAACGCGCGATGGCGTCGCCCAGAATCTTCTCGTAGACGTGCCCGATGTGCGGCTCGCCGTTGGCGTAATCGATGGCGGTGGTGATGATGAATTCGTTGTTCTGTTGGTGGTCGCTCATGCTGTTTCCTTCCTCTCCGCCCTGTACCCGACAGGCACCACGCCCTGATGAGAGGCGGGGCGGACAACCTCTACAGGATACGGAAAAAGTGAAGGCGGGTTGCGGCTCTTGGACGGAACGCATCCCGCCTTCAGGCCCCCAGCCACTCAGGGGCGCAGGGGCGTTCGCATCATCACGGGCTGGGGGCAGGTCATGGGAGCAATGTAGGGCTGGGTGAGGAAAAAAGGGAATTCGGGAAATGGCGCAGAGACAGGCGACCGCCACAGCGTTGGGTTGGGCGCCGCAGATCAGGTGTACATTGGTTCCACCAAAATCACGTCCGCGCCGGAGGCCGTTCGCCCCGCCCCCTCTTTTTAACCAGAAAAGGATCGGTGGTTCAAGAATGCCCGTTCGTATTGTGAGTCTCGCCGCGCACAGCGGCGCCGGGAAAACCACGCTCTGCGAAGCCCTGCTGCACCACAGCGGGGCCATTTCACGTCCTGGCAAAGTCGAGGACGGCACCACCCAGAGCGATCACACCGACGCCGAGAAGGCGCACGGCTTTTCCATCACCACCGGCGTGGTGCGCCTGAGCCATGACGGCACCGACATCACCATGCTGGATACCCCCGGTTACGCCGACTTCGTGCGCGAGATCCGGGGGGCCATCCGCGCCGCCGACGCCGCCCTGATGGTGGTCAGCGGCGTGAGCGGCGTGGAGGTGGGCACCGAACGGGTGTGGGCCACCGCTGACCGCTTCAACATGCCGCGCCTGATCGCCGTCAACAAGATGGACCGGGAGCGGGCCAACTTCTCGGCGGTGCTGGCGGACCTGCGCTCCAGCCTGCCGGGCAATGTCGCCCCGCTGTATCTGCCTGTCGGCGAGGGGGCGGACTTCCGGGGGGTGGTGAACGTCCTGACCGGGGAAACCGGGGATGGGGCAGAGGTGCCTTCCGACCTGCGCTCGGTGCTGAAAGAAGCGCGGGACAGCCTGACCGACGCCATCATTGAATCCGACGACGCGCTGATGGAACGCTTTCTGGAAGGCGAGAAGATCGGCGTCGATGACCTGCACGCCGCCTTTCTGCGGGCCGTGCATGCGGGAACCCTGTACCCGGTCCTTCCGGTCAGCGCCACGACGGGTGTGGGGCTGGCGCAGCTGCTGGACCTGCTGGTCACGGGCCTGCGTAGCGCCCGCGAGCGTGGCCCCACCACCGGGCAGGACGGCCAGAACCGCGAGCCGCTGCCCGACGCTCCCTTCAGCGCCCGCGTGTGGCGGGTCAGCATCGATCCCTTTGTGGGCAAGCTGGCGTACATCCGGGTGTACAGCGGCACCCTCAGGCCCGGCGACACGGTGCTGAACACCTCACGCGATGGTGCCGAGGTCAAACCGGCCCACCTCTACCTGATCAACGGCAAGGAACTGACCGAGGTGCCGGAGCTGCGGGCCGGCATGATCGGCGTGCTGACCAAGCTGGGTGACCTGCACGCCGGGGACACGCTGGCCGATCCTGCCCATCCCATCCAGTATGACGCGCTGTGGCTGCCCGACCCGGCACACACGGTGGCCCTGCACCCTGCAACCCGCCAGGACGAGGACAAACTGGGCGCGGCGCTGACCCGTCTGATGGAGGAAGACCCGACGCTGCACTTCCAGCGTGACCTGCAGACCGGGGAGCAACTGCTGAGCGGCATGGGCGACATGCACCTGACCATTGCCGCCGAGAAACTGGCGGCCCAGGGTGTGACCGTGACCACCACCACGCCGCAGATTCCCTACCGCGAAACCATTCACGCCGCCGCGCAGGCCCAGGGCAAACACAAGAAGCAGAGCGGCGGCCACGGGCAGTACGGCGACTGCACGATCCGTATTGAACCCGGCGAGGGCTTCGGCTTTAAAAGTGCCGTGGTGGGCGGCGCGATTCCCGGCAAGTACCTGCCCAGCATCGAGAAGGGCGTGCAAGACGCCATGCAGAAGGGCAGTCTGGCCGGCTACCCGCTTCAGGACGTGCACGTGACGGTGCTGGACGGCAGCTACCACGAGGTGGACAGTTCGGACATCGCCTTCCGCATGGCGGGCAGCATGGCGCTGAAAAATGCGCTGGAACAGGCCCGGCCCGGCCTGCTGGAACCTGCCGTCCTGCTCAAGGTGCGTGCGCCCGCCTCGTTCACCGGCGACCTGATCAGCGACCTGCAAACGCGCCGCGCCCGCGTGCAGGGCATGGACACCGGCGGCACGGTCATCACCATCAGCGCCGTGGTGCCGCAGGCGGAGTTGCAGAACTACAGCGCCGACCTGCGCTCGCTGACCGGGGACCGGGGGGCCTTTTCCGTCAAGCCGCACGGCTACCAGGATGTGCCGGACCATCTGGCGAAGCGGATCATCGAGGAGCGGCGGGCGGAGGTGGCGGCGGGGTAGGGGCAGGACCGTGCGGGTGGCGATGGGGGTGAGGGCTGGAAACCTGACCCCGGTCTGCTTAGACTGAATGCCTCTCTCCATCCAACCAAATCTTCAATTCGAAGGCTCCGAAAGCATAGTGGCCGCATAAGCCCCGTCGCAGACCTGATGAGGTGTCGTATGAAGGGAACCGTTCGCCTGCTGTCGTTTCTTCTGTGTGGTGCGTTTTCGGCGCTGGCCGCTGGCCCCAGCAGCACCCTGGTGCCCGCCTCGTTCAACGAGGGCGCGGTGATCGTGACTGACCGCGCCGCCGTCGATGATCTGGCCTCAAGCCTGCGCGACGCGGCCAGCGCCGCCGGGAGCAGCTGCACGAAGAGCGAATACGTGGTGTGGACCGAGCCTGAAGAGGGGCTGGAGGAAACCTTCAACGGCGGGGTCAAGGCCCTGGGTTACACCTACCGCGTGCTGGACAGCAGCGACGATGAAGATGGCCGGGCCGTGGCGTTTGCGCTGAGCGGCCCCCAGCAGGCGCTGGCCGGACTGTGGCTGGAAGCCGAGGGAGCAACCGTGCTGGCCTGGTGTGTGCTCAAGCCAGTGGCGGCCAAAGCCCCGGCCAAGCCCACTCCTGCGCTGCAACCCAGCGCACCGGCGGCCAGTGTTCCCAAACCCGCGCCGGCCCCCGCCAAGCCTGCTGCACCGGCGGCCAGCCCAGCCAAACCTGCGCCCGCGCCCGCCCCCGCCAAGCCCGCTGCGCCCGCGGCCAGCGCTAAACCGCCCACCACCAAACCCGGCTACGTCAGCGGGCTGGTGCTGGACACCCAGGGCCGGCCGCTGGCGGGCGCGCGGGTCTTCATCAGCGGCACCACCTTCACCCAGGGCCAGAAAACCAATTTCGAGACCGAGACGAAGGCGGACGGTACCTACAGCCTGCGCGTGCCGGACGGGCGGTATCAGGCCAAGGCCTCGTACACCACCACGTTTGAAGGTCAGACCTTCTCGTTCTTTATGGACCCGGCCAGCGGCAACCCCAGCACCAGCGTGGACTCCAGCGAGGGCGGCAACCTCAACTTCCGCTGGAAGCTGTCCGGCCTGCGGGCGGGCAGTGGCGCCGGGGCCAATCGGTACGATGATTTCTACGGTTCAAGCGTTGATTTCAGCTACTGCGGCCTGCCGGCCAAGGCGTACTGCGCCGAGAAGTACAGTGCTGTGACGCCCGGCGCGGCCCCCGGCGGCAGCACCATCACGGCAACCTTCACGCCCCAGGGCAAGCTGGTGGACGGCAGCACGGGAAAACCTGTCGTTTATACCTTCAAGGCCGCGCCGCTCGCCCCTCCCGGTGGGTATCCTTATACTGACCCCAACGGCGGGGGCCGCACAACATTGGGCCAGGGATGGCAGTACCACAGCACCAACTTCAATGACCTGCCGTTGGGCCGCTACACCCTGACCGTCACCGCCACCCTGCCAGACGGCCGCCAGAAGCCCCTCAAGCTGGGCCTAACCGCAGACGACGTGGAGCACAGCAGCGTCACCGTGCGCTGGGTGCCCTGGGATGACTTCAACCCGGCCAGCTACATCGGCGGCGGCATCAAGCAGATGAAGGTGTTCGTGCGGGACTGAACGCGAAGTCTGGGGCGCAGTTCGCTAGCATGGTGGACATGGCCCGTCCTGTAATTGCCGACCTCCGTTCCGACACCGTCACCACGCCCACCCCCGAAATGCGCGCCGCGATGGCGTCGGCGGCGGTGGGCGACGACGTGTACGGCGAGGACCCCACCGTCAACGAGTTGCAGGCCGAAGTCGCCCGCCTGACCGGCCACGAGGCGGGCCTGTTCATGCCGTCCGGCAGCATGACCAATCAGGTGGCGATTGCCCTGCACACCCGCCGGGGCGAGGAGGTCATCTGCGCCGAGGGCAGCCACATCTACGAGTGGGAACTGGGCATGATGGCGGCTTTCTCTGGTGTGGTCCCGCGCTTCGTGCCCGCGCCGCTGGGGGTGCCGGCCCCCGGGGACGTGCGGCTGGCGGTGCGCCACAGCATTCACCAGTCGCCCACCGGCCTGATCAGCCTGGAAAACACCCACAACAAGGCGGGTGGCACGGTCATTCCGCTGGAAGTCATTGAGCAGATTCGCGCAGTGGCCGACACCGAGGGCCTGCCCCTGCATCTGGACGGCGCACGGGTTTTCAACGCGGCGGCGGCACTGGACGTGCCCGTCACTGAGATCACGCGGCACTTTCACACCGTCAGCGTGTGCCTCAGCAAGGGACTGGGCGCACCGGTGGGCAGCGTGCTGGTGGGCAGCGCCGAGCAGATGCGGCAGGCCCACCGCTACCGCAAGATGCTGGGCGGCGGCATGCGGCAGGCCGGGGTGCTGGCCGCCGCCGCGCTGGTGGCCCTGCGCGACGGCCCGGCCCTGCTCAGGGAGGACCACCGCCGCACCCGCGAACTGGCCGAGGCGCTGGCAAATGCGGGTTTCGACGTGAACCTCGCCGCCGTGCAGACCAACATCATCTATGTCACGCTGCCGGACGCCGCCGCGCAGGTGGAGAGCTGGGCTGAGCGCGGCGTGCTGGGCAGCGCCCTGGGGCCGGACTCGGTGCGCTTCGTGCTGCATCACCAGACCGGAGATGAGGCTCTGGCCAGGGCGATTGGGGTGCTGACCGCGTAGAGCGAACTCCAGAACTTGCCTGTGTCCCCGGCCCCAACCTCAAGGAAGCTCCCCCTTTCAGCGGAGGCGCGGGCCGGGGGAGCGCAGTACCCTCTACACCATGACTGCGCCGGACACCGACCCTCCCGCCTCCCCGCCCTGGCCGGACGAGGCGCAGCCTCTCAGGCCTGCCCCCGGTATCCGGGCGGTGGACGGCAACCGCGCCGCGCTGAGCCTGCTGGTGATCCAGAACGTGGTCTCGGCGCTGCTGATCGCCCAGCGCGTGCCGCTGGGAACGGCGCTGCTGGGCTCGTTCGCGGTGGTGGTGGCCGCCGCCTTCCTGTTTTTTCGTCCCACGGTGAAGGCCCTGGGCCGGGACACGCGCTGGCGCACGCCGCCGTCATGGGGGCTGGCGCTGGCCGCCTTTGCGCTGGCCTTTCTGGCCTCGCGGGCCTTTGTGCTGGCGTACATCACCTTCTTTCCCGGCGGGGTGGACGCGGTGCCGCAGTTCCTGAGCAGTGGGCCGGACGTATGGGTGCTGCTGCTGGCGGCAGGCCTGCTGATTCCCTTTGCCGAGGAAGTCGCTTTCCGGGGCCTGCTGATGCGCGGCCACGAGCGGGCGGCGGGCTTCACGGTGGCGGCATTGACCTCCACCCTCGTTTTTTCGCTGGCACACGGCGTGCCGGCCAGCATCGCCGGGATTCTGCCGCTGGCCTACGTGCTGGCGCGCCTTGCCCAGCACAGCGGCAGCCTGTGGGACAGCGTTGTGGTCCACGCGCTGAACAACACGCTGGCGGTGGGGCTGGGCGCCTTGCTGGCCGGAAAGGACCTGGGCGATCCGGCGCAGGCCAGTGAACTGCTGGGCAATCCGGCCCTCAAGCTTCCGCTGGCGGTTGGGGCGCTGCTGTTCGGTACCGTGGTGATGGTGGTGCTGCACCTGTGGCTGACCCCCAGGCCGGACCCGCAGGAGCGCTGCGCCCCCGGCCCGTGGTTGAGCCTGTCCTACGTGGTGATTGCGCTGTTCGGCGCGGTGGCGGTGGCCTTGACCTTCCCACAGGTGGGCCTGTGGGTGTCGGACCTGCGAAACGCGTTGTTCTGATCCCGCGTTGCGTCCCGCGCCCCAGCCGCTAGCATGGCCGGGTCTATGGCCCCTCCCCGCAAGTCCAGCACCAGCAAGACCACGTCCAGCAAGACCGGGGCCAGGCAGACCCGCCGAAAGGTCAGCGCCCCCGCGCCGCTGCCTGACCCACCCACGCCCGCCACGCTGCTGACCAGCCCACGCAGCTTCGCCGCGCAACTGCAGGAGGTGGAGCTGGTCTGGTGGCGCTACGTCTGGGTGCCGGTGGTCTCGGGCCTGCTGGGTGGGCTGGCCTACACGCTGCTGGTGCGTCATGCCAACATGTTTGCGGCGGCCCACAGCGACGCGGCGGCCCCCAACGTTGCGAGCTACGCGGTCAACACGCTGGGGACGACCTTTCTGAGCGTGTTTATCTTTGTGCTGATGTGGGGGCTGGGCCGGGTGGGCTCCGGGTTCCGGGGCCGCGCCGCCGAGGTTTACGGGGCCAGCTTCGCGCTGATGCCCCCGCTGTACCTGCTGGTGATCGCGATCACGCTGCTGACGCCCGCCGCCGCCTTCATGCCGGACGTCGCCCGTGCCGGCGCGCTGGGGACGGACCCTAGGGTGCTGGAGCGCGCCGCACTGGCGGTCATGGCCCAGACCTCCGCCGGGTTCGGGCTGGTGGTGGTCACGCTGCTGGGCACGGCGGCGCAGTTCGGTTTCGTCTACGCCGCCTTTCGCCACCTGACCGAGCGGCCTGTTCAGGCGGTCATGGGCACGCTGCTGCCGCTGCTGCCCGCGCTGGTCATCAGCCTGATTGGGGTCTCGCCGTTGCTGTTCGCCCGCTAGCCGAAGACGCTGCGCGCCGGGTCCCACAGCCGCCACAGCTCGTAGAGGCCCATCAGCAGGTGCAGCACCAGTTTGGCCGCCAGCCCCGTCAGCAGGCCCACCAGGGTGCCCCAGGCCGAGCGCAGCGCGTCGGGCAGGCTCTTGCGTACCAGCAGCAGTTCGGCCAGCAGCGCCCCGGCCAGCGGACCCACCAGCAGCCCGAAGGGAATGAACAGCCCGGCCAGCCCGCCGAGTAATGCGCCCCACACCGCCTGCCTGCTGCCGCCGTAGCGCCGCGCCCCCCACGCCGAGGCCAGGTTGTCCACGAAGCCGATCAGCACCGTGATGGCCCCGAAGGTCAGCAGGAACGGCAGGTCCGGCCACACCTGAAAGCCGTCCAGCAGCGTGGCACCCAGCGCCCCCAGAAAGATGATCAGCGTGGCGGGCAGCACCGGCACGAAGGTGGCGGCCATGCCCACGACCCAGGCCATCAGAAAAATCAGAAAGGCGAGACTCATGCTGTCCCACAGTACGGCCTGCCGTGGGACAGGGTTCCGTGACACAGGCCGGCAGCCGACAGGGCACGAAAAAGCCCCCACCGTGGGGTGGGGGTCTTTCATTTTGGTTGCAGGGACAGGATTTGAACCTGCGACCTCCGGGTTATGAGCCCGACGAGCTACCAGACTGCTCTACCCTGCGTAACCTTCTTTCCTCGTGCCTCACGCCGTCCTTCTCTTCTCAGCGCTTGGGAATAGTACAGCCGATTGCGCGGGCTGTCAACTGTGCATGAGGTTGCTAAGCACGGCGCAGTGCGGGAATTCACGCTCTGGCCCCTGGTGGCGGGCGCTAGGCTGTGGCCATGACCCCGGCGCTGCCCCCCGACATCACGGCGCGTAAGTTGCGCCACGTGGACGCGTGCCTGCTGCCCGAGAGCCAGTACGCGGGCGTGACCACCGGGCTGGAGGCTGTGCCGTGGCCGTACCGCGCCCTGCCGGAGCGCAACCTGGGGGACGTGGACCTGGGCACCACCTTTCTGGGCCACCGCCTGAAGGCCCCGGTGCTGATCGGCGCGATGACCGGCGGCGCCGAGCGGGCCGGGCGCATCAATGCCCATCTGGCGCAGGCGGCGCAGCGGCTGGGCCTGGGCCTGATGCTGGGGTCACAGCGCGTCATGCTGGAGCGCCCCGACACCGCCGCCACCTTCCAGATCCGCAGGGCTGCCCCCGATATCCTGCTGATCGGCAACCTGGGCGGGGCACAGTTCCTGCTGGGCTACGGCGCACAGCAGGCGATCCGCGCGGTGCAGACGGTGGGCGCCGATGCGCTGGCCATTCACATCAACCCGCTTCAGGAGGCCCTGCAGCGCGGCGGCGACACCCGCTGGGCCGGCCTGACCGTGCGGCTGGCCGAACTGCTGCCGGACCTGCCGTTTCCGGTGATGCTGAAGGAGGTGGGCCACGGCCTGGACGCGCGGACGGTGGCGGCGGTGTCGGGTCTGGGCTTCGCCGCGCTGGACGTGGCCGGGGCCGGGGGCACCAGCTGGGCGCGGGTGGAACAGCTGGTGGAGCGCGGCGCCGTGACCACGCCGGACCTGTGCGAGGTGGGCGTGCCGACGGCGCAGGCCCTGCGGGATGCCCGCGCCGCCGCGCCGCAGATGCCGCTGGTTGCCTCCGGGGGCATTCGCACGGGGCTGGACGCCGCCCGCGCCCTCTTGCTGGGGGCGGGGGTGGTGGCGGTGGCCCGCCCGCTGCTCGCGCCCGCGCTGGACAGCGCCGAGGCGGTGGAGGACTGGCTGGCGAACTTCATCCATGAACTGCGCGTGGCTCTGTTTGTCGGCGGCTACGGCGACGTGCCGTCGGTCCGTGCTGCGGGCGGCTGATCCAGGGCGTCTGCCACCGACTCCGGCTGGTCGCCCGCCTCAAGACGCTGCAGCACCGTTTCCTCCAGCCGCCCCAGCCGCCGCGTGACCGGATCGGTGGCGCTTGTGAGGGCCAGCAGCGTGGTCAGTGCGGCCACCGCCAGATGCGTCCCCTGGGTGTCCAGGTCGATGAACAGCAGCCCCACGGCCAGCCCCACCCCCAGCAGCAGCGCGGGCAGGCTGCGGTCGGCAAAGAAACGGCCCGTGACCCGCAGCGAGTTCCAGCGCAGGAAGGCCAGCGTCAGCAGGGCCAGGGCCAGCGACGCGCCCACCAGCCGCTGGTCGGCGGCGGATTCGGCTGTTCCGGCGGCAGACAGCCCGTGGCCCAGCCCCACGCCCAGCACCACCACCGCCAGCGTGAAGGGCAGGTGGCCGTACAGCCACGCCAGCATGGCCTCGACCTGGCGGTCCACCCGCGCGCCCAGCAGCGGCAACGAGCGGGCCTGATCGAAGTAGAGCCGCCACAGCGCCACCGCCGTCACGATGGCCGCCAGCGCCGGGATCAGGTTATTGGCGTTGAGTTCCTGCTGCCGGCTGCCGCCCACGATCTCGGTCACGATGGCCCCCAGCGCGATGATCTGCAGCAGGCCCACGCGCTCCGGCAGGTGGCCCTCGTGCGGCAGGGCGTGGCGGCTGTGGTTGCGGGTCACCACCGGGGCCAGCACATCCAGCAGCAGCGCGGCGCACCACAGCCCGATCTGCGCCGCCGACCCGCCTGGAAACGCCGCCGACACCAGCCACAGCGCCGCCGCCGCGCCGAAGGCCAGCGCCATGCGCCCGGCGAAGGCGGCCACGTCCTGGCCGCGCCGCGCCACCGCCACGTACAGCGCCGTCTGAATCACCCGGTTGGCCCCGTACGCCAGCGCAAAGGCCGGGCCGGTGTCGGTCAGGTCGCCGCGCAGCGTCAACGCGATCATGCCCAGCGACACCAGCTGCGCCAGCGTGCCCCAGCGGTAGGTGCGGCTCTCGTTGCCGTAGCGGGCGGCAAAGGTGGCATTGCCGGCCCAGGCCCACCAGACCGCCACAAACAGCAGCCCGAAATTCAGCAGGCTGACCGTGTCCGGAGACTGCCCCAGCCGCTTGGCCAGCTGGTCAAAGGCCACCACGAAGATCAGGTCAAAGAACAGCTCCAGCCACGAGACCTTCTGCTCCTGATAGACCGAGGCCTCCGGCTGTTGAGGCCCGGAGGCAGCCTCGTCCGCCCGGCCAATGTCCACACTGTCGGGCTGACCGTGCGTCATCCGGCGGTGCGGACCTGACGGGACGGTGCGTCCCCGGGGATGGCCCTCACCGGAGCCGCCCCAGGCCCTTACGAATCAGGGCGTCGGCGCTCAGGTCCGGTTCGGCAGACAGCAGCTCGGCCACCACCGCGCGCACCCCGGCCTCGCGGAAGCCCAGCGCCAGCAGCGCGTCCACCGCGTCGCGGCCCGCCGTGGTGGCCACTTTCGCCGCCTTGACCCCGCCCACCGCCGGCGCGGCCAGATGTTCAGGCACCTTGCCCTGCAGTTCCAGCACCAGCCGCTCGGCGGTCTTCTTGCCCACGCCAGACACGCTGGACAGCAGTTTGGCGTCGCCACTCAGCAGGCCCTGCGCCAGCGCCGAGACGGGCATGGCCGACAGCAGCGCCAGCCCCAGCTTCGGTCCCACGCCGCTCACGCCGGTCAGCAGGTCAAACAGCCGCACGCTGTCGGTGTCGGCAAACCCGAAGAGCAACTGGGCGTCCTCACGGACGATAAAGCGGGTGTTCAGCTCGGCCGGCTGGCCCGCCACCAGTTTGGCCAGCGTGCCGGCTGGACACTGAACCTCGTAGCCCACGCCGCCGGCCACCACCACGGCGCTGTTCTCGCGCACCTCGCGCACCACGCCGGACAGGTAAGCAATCACGCCGCCGATTCTAGTGGGTCACGGGCAGGAGAGCTGTGGGAGGGGGCAGCATTTGCCTGTGCTTGGCAAGAGCGGAGCTGCAGCCGCCGGGCGGCCTGCCCCTGGGTTTAAGCGCCCCTGCCCTCAGTCGCGGGTGCTTTCGGCCGCCACCGGGGCCAGGGCACCGTACATCAGCAGGCTGAAGCGGTCCTGCCAGTCGCGTAGCACCTCGCGCTGATCGCGGTGACCGCCGTGCAGCAGGGCCAGCAGGCAGGCATCCACCAGCAGGGCGCTCAGGGTAACGACGTTCACGTCCGGGCGCAGGCGGCCCTGGGCCTGCATGGCCAGCAGCATGGGCTGCACCAGTGCGCCCAGCATCAGCGCCGTCTTGAGGCCGTCGGCGGGGGCCAGGCGGGCCGGAAACGGCAACGGTGCTTCGGCCGCCTGGCCCTCTCCCTGCCCTGGTTCGCCCAGCGGCGACGCGCCCAGCACCGCCTGTCCCACCGCGCCCACAAGGTGGCGGTAGCGCACGCCCAGATCGGCCATGCGCGACATCACCTTGTCCCACACCTGCTGCGGGCTGGCCCCGGCGTGCAGGCGTTCCAGGGCGTCGTCGAGGCTGGCCTGCACGGCCTTGTCGAAGTGGGCCAGCAGCATGTGGATCTTGCTGGGAAAGTAGCGGTACAGGTTGGTGCGGCTCACAAAGGCCGCGCGGGCGATGTCCTGGGCGCTGGTGGCCTCCAGACCGCTGCGGGCGAACAGTTCAAAGGCGGCGCGGGCGATGCGCTCACGCCGGGCCTCATCCTGCTCCTGCCGATCCACTTTCATGGCCGATCCACCGTCATGGGGTCATGATACTGCCCCCAGGGCGGCCCAAATGGTCTGATCGGCCGCCGCGTTCCGGGGTTGCCCTTCATGGAGTTGGGGGGGTTGCCGCCGGCTGCCTGTGCCGATACCTGCCGTCTGCGCCGCTGCCTGTCGTCTCCCGCCCCTCAACATACCCCCAGCGTGGGTGTAGGCGCCATGAAGACTCCGCCGGACAAATGCAGGGGCAGGGGGCTAGAGTGAGGAGGACCGGAAGGCCCTATTTCTCCCTTCCGGGCAAAGGATGGGTGAAAGCCGTGCATATCTACAAACTGTCAGGCCGAAACGTCGACGTCACAGACGCCATGCGTGATTACGTCGAGGAAAAACTTACGCGACTGGACCGTTACAACGACTCCATCACAGACGCGCGGGTGACGCTGACAGTACGGGATGTCCGGGATTCGACGCGCCGTAACCGCGTGGAAGTGCAGCTCAATGTGCCCAACGGCATTATCCGCGCCGAGGAACACCACGCCGACATGTACGCCGCCATCGATAAGGCCAGCGACGTGCTGGAGCGGCAGCTGCGCAAATTCAAGACCCGCTACATGAAGGCCCGCCATGAGGCCGTGCCGGTGCCCGCGCCCGGCCCCGCCGAGGCGGCCGTGGACGCCGGGACCGACGACGCCGGCGACTTCGAACCCGAGATCGTTCGCCAGAAGCGCTTTGATCTGCGCCCCATGAGCCCCGAGGACGCGGTGGCCCAGATGGAGGCCCTCGATCACGACTTCTACGTGTTCTCCAACATGACATCTGGCCTGACCGGCGTGGTCTACCGGCGCAAGGACGGGCATTACGGACTGATCGAGCCCAACACCTGAGGCGCGCCTGAGCAGGCGTCAGGGCAGGGGGTGGGGCCGGAGTTCCGGCCTCACCCCCTGCTCATGCCGGGAACATCGGGCGGCGGGCCTCTGATACTCTGCGGCGTCGTGATCGCCTACGTGATCAATCCAGGAACCAGCGGGATCAAGCTCGCCTGCGCCAGCATCGAACCGAGTCTGAATTCGGCGCTGCCGGGGCAGTTGCAGCTGACCCTGATCCGCGCTGAACTGGGTCTGGAGACGCCCCCCACTGCGGCTGATCTGCCGGGTCTGGCGCGGCAGCTTCAGGCGCTGACGGCGGACTGGGCGGCCCCGGACGCCATCGTCGGGCGCGGGGGGCTGATCGGACGGGTGGAGGCCGGCACTTACCGAGTGACCCCGGAAATGGCCGAATTTGCCGTGCAGGGCGACGGTGCCCAGTACCCGCCGAACCTGGGCGGCCCGCTGGCCCTGGGGCTGGCCCGGCACTACGGCGTGCCCGCCTTCGTGGTGGACCCCCAGAGCGTGGATGAGTTGCTGCCCGAGGCCCGCGAGACAGGTGTAAAGGGGCTGCGCCGCCACGCCCAGTTCCACGCCCTGAACGTACGCGTGGTGGCCCGCCACGCCGCCCACGAGGTCGGCAAGCGCCTGCAGGACGCCCGCATCGTGGTGGCCCATCTGGGCGCCACCACCAGCGTGACGGCCTTCGAGAAGGGCCGCGCGGTGGACACCACCGGCACTGGCCCGGACGGCGGCCCGCTGGGTGCCCTCCAGAGCGGCCCCCTGCCCGCCCGCATGCTGCTGCGGCTGGCCCGCGAGGAGGGCGAGGCGGCGGCGCTGCACCACCTGTACGGCGGCGGCGGTTTCCTGTCACTGACCGGCAGTGCCAATCTCAAGGACCTGGAGGCGCGGATGGTCAGTGATCCCGCGGTGCAGGCAGCCGCCGCCGCCTTCGTGCATCAGGTGTGTAAGGCGCTGGGCGAGCAGACCGGCGCGCTGACGGGCCGCCCCGACGCCCTGGTGATGACCGGCGGCATTGCCCGCTGGGACGAGCTGGTGGACCGCATTGAGCGCCGGGTGGCGTGGATCGCCCCGGTGCTGGTCGTTCCTGGCGAGCTGGAACTTGAGGCCCTGGCCGAGGGCGCAGGCCGCGTGTTGCTGGGCCTGGACACTGCCCGCGAGTGGCGGCACCCGCAGGCGGCGGCCCCGGAACTGTGAGGTTCAGAGGGATATGTCTGGAAATGAGCGTGCGCCGCTGATGCCCCGCCGCCGCCCCGTCCGTCCCGCCAACGAGCCGATCCGGGCCACCAGCATGTGGCGCGTGGATCAGGTGTTCCTGGCCCGCCGGGGCATGCGGGTGGAGGTCACCTCGTCGCTGGTCAACGATCAGGGCGGGCTGCGGAACCTGAGCATCACCGCGCCCACCGACGACCCGCTGGAGGCCGTCCGGCATGCCGCGCGGTTCATCGCCGGGAAGGGCAACGTCAGTGGGGCGCGGCAGGCCCGCGTGCGCTGGACCCGCGAGCAGGCCACCACCGAGCAGGACGCCCTGGTGCGTGACCGCCAGCTGGAAGACGAGTTTCTCGACGAGTTCGAGGAAACGCTGGCAGCGGTGCGCGATCAGCAGCGCTAGAGTTTCTGTGAAAAGAATCGTTCATCTCTGATCGAACCCGGAGGCTGGCTGATGCCAGACAGATGGACAGCTGCGCTGATCGGCAGTTACAGCCTCAGTCCCAGCGTAAGCGAGCCGCCGCTGCCCTGCGACAGCTCCTGAAAGCCCAGGTGGCGGTAGAAGCCGATGGCCCGCGTGTTGCGCCCCCCCACGCCCAGATGCACGCCCGGAGAGCCGGCCTCACGCAGCGCGGTCAGCAGCCGCCCCATCATGCGTTGTCCGTTGCCGCCGCCCTGGCCACGGGGCAACAGGTCAATGTGCAGGTGCGAGGGGTACGCCTCCAGGATGCGCTGCGGGGCCGTGTGCGGGTGGTGAATCAGGTGACTCAGGCGCTGGTCCGGGGTGCGCCCGGCAGCAGGAAGGTTGGTGGGATCGGCGTACCGGGCGCGCAGGGCCGGCCACCACTGGCGTTCCAGCGTGGTCTCAAAGGCCCGCGTGTCGGGTGCGCCAATAACGTAGCCGCAGGCCTCCTCGCCGGCCTCCAGCACGAAGGCGAAGTCGGGTGCGTGGGCCAGATACGGCCCGGCGTAGATGTGGCCCACCAGCAGCGGATCGCGGTAGAGGTGGCTGGCGTCCGCGCCGCTGTCTGCCGTTTCCAGGCAGATGCGGTAGAGCGAGTCACGGTCACTGGGCCGGGCTGGGCGGATGGTGAACATGGGGGCATTCAAGCAGATCGGGGCAGGTGGAGACAGATGGGGGAGACGGCAGGCCCTGGTGACCTAAACTGGCCCATGACCATCACCACCGAGGCCGAACTTCAGGGCATGAAACGTGCGGGCTTCGTCGTGGCCGAGACGCTCCGCACGCTGAAAGCTGCCGTGCAGCCGGGCGTCACGCCCGCCGAACTCGATGCGCTGGCCGGGCAGGTGTTCCGGCAACACGGGGCCACGTCGGCCCCGCGCATGACCTACGGCGCGCCGGTCAATGTCTTTATCAGCGTCAACGACGACATCGTTCACGGCTTGCCGACGCGCCGCCCGCTGGCCGCCGGGGACGTGGTCAGTCTGGATGTCACGCCGTTCGTGGACGGATTCGTCGCCGACGCGGCAGTCACCGTCGCGGTGCCGCCCGCATCGCCCGCCGCGCTGCGGCTGATCGAATGCACCGGGGCGGCCCTTGAGGCGGGTGTGTCCGCCGCAAGGGCAGGCCAGCCGGTCCACGCCATCGGGCGGGCGGTGGAAGCGGAGGTCCGGCGCCGGGGCTTCACGGTGCTGCGGGAGCTGTTTGGCCACGGCGTGGGCCGCGCCATTCACGAGGAACCCAATGTCCCCAACTATTTTCGACCTGCAGACCGCAAGAAGCTGCACGGGGGGCTGGTCATCGCCATCGAGCCGATGGTCTCAGCAGGCCGTTCCCACCGGGTCAGGACGCTGCGTGACGGCTGGACCCTGAGCACCACCGACGGCGGGCTGGCCGCCCATTTTGAACACACCGTCATGATCACCGGGGGCAGGCCGCTGATTCTGACGGCCTGAGCCTCCTTCAATGCTCCAATCGAATATGCGGTAGTCGTCGGTCCAGCCACGCGGGCAGCCACCAGTTCCACTTTCCGGCAAGCTTGAGAAAGGCGGGCACCAGCACCAGCCGCACCAGGGTGGCGTCCAGGGCCACCGCCACCGCCAGCCCCAGGCCGATGCTCTTGGTGGCGACCACCCGCCCGAACATGAAGGCCACGAACACGATGAACATGATCACGGCGGCGCTGGTGATGATGCGCGCGGTGTGGCCCACCGCCAGCACCACCGCCTCATCGTTGCTCTTGCCGCGCAGCACCTCCTCCTGCACGCGCGAGAGCAGAAAGATCTCGTAGTCCATGCTCAGGCCAAACATCACCGCGAACAGGAGTACCGGCAGCGAGGCGTCCAGCACCCCCACGTCGCTGGGAATGCCCAGCGGCCCGGCCAGGAAGCCGTCCTGCACCACCAGCGTCACTACCCCCACCGCGGCGCCCACCGTCAGGGCATTCATCACGATGCTCTTGAGGGGAATCAGCAGGCTGCGAAAGGCCACCATCAGCAGCAGGAACGTGCCGGTAAAGACCACCGCGATCACGCTGGGCAGCGTGCCGATGATGGCGCGGCTGAATTCCTCTCCGCCCACCGGAGCGCCGCCCAGCAGGTAGGCGTAGCCGCTGGCGTCCAGGGCGGCGCGCACCCGGCCCTCGAAGGCGGCGATGTCCTGGGCGCGCAGGGTGTCGGCCGGCACCACCGTCACGCGTAGCAACTCGCGGTCCGCGCTGAACGAGCGGCGGGTCAGCAGGCTCAGGGCCTCCAGGCCCCCGGTTCCTGCCCCGGTCAGATCGGCAGGTGTCAGGAAGGGACTGATGACGGCCTTCACGCCGGGCAGGGCACGCAGGTCCGTCACCACCCCCTGAAAGCGGTCCCGGTCTGCCGGGGTGTAGCGCTGCCCCTTCAAATCCAGAATCACCTCGAACTGGCTGAGCAGGCCGCCGGCTCCCAGCTCGCGCACGTCGCTCAGGGCGTCGCGGCTGGGCACGCCGGGCACCAGCCCCCACGCGCCCGCGTAGCCGGTTTTCAGACCCAGGGCAGGCACAGCCAGCGCCAGAAGGAAGGCGGTGGACAGCACCACGCCCGCGACGGGCCGGGCCGTTACCCGCCGCGCAAAGGCCGTCCACGCCGCCGACGCCGAGCCGCTCTGCGCCCAGGTCACCTTCAGCAGCCTGGGGCTGTTGACCCGTTCGCCCAGCAGCGCGAGCAGGGCCGGCAGCGCGGTCAGGCTGGCCAGCACCGTCAGGATCACGGCCAGCACCCCGCCGATGCCGATGCTGCGGACAAAGGCCACCGGGGGCAGGATCAGACCCGCCATGGCGATGCCCACAGTCATGCCGCTGAAGCCCACGCTGCGCCCCGCCGTCATGACTGTGCGGGCGGCGGCGGCGCGGGAATCCGTGCCGTGCTTCAGCTCCTCGCGGAAGCGGTTGACCATCAGCAGGGCGTAATCGATGCCCGCGCCCAGGCCCAGCAGGGTCACCACGCTCTGGGCAAAGGTGCTGACCGGCATCAGCAGGGTCAGGCCGTACAGCGCCGCCATGGCCACGGTGATGCTCAGCACGCCCACCGCCAGCGGCAGCACGGTGGCCACCAGCGCGCCGAAGATCAGCAGCAGCAGGACGGCAATCAGCGGCAGCGCCGTGAACTCGCTTCGCTTGGTGTCAGCCTCGGCAAACTCGGTGAAGTCGTCGGCAATGGCCTGCCCGCCGGTCACGCGGATGGCCAGGGCCCCCCCCTGGACGCCGCGCACGTAACGGCGCACGTTGGACAGCGCCTCGGTGCCGCCCTCTTCCAGCGGAATCTGGGCCACGGTCAGAGCCAGCACGCCGTCCTGCGCCCGCGTGGGCACCGGGCCGCCGGGGGTGGCCGCCACGACGCGCGAGACCCCGGCCACCGTTTCCAGCCCGTCGAGAAACGCCTGATACACCTGCTGGCCCTGCGGGGTGGTCAGCGGCGGGGTGCTGCGCGTGACCAGAATGGCGGTGTTGGTGTCGCGCTCGCCGAAGCGTTCGCGCAGCAGCGTGGACACCGTGTTGGCCTCCGAGGTGGTCAGGCCGCCGGCCGGATCGGCGTTCAGGGCCGCCGGGGCGCGGGCGGCCAGCGGCAGGCTCAGCGCGGCGGCCAGCACCCACACCGCCAGCACTGCCCAGGGATGTCGGGACGCAAGGCGGGCCAGGAACTGCACGCCCCGGACTGTAGAGCATCCGGCAGGGCGGAACCTCTACCGTTCGTCCGGTGTGGGGGCCGAGTGTGGATGCTGGGCGAAGCTGTCGCTGACTTCCATTACGCCCCACACAGAACGCGCTATCCTGGCAGGAATGTCTCTTGCCGCGTCCCACCCCACCCAGCCTCCCGCCGACACCGACGCCCGCGCCCTGGAAGTCCTGAGCCGGGTGTGGGGCTACGGGGCGTTCCGGGACGTGCAGGCCGACATCGTGCGGACGGTGGTGGACGGGGACAACGCGCTGGTGCTGATGCCCACCGGCGGCGGCAAGAGCCTGTGCTATCAGGTGCCCAGCCTGCTGCGGCCCGGCACCGGCATTGTGGTCTCGCCGCTGATCGCGCTGATGAAGGACCAGGTGGACGCGCTGCGGCAATTTGGGGTGCGGGCCGCCTTCCTCAACTCCTCGCTGCCTGCAGAGGGCGTGCGCGAGGTGGAGGCCGCCCTGCTGGCCGGGGAACTGGACCTGCTGTACGTGGCGCCCGAACGCCTGCTGCTGGGGCGCACCCTGGACCTGCTGGAACGCGCCCCGGTGGCCCTGTTCGCCATCGACGAGGCGCACTGTGTCTCGCAGTGGGGCCACGATTTCCGGCCTGAATACGGGCAGCTGGGCGTGCTGCCGGGGCGGTTTCCCGACATTCCCCGCGTGGCCCTGACCGCCACGGCCGATGACCGCACGCGCGCCGACATTCTGCGTGTGCTGGACCTGGGCGGCGCGGCGCAGTTCATCTCCAGCTTCGACCGCCCCAACATCCAGTACCGGGTGGCGAACAAGGAAGGTCCCAAGACCCAGCTGCTGGACTTTATCCACGCCGAGCACCGGGGTGACGCGGGCATCGTGTACTGCCTGTCGCGCAAGTCGGTGGACCAGACCGCGCAGTGGCTGGTCACCCAGGGCATCGACGCTGTGCCGTACCACGCGGGCCTCTCGCCGCGTGAGCGCAACCACGCCCAGGAACGTTTCCTGAACGACGAGGGCGTCGTGGTGGTGGCCACTGTCGCCTTTGGGATGGGCATCGACAAGCCCAACGTGCGCTTCGTGGCCCACTTGGACCTGCCCAAGAGCATGGAGGGTTACTACCAGGAGACGGGACGCGCCGGCCGCGACGGCCTGCCCAGCACCGCTTGGATGGTCTACGGGCTGGCCGACGTGGTCAACGTCAAGCGGATGCTCTCGCAGAGCGACGCGCCCGACGACGTCAAGCGCGTAGAGGCCGCCAAGCTCGACGCCCTGCTCACCTACTGCGAGGCCGCCACCTGCCGCCGCCAGCTGCTGCTGGCCTATTTTGGAGAACAGCGCGACGAACCCTGCGGCAACTGCGACATCTGCCTGAACCCGCCCCGCGTGCGCGACGCCACCCGCGAGGCGCAGATGGCCCTGTCTGCGGCCATCCGCACCGGCAACCGCTTCGGCGCGGCCCACCTGACCGACGTGCTGCTGGGCCAGCCCACCGAAAAGGTCGTCGGGATGGGCCACCACCTGCTGCCCACCTTCGGTGTCGGCAAGGGGCACGACGAGGGGGCGTGGCGCGGGCTGATTCGCCAGCTGGTCAGCCTGGGGCACCTGGAGGCGGGCGAACACCACGGCCTGAGTGCCACGGGCAAATCCCGCGCTCTGCTGCGGGGCGAGACGACGCTGATGCTGCGTGAGGACAGTCTGCTGCCCCGTGAGCGGGTCAGGAAGCGCGACCGCGACGCCTCGCGCCCTGGCCGCGCCCCGGTGGACGCCCAGGACGCCCCGCTGTTCGAGGCGCTGCGGGCGTGGCGGCTTCAGCTGGCCCGCCAGAAGGCAGTGCCGCCCTACGCCATTTTCAGCGACGCCACCCTCAAGGCCATCTGCGAGCTGCGCCCCGGCAGCGCGGCCACGCTGGGCACGGTCAGCGGCGTGGGCCAGCGCAAACTGGCTGAGTACGGCGAGGACGTGCTGGACATCGTGCGCGAACATTCTGGCAGTGAAAGGGTGCGGCCCGCCCTGCCCGCCGAACGTGGGGCGCGGGAAAACAGCGCGGTGCTGGGCCTGCTGCGCGGCGGGGGAGAGGCGCGGACGCCAGCCGCACGGGCGGCCCCGCCTGAACCACTGCTGCCCGCCCCAGCCGCCACGCCGGGGGGCAGCTCCAATCCCCCAGACCTCGCTGAAGCCCTGCGTGAACTTCGCCGCGAGCTGAGCCGTGAAACCGGCAACAGCGCCTTCGTGATCTTCCCGAACGCCACGCTGGACGCCCTGGCCACCGCCCGCCCGCGCACCCTGGCGGAGCTGCAGGGTTTACCCGGCATGGGGCCAAAGCGCATCGACACCTACGGCCAGCGGATTGTGGAGACCGTGCAAAGCGTGTTGAACGGAGGGATTGCCTGAAAGTCCAACTGGATCAGGCTCTCTAAGCAGGCCGCCCTACGCCCCATCCTCACCCGCCTTGAGCTGGTCCCTGGTGCGGCGGCTGGCATCGATCTCCCGTTCCAGAAAGTAGTTGAGCGCGGTGCGGATCAGCGCGATGGCTCCCAGCTTGCCGATGTCCTCCCAGGTGGGGGCAATGGCGGTCAGCAGGATATCGGCGGCCAGCAGGAACTCCAGCGCAATGGCGAGCCAGCGGCCGAGTTGCAGGCGCAGGTTCTGCTTGACCTCGTCGTTGGCGGCCGCGTCGCGCGGCAGAAATAGGGCATGGACCGAACGCCACAGCGCCTGGACAATCGCGGCGGCAATCACAACCGCTGCCGAGAACTCGGCCAGCGAGGCGATGGCCCGCGCGCCAAGCTCGACGGTCTGTTGGGCGGTCTCCAGCATTTCCCGCAAATCTAGTCGTTTACAGCGTCAGTGCCAAGCCCACGGCCTCCAGCAGACCGCCCGCGTCGACGTGGCCCACCGTGTAGCGGGCGGCGGCCAGGGCCGGCGGGTCCGCGTTGCCCATCGCCACCGGATGGCCCACCACGCGCATGGCGCTCACGTCGTTCTCGCCGTCGCCCACCATCATCACGCGGTCCATGCCCAGGCCGTATTCCGCTGCCACCCGCCGCACCGCGCTGCCCTTGCTGATGCCTGCCCGCGTGATGCTGATAAACATGGTGTCGGGCATGGCCGGGCTGCCTGCCGGGTGCAGGTCCAGGCCTGGATGCGGCTCAGCCGTCACCGCCGTTTCCTGCTCGCGCGGCACCACCCACTGCGCCCGCACCCGTGTGCCCACCAGCGACTCGGGGGTGCGAGGGTGGTACGGCACGCCCAGCAGCGCGGCGTGGCGTGCGGCCAGCGTGCCGGGTTTGGTCACGCCGAATTCGGTGTCGGTGTAGACCTCCAGCAGGCGGTCCTCGGCGTGGGCGCGGGCGGTCAGCATAGGCAGGGCACCTTCCGGCAGGGCCTCGGAGAGACTTTCGCCCGAGTCCACACGCACCACGCTGGCTCCGTTCTGAAACACGTGCCAGCCGTCGGGGTCCAGCCGCCGCGCGTATTCCAGCGCGTTGCCGATGGCGGGCCGTCCGCTGCACAGCGCGATGCGGACCCCCCGCGCCCGGGCGTCCGCCAGCGCGGCCCACACGTCATCCCGCACGGTGTTGTCCGTGCCGATCAAGGTTCCGTCCACATCCACGCAAATCAGTCCCAGCATGGGCGGCAGTCTAGGGGCTGGGCGGCGGGCCGGGGCGGCGGCGGATAGACGGCGGGCGGCACTGGCCGGGGATGCAGCGCAGTTTCCCCCGCTGAGTGGCTCAGTCCGGCTGCCGGCCGCTCCGGCGCTTCCACAGGCCCTCGCGCTCCAGCACCGCGCATCCGCCGACATGCACGGCCACCACCGCGTCGCCGCGCATCTCAATCTCCACCTCCACCTCGCCGGGAGTGCCCAGGGCGTGGCCCTGGTAGATCACGCCGCAGGCCCGCCCGGCGCGCACCGGCAGGCGGCCCCCGTGCGCCAGCAGGGCCATCAACGCGCCGCCCGCGCTGCCGGTCACCGGGTCTTCTGGGATGCCCAGCGCCGGGGCAAAGTCCCGCGCCGCGAAGCGGTTGACACCCATTGGCGCGTAGGCGTACACGCTGCCCACCTCCAGCGCCCCGCTGAGCAGGGCGATGCGCTCCAGATCAGGTTCCAGGGCATCCAGAATCAGCGGGTCCAGCAGCGGCACAAAGGCGCTCCACAGCCCCGTGCTCGCGGCGGCCATCGGCAGGCCGCGGTGGATCATGCGGGCGTCGATGCCCAGCGCCTCGGCCAGTTCGGCGCGCAGGCTGGTGGGCAGCGGGCGGGTCTCGTGCCGCTGCTGCTGCATCCACACCTGATGCGGCACGCCCGCCTCGCTGATCAGGCGCAGCGGCACGCGGCCCGCCAGGGTCTCGAGTTCCAGGGCCCCGCCGCGCCAGTGCCCGGCCTGGGCCAGCATCAGCCCCAGCGCCAGCGTGGCGTGGCCGCAGAACTCGACCTCCTGCGTGGGCGTGAAGTAGCGGACCTGCACGGCGGAGCGGCCCAGGCGGGTAACAAACACGGTCTCGGACGCGCCCAGGAAGGCGGCGAGTTCGCGCATCTCGGCCTCGCTGAGTTCGGCGGCGTCCAGCACCACCCCGGCGCGGTTGCCCTGGCCCGGCGTGCGCGTGAAGGCGCTGACCTCGCTGTAGGCGATCATGGGCCTCAATTTAGCGTGCCGGGCCGTGCGGCGTGAGGAACCGGGGGGCGGGAGGCCGGCAGGCGACACTGCTGCCCCAGCAGCCGGGGCGCGGGACGCCGGGGAAAACACTCCCACCGCGTCCCGCGCCCCGGCTGTTTCTCCCGTTTGTGCCTTACTTCAGGCCGGCCAGCGTCTTCTTCGCGCTTTCCAGGTCCCGCTTCTGCCAGAAGGTCTCGGCGGGCAGGGTCACGGCCTTCTGCAGCTGCGCGGCGGCCTCGGCCGGCTTCTTCTGCAGGATCAGGGCGTTGGCGTACTCGATGCGGTGGACCGCCACGTTGGGCTCCAGCGCAATGGCCTTCTCGAAGTTGGGGGCAATCTGGTTGCGGTCCGCTCCGGTGGCGCGGCGGGCGATAAAGCCCTTCTCGTCCAGGCTGGCGTGCCACAGGCCCAGGGCCACGTAGGCCCCGGCCATCTTCGGGTTCAGGGCGATGGCCTGATCCAGGTTCTTCTTCATGTCGCCGGCCAGCCCCAGGCTCTGCAGGATGCCCGAGAACTGCGCCAGACGGCCCTGCGCGCGGGCCAGCTCAAAGTAGGCCTCGGCATTGTTCCTGTCCTTGGCAATCGCGCTGGTGGCGTACTCCTGGGCCTTCTGGAACAGGGCCTTTTTCTGGGCGTCGGCCACAAGGCTGGCCCCGCCGGTGGTGGCCTCGGCAGCCAGGGCCAGGCCCGCGCTGGTGTTCAGGGCGGCGGCGGCCAGGGCCGCTTCCTGCCACTTCCCCGAGTCGTACAGGGCCTGGGCGGCCTGCTGGCTCTGGGCGTGGGCGGCGGTTGCCGCAAGGGCAACGCTCAGGGTAAGGGTGGTCAGGATGGATTTGCGCATACGGGTTCTCCGGGGGGCCACACGGGTGGCCTGCAGGTGGGGGATGGATTTGAAGGCTGCGCCGAGTATACACAGCCCCGCGTGGGGTTGCTGATGAAACCGTCAGGTACGCCAGCGCGGCCCTTTTCTAGACCGGGTCTATTTTGTCTGCCGGGGGGTGCTACCGTGGGAGGCATCGTGGATTACAAAGCGGTGCTGGCTGACCTGCGCGCCCACCTGCCCCCCGGCGCGGGCGGCGGCGCGGCCGGGGTGCGGCGCGGCAGCCTGCGCTGGCTCGAAACCCAGATGCGGGCGCGTGGGGCCGGGGCCACGGCGGTCCGCAACATCATCTACCGCGACATCGGCACGGCGGCGGACCGCGAGACCCTTAGGGCCATCCTGGCCGAACTGGCCGCCGAGGTGGGCCGCCCGCTGCCCGCCGCCCCGGCTGCCCCTGCCTCCACCCCGCTGCCTGCCGAACTGGAACTGCTGGGCCGCAGCAAGAAACGCGCCTACCGGCAGTTCCTGGCCGGGGTGCGGGCGGGCCGGGCACCCCGGTTGATCGTGACGGGCCGGGCAGGCGCAGGCAAGACCGTGCTGCTCGACAGCCTGGACGTGACGCTACGCGAGTCGGGGCTTGTGGTCAAAAGGCTCTTCCTGTCCGGTGACGTGGCCGGACTGCTGGGACTGGAAGCCGCGCCCGGCACCTCCTACGCGCAGCTGGCGGCAGCGCAGTCGCAGGCCGTGCGCCGCGCCTTTCCGGCGTCCGGCACGCTGCTGGTGCGGGTCACGGACGATCTGGCCTTCGCCGGAGGCCCGCCCCGCAGCGCCGACGGTTCGGCGGTGTCTGCCGCGCGCTGGGCCGCCGAACACCTGCTGCACGCCGCGCCGCCGGGGCTGGCGGTGTTGCTGGCACTGGAACTGGCCTCGGCCGACGATCTGCGGGCGGTGTCTCCCGCTGCGCCTCCTCCCGAGGTTATCGCGCTGCACCCGCCCACCCCCGCCGAGGCGCGCGGGTACCTGATGGCCCGCCTGGGCGTGCCGCGCGCCGAGGCCGATCTATTGGTGGCCGAGACCGGACGCCATCTGGACCGCCTGAGCCTGCTGGTGCGCCTGCGTGGTGGCGGGGCCGGGACGGACGGCCCGCAGCTGCTGACGGACCCCGACATCCGGCGGCTGGCCGCGGCGACGGCAGCCCTGGAGGCCAGCACGCCACACGCGCCCGCTGCCGCGTGGTCCCCCGAGCTGCTGCGGGCGGCGCTGGGGGCCGAACTGCGGCAGCTGCCCCCGCACGCCCGCGCCCTGCTGGCCGGTTCCGACGCGCTGGGCTGGACCCCCACGCCGGCCCTGCGCGCCGCCTGGACCGGGGTGGGCCGGGCGGCGCGGGCCGGGGCGCTGGCGCGACTGGCCGGTCTGTCGGCCGCCGGGGAGGGGGAGGGGCGGCCCGTTCGTCTCGCCGCGCTGGCGGCCCTGGAGGACTGGCCCGCGCTGGCGGCCCAGGTGCGGGCGCACCCGGACGACGCGCGCTGGCTGCCGCCGCTGTGGCCGGCCATCCGCCACGGCGCGGCGGACGAGGCCCGCGACGATCTGGCCGGCGCGGTGGTGCGGCATCACGCGGGCCGGGGCGAGTACCACGATTCGGGCCTGCGCGACGCGCTGTTCACGCTGCTGGAGGCCGCGCGGCCCACGGTGCGGGCCTGGGCGCGGGTCAAGCTGGCCGAGAGCAGCCTGGAAGCTGGAAACATGGACGCCGCCGCCGAACAGCTGGCCCATCCGGACGTGTCCGGCCTGCTCTCGGCGGCCGCGCCCGCCCGGGGGCCGTGGGCCGTGGCCGCCTGCGCCGACGCGCTGCTGCTGCGCGCGGCCCTGGCCCGCTGGGCCGGAGATCTGGACGCTGCCACCCGCGATAGTGCCGATCCGCGGGCAGCGGTAGGCGGGCCGCGGGCGTGGCTGTGGCGCGGGCTGATCGCCAAGGACGCCGGGCGCTGGGACGAGGCGCTGGGTGCCCTGGCCTCGGTGCCGCCTTCCAGCCCGCTGCTCTCGGCGCGCGCCCGCTACCAGGAAGGTGACCTGCGGCTGCGCCTGGGCCAGCCGGCCGCCGCCCTGACCGCCCTGCGCGACGCTGCAGCCCGGCTGGAAACGGCGGGGGCGGGTGACGAGGAACGGGCCCGTGTGCTGGCCCGCAGCGCCACCGCCCTGCGCCGCCTGGGCCGAGTGCAGGAGGCGCACGTCACCCTGGGCCGCGCCCTGGCGCTGCTGCCCCCCGATCCGCGCCGCCATGCCGATCACGTGCCGCGCGCCCGCCTGCTCTCGGAGGCCCTGCCGGTGCTGCTGGCGCTGGGCCGCCCGGACGACGCGCTGGCGGCTTCAGTGCAGGCGCTGGCCCTGCTTGGCGGCCGCAGCGCCCGCCCCGCCGAGGTGCAGTACCGCCAGCGCCGCACCCGCTACCGGGTGGCCCTGGTCTACCTGACGCGCGGGCTGGGCGGCGCGTACCTGCAACCGCTGCTGGGCCCGGCGCGCGACCATCCTGATCTGCGGCAGGCCCGCAGCCTGCTCGATGGTCTGATCGACCAGCCCGTCACCAGCAGTGACCGTGACGGCATCCTGCTGTTCGACATGCACCTGAGCCGGGCACTGGCGGACCCCGATCCGGCGGTGGCGCTGACCTCAGTGGACCGCGCCCTGGCCCTGGCCGCCCACCCCTACGAGCAGGCCCAGGCCCGCGCCATGCGTGCCGAAGTGCAGGTGCGCCTGGGCCGCCCCGCCGACGCCCTGGCCGAGCTGAACCGCGCCCACGCCCTGCTGCGCCGCGTTCAGCCGGGGCTGGGTGACGCCCCCGATCCTGGGTTGCAGGCACAGCTGCTGACCCTGGAGGCCACCGCCACCCTGGCCGACGATGGCCCCCAGACCCTGCGCTGGCTGCGGGCAGCCCTGGCGGACCCGGCCCTGGCCCCCTTCCACGCGGGCGTGTGGCGGGCGCTGGGGCGGGCTCTGGAGGAAGATGAGAAGGGATGGGCGTTATTGCGGGAATTGCATGGCCCACGCACCGATGCCCTGACCCACCTGCGCCCCGGTGACGCCCTGTGGCTGCTGGAGCTGGGGGAGGAGGGCAGTGGGCTGCCGGAAGCGTGGGATTAAATATCTCCTGGGTTGCTCAGGCGGCGGTGCCAGTGCCCCTCAGTGCCCCAGAATCTTCCCTAAAAACTGCTTGGCCCGCTCGTGCTGGGGGTTGTTGTAGAACTCCTCGGGGGTGGTGTCCTCCACGACGTTGCCCCCATCGAAGAACAGCAGCCGGTCGGCCACCTCACGGGCAAAGCCCATCTCGTGGGTCACCACCAGCATGGTCATGCCGCCGCGCGCCAGGTCCTTCATCACGTCCAGCACTTCCTTGATCATCTCCGGGTCCAGGGCGCTGGTCGGTTCGTCGAACAGCATGACCTTGGGGTCCATGGCCAGGGCGCGGGCAATGGCCACCCTTTGCTGCTGGCCGCCCGACAGCTGGGCCGGGTACTTGTGGGCCTGTTCCTCGATGTCCACCCGGCGCAGCAGCTCCAGGCCGCGTCGGTCGGCCTCGGCCTTGCTGGTCTTGCGGACGCGGGTGGGGGCCAGGGTGATGTTTTCCAGCACGGTCAGGTGCGGAAACAGGTTGAACGACTGGAACACCATGCCCACCTCCCGGCGGATAGCGTCGAGGTTGCCCTTGCCGTTCAGCGGAATGCCGTCCACCGTGATCTGCCCGCCGTCGTGCGGGTCCAGCGCGTTGATGGTGCGGATAAAGGTGCTCTTGCCACTGCCCGACGGCCCGATAATGACCACCACCTCGCCCGCCCGCACGCTCAGGTTGACGCCTTTCAGGGCCTGGAAGCTGCCGAAGCTTTTCTGCACATTCTCGGCCTGGATGATCGGCGCACCCGTGGGGCTGGATTTGGCGACAGAGGTCATGCCCCCAACTCTATCCGAGGGCACGCGTCCGAACGAGTCGGTGCCCGCAGGGCGCAAGCAAGACCCGGCTCCCAGAACCTGGACGAAGCTGACCGGGCTTCATGGAAGCGCGTCCAATTCATGCCCTGTGCTAAGATTTTTCAACTCTCAACGTCCAATCTGGCCTGCTTCCGCTGCAGGACCGCTCTCACGGAGGATTCACATGCAAATACGCAACAAGCAGTTCATGACCGCCGCTGTTCTCGGCACCGCCGCCCTGTTTACCGGCGTGGCCCTGGCGCAGGGCACCACCTTCCTGACCATCGGCTCCGGCAGCACCACGGGCGTCTACTTTCCGGTGGCCACCGGCATGGCCAAGATGATGAACGACGCGGGCGGCATCCGCGCCAACGCCCGTTCTACCGGCGGCAGCGTGTTCAACATGAACGCCATGACCACCGGCGAACTGAACGCCGCCGTGGCCCAGAACGACGTGGTGTACTACGCCTACACCGGCACGGGTCTGGACGCCTTCAAGGGCAAGGCCAACAAGAAGATTCGCACCATGGCCGTGCTGTACCCCGAGGTGCTGCATGTCATTGCGCGCAAGGACTCCGGCATCAACAGCATGGCGGACCTGAAGGGCAAGAAGGTCGTGATCGGGGATCTGGGGTCCGGCACCGAGCAGACCGCCGCGCAGGTCATGGAAGCCTACGGCCTGAAGTTCGACGACCTCGGTCAGGCGCTGCGCGTCTCGCCCTCGCAGGGCATCAGCCTGATGCAGGACAAGCGCGCCGACGCGCTGTTCTACACCGTGGGTGTGGGGGCCAGCGCCATCGCCCAGATCGCCCAGACGGTGGACGTGAAACTCATTCCTGTGGCCGGCAACCAGGCCGCCAGCCTGCTCAAGAAGTACCCCTTCTACGTGCGCTTCAACATTCCCGCCAAGAGCTACCGGGGCATCGACGTCACCGTGCCCGGCGTGGCGGTGCAGGCGACCCTGGTCACCACCAGCGACGAGAGCGAGGACACCATCTACAAGGCCATGAAGGCCGCGTTCGGCGACGAGAAGGCGCTCAAGGCCATTCACCCGGCCCTGGGCACCAACTTCTCCTACGCCAAGGCGATTAAGGGCCTGCCCGCCCCGCTGCACCCCGGCGCGGTCAAGTTCTTCAAGGAGCAGGGGCTCAGCGTCAAGTAAGATCACTCAAAGGTTAGCGGAGGGGGTCAGCCAAACACACGCAGGGAGGCTGACCCCTTCCCTTTTCGAAAGGAGATGAGCAGAGAGTGAGTGATCCAACAAGACCAATCAGCAGTGACCCCAGCCTGGAGCCGCCGGGCACCGAGATGACCGAGGGCGAACGCCGCGCCCTGGAAATGGTGGAGGCCGCCGAGACGGGGGGCCGCAAGCTGTTCGGCGGGCAGAAGACGCTGGTGACCGTGATCGCCGTAGCGTGGTGTCTGTACCAGATGTACGCCGCACAGGTGGGCAACATCGATCTGCTGACGCTGCGGGCCATTCACCTGGCCTTCGCCTTCAGCCTGGGGTATCTGGTGTTCCCCTTCCGCAAGACGCCCGGCAACCCGCAGACGCGGGTGCCGTGGTACGACTGGGTGCTGGGCCTGCTGGCTACCGGCACCGCCATCTACCTGATCTTGCAGTATCCCTCGATTGCCACGGTGCAGGGCGGCGTCCTGACCAACGTGGACGTGTGGATCGGTAGCGCCATGGTGGTGTTGCTGCTGCTGGCCGCGTGGCGCACCATCGGCATCGCCATGCCCATCGTGGCGTCGGTGTTCATGCTGTACGCCCTGACCGGGCCGCGCGGCCTGATCCGGGGCGACCTGGGGCCGCAACTGCAGCTGCATGCCGGACAGACCTGGCCGCAGGTGGTGGGCCAGCTGTTCGCCAACACGGAGGGCATCTTCGGCACAGCCATCGGCGTCTCGGCGCAGATCGTCTTTCTGTTCGTGCTGTTCGGGGCCATCTTCGACAAGCTGGGCGCGGGCGACTGGTTCATGAACGTGGCGCAGGGAGCGCTGGGCGGCTTCCGGGGCGGCCCGGCCAAGGCCAGCGTCCTGAGCAGCGCGCTGAACGGCATCATCAGCGGTTCGGCGGTCAGTAACGTGGTCACGGGCGGCAACATCACCATCGGCACCATGAAACGGGTGGGCTACAGCGCCGAGAAGGCCGGTGCCATTGAGGTTGCCAGTTCCAGCAACGGCCAGCTGATGCCTCCGGTGATGGGCGCGGCGGCCTTTATCATGGCGCAGAACCTGAACATCGAGTACCGCACGCTGATTCTGGCGGCGGCCATTCCGGCGTTCCTGTGCTACGGCGCGCTGCTGGTGGTCGTCCATCTGGAGGCGCTGAAGCTGGGCCTTAAGGGCCTGCCCAGGAACGAACTGCCGCGCGTGCGCCAGACCCTCCTGAAAGGCTGGTACTACCTGATTCCGCTGGTGTACCTGATCGGCACGCTGACCATCAACCCGGAGGCCACGCCAGAGCGGGTGGCGCTGAACACCGTGTTCATGATGATCGTCATGATGTTCATTCAGGAGGTCTACTTCGGCAGCCGCAAGGGCCTGAGCGTGGGACAGGGGCTGCTGGACGGTGGCCGGAAGCTGATCGAGGCCTTCGAGGGCGGGGCCAGGAGCATGATCGGCATCGCCATCGCCACCGCCGCCGCCGGGATCATCGTCGGCATCGTGACCATCACCGGGCTGGGCTTCGGGCTGGCCGACATCGTTCAGCTGGCCAGCGACGGTGTCCGCAACCTCATCCTGAGCGTGGCAGGCCTGATTCCGGGGCTGGACGCCACCGCTGTGGCCGGGTTCGGGGCCATTCTGATCGTGCTGATGATGGCGCAGCTGATTGCGCTGATCCTGGGCATGGGCCTGCCCACCACCGCCAACTACATCCTGATGAGCGCCCTGATCGTGCCGATCATCGCCAAGATCGCGGGGCTGGACAACAGCAATCCGGTGCAGATGCTCCCGGTGCACATGTTCGTGTTCTATTTCGGCATCATGGCCGACAGCACGCCCCCCGTGGCGCTGGCGGCCTTCGCGGCGGCGGCCATCAGCGGCGGCAACCCGGTGGCGACGGGCGTGCAGGCCTTCAAGTACGAGCTGCGAACGGCGCTGCTGGCCTACATGATGTTCTTTAACCCGCAGCTGCTGCTGATCGCCAACAACCGGCTGAGCGGGCTGGGCTTCGGCGACGCAATTTTCATGATTCTGTTCGCCTTTATCGGGCTGGTGGCCTTCAGCGCCGCCACCATGCGCTTCCTGCACCGCAAGACCAATCCCCTGCAGGCGCTGCTGCTGCTGGTGGCCTCGTTCATGCTGATTATTCCCACGCATGTGCTGGTCAATCTGGTCGCGCTGGGCCTGATCGCGCTGGTCTACCTGTGGCAGAAGGCGGGTAGCCGCCGCGAGCCGCCGAAGTCGGTGCCGGCCGCCGCCTGACGCAGACGCCAGAGTGATCCGCCCCTCCAGACTTTCTTCACGTCCCCGCCCCCTCCGGTGGGGACGTGTCTGCTGGCCCGGCTGAAGTGGCAGGATGGGGGGCATGACCCAGCTGCCTCCCTCTGCGCCGCGCCCGCCGGCGGGCGACTGGCGGGCGGCGCGCGACGTGCGTGACCTGATCCGGCGGCTGTGGGCCCTGCCGCTGGTGCGCCTGATCTTCTACGCGGTGCTGACCGTGCTGGCCGTCCGCGCCCTGCTGTGGGGCAGCCAGCTGCTGGCCAGCGTGCTGCTGACCGTGCTGACCGCCTACGGCCTGGCCTTTCTGGTCAATCCGATTCTGGAATGGCTGGAGCGCCGTAGGGTCGGGCGCATGGTGGGGGTGCTGCTGCTGATTCTGGTGGCGCTGGGGCTGACCACGCTGCTGATCGTGACCCTCAGCCAGCAGGTTGCCGGGCTGATCGCCGGGATTCCGGTGATCGCCGTGAACCTGAAAGACGCCCTTTTTAACGTGCTGGACCGGCTGGACAGCATTCCGGGCGTGCAGGGCCTCAAGGCCAGCGTCAGCACCTACATCGACGATCAGACCAGCAACATCACCGAGAATGCCGGGCCGCTGCTGGAGCGGCTGCTGAACTCCGGGCCCAACGTGCTGAACACCCTGTCCAATCTGGTGGGCTGGCTGGGACAGCTGGGCTTTATCGTGACGCTGGCGGCGTACTTCATGCTGGATTACGAGCGGGTGGGGGCCAGCCTGCTACGGGTCTTTCCGCGCCAGTCGCAGCCCAACGTACGCCGACTGGCCGAGGACGTGAGCCAGAGCTTCGGCGGCTTCCTGCGCGGCCAGCTGCTGCTGATGCTGACCGGGGCGCTGCTGTCCACCCTGGGGCTGCTGGCGCTGAAGGTGCCCAACGCGCTGGCCCTGGGCGCCCTGAGCGGCCTGCTGAGCCTGGTGCCGTACATCGGGATCGTGCTGGCCGCCGTGGCCGCCATGTTGCAGGCCATTCCGCAGGGCGGGCTGACCATCGCGCTGGTGGCGGCGCTGTTCTTCGTCATTAACCAGTTGCAGGGCAACGTGCTGGGGCCGCTGATCATGGGCCGGGTGGTCAGTCTCAGCCCGGCGGCCATCTTGATCGCGCTGCTGGTGGGGCTGGCGCTGGCGGGGCCGGTGGGGGCCATCATCGCCATCCCCACCGCCACGCTGCTCAAGCGCTGGCTGGAACGCTACTGGATGACCAGCGCGGCCTACCGGGGCGTGGCGGGCGCGGTGCCCGAAAAATTGCAGGAGGAGGCGCAGCGGTGAGCGGCCCGGTGTGGGTGCTGTCCGGCTGTCCGGGCGTGGGCAAATCCAGCGTGGCCCGCGCCCTGTTGCGGCAGTATCCGCGCGGCCTGCACCTGCCGGTGGATGACCTGCGCGAACTGGTGGTGTCGGGGCTGGTGCCGCCCAGCCTGGATCACCCGCCGGAGGCCGTCCGGCAGTTCACGCTGGCCCGCCGCGCCGCCGCCTTCCACGCCCGTCTGTATGCCGAGGCGGGCTTCGCGGTGGTGGTGGACGACGTGCTGTGGCCCGCCGATCTGGAAGCCATGCGCGTCCACTGGGACGGACTGGACGTTCGCCCGGTCTTCCTGTGCCCCACGCTGGAGGTGACCCAGGCGCGCAACGCGGCCCGCACGGGGAAGGACTTCGATACCCAGAATCTGGTGCCGATGATCGCGGCCCTGCATCCGGCCATGCCGCCCGCCGGGTACCGCGCTGCGGGGTGGCGGGTGCTGGACACCTCAAAGCTCAGCCTTGAGCAGACCGCCGAACTGCTGCTGGCCTAGCCGATCACCTTTTTCACGGTGGCTGACAGCTTCGGCGGGTACATCAGCGCGAACTGGCCCCGGTGGTCCGCCCACACACGGGTAAAGTCGTCGTAGTCCATTGCTACGTAACCCAGCAGCGGGTCCATCAGGTAGGTCTGCCGGGTGCTGTCGTTGTACCCCACCACCACGCGCCAGTGGGGAATGGGCCGCCCGCTGGGGCTGACGTAGGTTTGCAGCGCGATCACCGGCACGCCGCTGCGGATGGCGGCCCGCACGGTATTCAGTGAGCCGCCCGCGTACAGCCGCGCTTCCATGCCCACGCGCGGCGCAAAGTCCAGAATTGCCTGCGCCGTCATGTACGAGGTGTCCGACGGGCGGGTCAGGCGGCTGACCGCCCTCATGTCCGCGTCCAGGCCGTAGTACCGCAGCACCTGCGTCAGGCTGGCGGGGCCGCAGGCGTTGTAGCTCTGGCGGATCAGCGGCATGCCGGACAGCACGAGACCGGAAGCCGGGGTCCGGGCCGCCGCGTGTGCGGGGGGCGCCGTCAGCAGCAGGGGCAAAAGCAGAAGGCAGGAGCGCACCGCCGCAGTGTGCCGCGCCGGGTCTGACCGCCGTCTTTCAGGCGGCACGTCTGCTACCCTGGCCGGCGGCCCGTGACCTTTGCAGTCGCCCAGGCCGGAGGTCAGACCATGAACCAGTTCACCGTCCGGGGACGCCCTGCCCCGCTGCCCCTGCTGCTGATCGCGCTGTACGCCCTGAGCATTCTGGCGGCCAACATCACGCTCAACAAGTTCATTCCACTGCCGGTGTACGGCCTGCTGAGCGTCGGCACCATCTTCTTTGCCGCCGTGTTCACGCTGCGGGACCGCATCCACCGCGCAGGCGGTCTGCCCGCCGTGTATATCGCCATTGCCTCCGCGCTGCTGATCAATACGCTGGCGGCGCTGCTGACCGGCACCGAGTGGCGTTTTATCGGTGCGTCGTTCCTGGCGATCCTGGCCGGCGAACTGGCCGATACCGCCGTCTATCAGCGCCTGATCCACCGCAGCTGGTGGACACGGGTGCTGGCCAGCAACGCGGTCAGCGTGCCGCTGGACTCGGTGCTGTTCAACCTGCTGGCCTTCTGGGGCCTGATGGCGGGCGGCGAGATCGCGCAGATCATCTTTGCCGACATCCTGGCGAAGTACCTGATTGCGGCCCTGTTCGCCGTGCGTCTCCGGCACGCCAGCTGGGCACTGGCCTGACCTGGCTGGCCTGACCCGCTCCGTGCACCCTGCATCAAACGGGACTGCATAAAGAGTCTGTACGCGGGGTTCTTGTCTGCCGCCAGGCCCCCTGCGGCAGACTGGAGCCAATGGAACGGCGAGGATGAGACTGATCTTGATGGGCGTGTCCGGCAGCGGCAAGACCACACTGGGAGAGGCGCTGGCCGCCCGGACCGGCTGGCCGTTTCTGGACGGTGACGCCTACCACACCCCGGAGGCGAGGGCGAAGATGGCCGCCGGACTGGGCCTGAGCGACGCGGACCGTCAGCCCTGGCTGCAGCAGCTGCGCGCCGAACTGCGGCGGCGGCCCGAGGTGATCCTGGCGTGCTCCTCACTGCGCCGCCGCTACCGCGACATGCTGCGCGTGCCGGGGGTGCGGTTCGTCTATCTGGAGGTGCCGCCCGAGACCCTGCGCTCACGCCTGCACAGCCGCGGCGGCCACTACGCCCACGCCGATCTGCTGCCATCGCAGCTGCAGACCCTGGAACCGCCGGGGCCAGACGAGGCCGACGTGCTGAGCTTGCACGTCACGCGGCAGGACTCGCCCGCCGGTCTGGCGCGGCTCACGCTCTCGGCACTGGGGCTGGACCATGCCTACTAAGACGCAGAAGAAGACGTTCGGTGGTGGCCGCAAACCCTCCGAGCGGCCCAGCAAGGTCTGCCCCGTGTGTGGGCTGCCCTTTTCCTGGCGCAAGAAGTGGGAGCGCGACTGGGACAGTGTCCGGTACTGCTCGGACCGCTGCCGTGCGGCGGCAAAGGCGGCGTCATGACCGCGCCTGCCCTCCCCGCCTACGGGCTGGTGTGCCTGACGGTGGGGCCGGAGGTCCGCTTCCGCACCGTGACCCTCAGCCGCTACCGGGCGCTGTCGCCATCGGAGCGCGAGGCCAAGCTGCTGGACCTGTACACCGACAACATCTCCAGACTGCGCGGGGCCGCCGACTTCTGCGCGGCGCGCAGCATCCGGCTGTACCGCATGAGCTCCAGTCTGTTTCCCATGCTGGACCTGATCGGCGACGACACCGGGGAAGCGGTGCTCACGTCGCTGGCGGCCCAGCTGCGGGCGGCGGGGCAGGCCTTCGTGGATCACGGCATCCGCGTGCTGATGCACCCCGAACAGTTCATTGTTCTGAACAGCGACACCCCCGACGTGCGGGTCCGCAGCGTGCACGCCCTGACCTCTCACGCCCGCGTAATGGACGGCCTGGGGCTGACGCGCAGCCCCTGGAACCTGCTGCTGCTGCACGGCGGCAAGGGGGGCCGCGCCGCCGAACTGACGGCCGTGATTCCTGACCTGCCCGACGCAGCCCGCCTGCGCCTGGGCCTGGAAAACGACGAACGTGCCTACGGCCCTGCCGACCTGCTGCCGGTGTGCGAGGCGACGGGCGTGCCGATGGTCTACGACGGCCACCATCACGTCATCCATGACAGGTTGCCCGATCAGGACCACCCCGCCGTGCGCGAGTGGGTGCTCAGGGCCCGCGCCACCTGGAGCCCGCCCGAGTGGCAGGTGGTGCATCTGTCCAACGGCATCGAGGGCCCGCAGGACCGCCGCCACAGCCACCTGATCACGCAGCTGCCCGCCGCCTTCGCCGATGTGCCGTGGATCGAGGTGGAGGCCAAGGGCAAGGAGGAGGCGGTGGAGGCGTTGATGGGGCTGGAAACGGGGGAAACGGCTGAGGGATGACGCTTGTTCCCACACTCCCTGCCGCATCTGCCCGTCGTCCCCCGGTTCCCGCGCTACCTTGGCCACTGTGAATGTCGTCGTCTTCGATCTGGAAACCACCGGGCTCTCGCCGGAGCGCGACGCCGTCGTGGAAATTGGCGCGGTGCGGGTGGTGAATGGCCGGGTCGAGGAGTCACAAAAATACGAGACCCTGGTGCGCCCGGTGGGCGAATCCGGCCAGCCGCTGCTGATTCCCTGGCGCGTGGAGCGCATCCACGGCATCAGCAACGAGATGGTCCGCCACGCCCCCACCATGACCGAGGTGCTGCCCGAATTTCTGGACTTTGTGGGGGACTCGGCGGTGGTGGCGCACAACATTGGCTTCGACAGCGGGTTTATGCGGGCCAATGCCCGGCGGCACGGGCTGGTGTGGCAACCGGCAGCGGAATACTGCACCGTGCAACTGTCGCGCCGGGCCTTTCCCCGCGAGCGTGCCCACAACCTGACGGTGCTGGCCGAACGTCTGGGCCTGAACTTTGCCCCTGGTGGCCGCCACCGCAGTTACGGTGACGTGCAGGTGACGGCGCAGGCGTATCTGCGTCTGTTGGAACTGCTGAAGGTGGGCGCGTAGGGCCTCTGCGCCTGCTGAGCTACGGCTGCGTTTCCTGCGGAGCTTGCACCAGCCCCAGCCCCACATCCAACCGGTCCACGCCCGCGATCAGGGGGGTGCGGGTGGCGCTGCCCTGAAGGCGGATTTCGACGTTGCGGCGGGTCAGGTCGCCGGCAGCCATCAGGGTCTGAAACCACAGCGCCGCCACCCCCGCGACATGCGGCGTGGCCATGCTGGTGCCGCTGTACTGCACCAGACCGCCGCCCAGTTTGGCCGAGACGACGTTCACGCCAGGGCCGCTCAGGGTGGCCCCGGTGTTGGAAAACGGCGCGACCACAAGGCCCTCGCGCGGCTTCCTGTCCGGTCCCAGGCCCACCGCCGCCACCGAGATAAAGCCGTCGGCGGTGGCCGGGGGCGCGACGCCCACCTCCCACTCGGGGTTCTGCTGGCGGCGGCTCTCGTTGCCGGAAGCGGCGATGAGCAGCGTGGGTGTGGTGTCGCCGCCGTAGCTGCGGGCGTAGGCGGCCAGCGCAGCAAACAGATTCAGGTTGGCGCGGTAGTCCAGCAGCGCCTGCGAGGTGGCCAGTTCCGCGGGCAGGCCGCGCCGGATCAGTTCGGCCACCAGCCCCGGAAAGTCCATGCCCAGCGACATGCTGACCACATGCGCCCCTTCCTGCACGGCCCAGGTCAGCGCCCGCGCAATGCCCTCGCTGCTGCCGCTGCCGTTCGCCCCCAGGACCCGCCCGATCAGCGCCCGTTCCACCCCCGGCGCCACCCCGATGCGCTGGCCGTCCACATCGCGTCCGAAGATTGTGCCGGCGCAGTGGGTGCCGTGGCCCTCGGCGTCCACGCCGTCGTCGGCGTCGCTGCCTTCCAGCGTGAAGTCGCGCCGCACCAGAGTCATGCCCGCAAAGGCGGGATGCTCGGGGTCGATGCCAGTGTCCAGCACCGCCACTGTGACGCCCTTGCCGCTGTACGGGCTGAGGTCGGCCCCCACCGCCTGCACGCCCCAGGTGGGGCCGGGCGCCGTGGCGGACACGTCCGAGCGGCGCACCGGGCGAATCAGGCGCATGGGCATGCTGGGGGCGACGGCCCGCACATTCTTTTCCTGCAGCAGGCTGGGGACCTCGCGGGCGTCGAGCATGTGCGCCTCAAGCGTCATGGACGGTGCGGCGGCAGCCTCCGGCCCCACACCCATGCGGGGAGGCAGTGCGCCGCTGATCCCGGCCCCACCTCCAGTTCCGGTGGCCTGCCGCAACACGATGAACCGGTCCTTCCTCATCCTGCCCCCCTCCAGCCCCGCGAACGGCGGTCTGAAGACCAGTGTACGACTGGAGAGTCAATTCTGTCTTTAGCTATATTTCAGAGTCGAATTCTGTTTCTGGCGAGGAATTACTTCCTGCCCGCCACCCCGCGCGGCACGAAGACGATGGCGTTGGGCACCGGCTGGCTCCAGACCGTGTTCAGATACGCGCCCAGCCCCGCGTAGCCGCCCTGCAGGTAGGCGGTGGCGCTGCTGCCGCTGTCCATCCGCACGGCGTCGCGCACGCCGGCCCCGGCCAGGGCGGCGGCAAAGGCCTCGGGGGTGCCGTGCTCGAAATACGCGATGGTGGGCTGCCCGCCCACGGTGCCCAGCGCGGATTGCCGGGTGGCACGCCACACGCCGGCGGCGGTGTTGAAGCCCTCGCGGCGCGGGTCGAGCGCCACCCGCCCGCCCTGCACCAGCAGCGGCCCGGCGCTCAGGGCGTCCAGGGCGTTGGCCCATGGGGCGTCGGTGGCCTGCCAGTTGAGGGTGACCTGCACGGCTGCGCCCGCCGCCTGGGGCAGCGCCGGAAAACGCGCCGGGTCAAAGGTAAAGGCCAGAGTCCTGGCCGGCGCGATGATCGTCCCGGTCACGGCGCGGGTCACGCTGGGGCTGCCGGGGGCCAGCAGCAGGGTGGTAAGGCCCGTGCCGCCCACCACCGTCCTGCCGTCGCCCACGAAGGCGGTCAGCAGCGCGGCGTTGGGCGCGGCCCGCACGCTGTTGACCGTGACGCTGCCAAAGGCGCCGCTCAGGACGTAACGCGGGCGCGGGTAGCCAAACAGCGCCTCGCCCCCTGCCGTGAAGCCCACGGTGGCCCGCTTTTCCAGACTGCCGGCGGTCATCAGGCCGTTCGTCGCCACCAGATCGACAGGCAGGCCGCTCCGGGGGTCAAAATACCCGCCGTTGACCCCCGCCACGCCGCCCACCGATTTCACCAGATCGGCCACCGCCAGCGACCGGCCCAGCGGGGCGCTGATCACGCGCGGCTGAAACAGCGCCGGATCGAAGCTCAGCAGGTGCAGCAGGCCCCTGTTGTGGTAGGTCACGCCGGGCGGCAGAGCGTCGGGATTGAGGGGCGGCGGCACGCTGGCGTCGGTGTAGGTGGTGGTGTCGATCACCACCCGGAAGGGCTCGTCCAGGGTAAAGATCTCGCTGCGCCCGCCCCGGGTGGTCAGCCGCAGGGCCGCGCCGGTTGCGGTCTGCGCCAGGGTCAGGACGTCGCCGCCCGGCAGTGTCTGCTGGCTGCCGGTCACGGTCACGCCCGGCAGGAACACACCCAGCCCGCCGGTCTCGCGTGAGACCGTCTGCGCAACCGGGGCGCTCAGGTCCAGCACCACCCGCTGAACCTCCACCGTGCGGTACAGAGTCCGGCTGACGCGCACCGTGTCCAGATTGGCCACCCTGGGCACGCTGAGGCTGGGCAGCAGGGGCGGCGGGGTGGGGGTCTGGGAGGGGGGTGCCGGGACGGGTGGGAGAACGGGCAGGGGCGGTGCCGGAGTCGGCGCAGTGGGCACGGGCGCGGCGGGCGTCGGAGACGCGGCTGGTGAGGGAGCAGACGCTGGGGGCGCAGGGGCTGAGACAGGAGCGGGGGCAGCAGACGGTGCCGACGCCGCTGGCGGCCGGACCACCGGGCGTTCAGGGCCGCCGTCCGAGGGCAGCAGGGTCGCCGTGGGCACGCTGGTGGGCGCGGCGAAGCCCAGCAGGCCCGGGGTGTCGGTCAGCACCCGGACCCCCAGCAGTTCCAGCGCCCGCAGCGGCACGTGCAGGCTGCCGCCCTCGGTCACGGGGGCGGGCAGCGTGCCGGACAGCGTGAAGCCCAGCGCGGTCCAGCCCCGGCCCGGCGCGTAACGCAACTCCCGCTTGCCCAGCAGCAGCCGCAGGTCCAGCGGGTCATTGCGAACCGCGACCCCCAGCCGGGGCAGGGTCCAGACCGCCAGCATCTCGGCGCCGCCCAGCGTCCTTGAATCCACCCCGGCGCTCTGCCGGAGCCCCCCGATGGCCGTGGGCCGCGCCAGCGCCGTTCCGGCCAGCAGGCCCACGCCAATCAGCAGCAACCGGCCCACTGCGGCCGCCGCCCCGTTCCTCTTCACGCTCTGCCCGAACTTCACGCGGGGGAGTCTACCGCCTGCCTCCCCGGACGGGGCCCGGCCGCCGGGACCAATGGGGCATTTCTGGCACTCATTCCAGCCGCCGTCAGGTTGTTGTGCTGAGCCCTGTTCATATACTGCGTCTCATGATCGAACCCTCACTTGCGCTTTACGGGGACGCCTACGCCCGTGTGGACGCGCATATTCAGGATCTGCTGGACGTGACGGGCGTGCGTTACGGGCTGCTGGTGGACCGCAAGGGCTTTGTGCTATCCCACAAGGAGGCGCTGTGGGCCCCCCGCCCGCCGGCCCTGGACAGCGTGGCGACGCTGGTGGCCAGCAACGCCGCCGCCACCGCAGCGCTGGCCAACATGCTGGGCGAGCGCACCTTCAGCGAGCAGATTCATCAGGGTGAGAACGGCACCCTCTACGTGGAATCGGTGGGGGATCAGGCGCTGCTGACCCTGATCTTCGATGCCAGCGTGCCGCTGGGCAAGGTCAAGGTCTACGCCAGAAAAACGGTGGCGCAGCTTGCGGCGATTCTGGAGGAACTCAAGGACATCCCCGAGATGCAGCTGAACGGGGACTTTAGCGCGGGTGCCACGGCCCTGCTCGACGATCTGCTGGGCTAGGCCGCGTTCCGGCCTGCCCCACTTTTCCGCTGCTGACCCCGCCCACAGGAGGCATCTGAGATGAGCACCATTAACTTCGCCGCCCGCGAAATCAACTGCAAGATCGTGTATTACGGCCCCGGCATGAGCGGCAAGACCACCAACCTCAAGCAGGTGTTTGCCAGGGTGCCCGGCCACCTGCGCGGCGAGATGGTCTCGCTGGCCACCGAGGACGAGCGCACCCTGTTCTTCGATTTTCTGCCGCTGGATCTGGGCAGCGTGCAGGGTTTCAAGACCCGCTTCCACCTGTACACCGTGCCGGGGCAGGTCTTCTACAATGCCAGCCGCAAGCTGATTCTGCGCGGTGTGGACGGCATCGTGTTTGTCGCGGACAGCGCCCCCAACCGCCTGCGCGCCAATGCCGAGAGCATGCGCAACCTGCGCGAGAACCTGGCCGAACACGGCATCAACGTGCGCGATGTGCCGATTGTGTTGCAGGTCAACAAGCGCGATCTGCCCGACGCCCTGCCCACCAGCATGATCCGCGCGGTGATCGACCCCCGTGGTGAATTGCAACTGTTCGAGGCCATGTCCGACAAGGGTGTGGGCGTGTTCGAGACGCTCAAGACGGTCAGCCGGCTGGTGCTGGAACGGCTGTCTCAGACGAAGTAGAGACAGGAAGCAGCCAGGGGCGGAAGCACACACCTCCGCCCCTGGCTGCTTCTGTCCTTATGCTTGCGCTCAGTCAGCCAATCTGCTGGCCGCGCAATGCCGCGTCCGCGTCCAGCAGCAGCGCCTCGGTCTCGGCCCAGCCCACGCAGGCGTCGGTGACGCTCACGCCGTACTTCAGATCAGCCCGGTCGGCCGGCACGCCCTGCTTGCCCGCCTCCAGGTTGCTTTCCAGCATCAGGCCGCGAATCGCGTGCTGGCCGCCGATGCGCTGCTGGACCACGTCCCGCCAGATCAGCCCCTGCCGCTGGTAATCGCTGCCGCTGTTGGCGTGGGAGCAGTCCACCATCACCGCCGGGGGCAGGCCCGCCGCCGCGATCAGGTCCGCCGCCTCCCTGACGAACTGCGGCGCGTAGTTCGGCCCGTTCTTGCCGCCGCGCAGGATGAGGTGCCCGTTGGGGTTGCCCTGCGTCTGCACGATGCAGGCCCGCCCGTCGTCGTCCACCGTGAAAAAGACGTGCGGGTGTGCGGCGGCCACCATCGCGTCCACCGCCAGCTTCAGGCCGCCGCCGGTGCCGTTCTTGAAGCCCATCGGAGCGCTGACCGCGCTGGCCATGACCCGGTGGGTCTGCGACTCGGTGGTGCGTGCCCCCAGGCAGGCCCAGGCCACCGCGTCGAACAGGTACTGCGGCGCGAAAGGGTCCAGCAACTCGGTGGCGACCGGCAGCCCCAGTTCGCCCACGTCCAGCATCAGGCGGCGGGTCAGGGCCAGCCCGCGGCCCACGTCGTTCTCGCCGGTCATGTCGGGGTCCATCAGAAAGCCGCGCCAGCCCACCGTCGTGCGCGGCTTGTCTACGTACACGCGCATCTGCACTTCCAGCGTGTCGGCCACCCGTTCCCGCAGCGCGGCCAGACGGCGCGCGTATTCCAGCGCCGCCCCCGAGTCGTGGACGCTGCACGGTCCCACCACCACCAGCAGGCGGTGGTCCTCGCCGCGCAGGATCGCCTGCGCGGCCTGACGGCCCGCCACCACGGTGCGCTCGGCCCCCGGCATCAGCGGCAGCGCGGTCTTGAGTTCGCGCGGCGTGGGCAGCGGCGTGAAGCTGGAGACGTTCAGGTTCTCGGTGCGGCTCTTTGGGGGCGTGTGCGTTTCGGGGCTGGACAGAGCGCTGGGCACTTCAGGATGGGGCAATTGGGGCATAGGGGGGTCTCCTTTTAATAAAAGCGCCGCCCGGCGGCCTTTGTGGGGCGTCTACCGGGCGGTCAGGGAAGGAAAGAACAGCGCGACGCTAGGCCCGGTGGGAACGGAACCAATAAAAAAACGGCGCGGCGCGGCAGGACATGGGATGAAGTGTAGAGGGGCGGGGGAGGGGCGGCCGCCGGGCGGTCTAGGCGGGGCGGTCCATACAGCGCTGTTCACACAGGACACAGGGCAGCGGGGCCGGCCGGAAAGGGGTTCGCCCTGAATCGCCCCGACGCCGTGGAGGTCCGGGCAATGCGCCCTTCATATCGGTGTGCTTTCATAGAACCCGCATGATCGCCCCTCTGCCCCTTTCCCTGAGCCGCCTGTGACCCTCGCCGTCCTCCTGCCATTTGTGATGGCCGCCGTGTGTGGCCTGCTGGCCGGCACCCTGGGCCGCCGCAGCGGGTATCTGGCGGCCCTGGGTTTCGTCCCGGCGCTGCTGCTGGCCGTGCCGCTGGCCGGAAACAGCGTGGAAGTCGGCAGTACCCCGCAGACCCAGCTCACGAACTGGGTGCCGGAACTGGGCCTGAATTTCGTCTTCCGGGGCGACGGCTTCTCGCTGCTGTTCGCGGTCCTGATCGGCGTGATCGGGGCGCTGGCCTCGCTGTACTCGGTGGCGTACCTGTCGGAACGCGAGCGCTTCGGGCGCTTCTACCCGTACCTGCTGCTGTTCGGCGGCTCCATGCTGGGGCTGGTTCTCAGCGACAACCTCGTGGCGCTGTTCGCCTTCTGGGAGATGACCAGCGTGACCAGTTTCCTGCTGATCGGGTTGTGGCACACCCGCAGCGAGGCGCGTGACGGTGCCATCAAGGCGTTTCTGGTCAGCGCGCTGGGGGGCCTGGGCCTGCTGGCGGCGGTGGCGCTGCTGTCGGTGGCCGGGGGCAGCACCAACCTGTCCGAACTGGACCTGGCGGCGGTGCGGGCCTCGCCGATGTTCGTGCCGGCGCTGCTGCTCACGCTGCTGGCGGCGTTTACCAAGAGCGCGCAGCTGCCGTTTCACCTGTGGCTGCCCACCGCGATGGAAGCGCCCACCCCGGTCTCCGCCTTTCTGCACTCGGCCACGATGGTCAAGGCGGGCGTGGTGCTGGTGGCCAAGTTTGGCCTGATCTTCGGCGGCAGCGCGCTTTGGGGCGGGATCATCGTGCCGCTGGGGCTGGCGACGATGTTCTGGGGCTCGTGGCGGGCGCTGAAGCAGACGGACCTCAAGGCGCTGCTGGCCTTTTCCACGGTGTCGCAGCTGGGGCTGCTGATGGCGCTGTACGGGCTGGCCGACCCGGAAGGACGCTTTGCCGCCACCACCCACCTGCTGAACCACGCGGCCTTCAAGGCAGCGCTGTTTTTCGTGGTGGGCATCATCGACCATGAGACCGGCACGCGCGAGACCTTCCGGCTGTCGGGGCTGCGGCGCAAACTGCCGCTGACCTTCGTGGTGGCCCTGCTTGCCACCCTGAGCATGGCCGGGCTACCGCCGCTGGGCGGCTTTATCTCCAAGGAACTGTTCTACGAGGCAATGCTGCACGCCGGGCCGGGCTTTATCGCGGTGGCCGTGATCGGCAGTGCCCTCACGCTGGCGTACTGCGCGCGGCTGATCCGCATCTTCTTCGGCGGGTTCGAGGTTCCGCTGGACGATGGCGGCCAGCCCCTGAAACCCGCCATTCACGAGGCGGGCCCCGGCCTGCTGCTGCCGCCCGCGCTGCTGGCCGGGGCGGCGCTGCTGTTCGGGGTGTGGCCCGCCAGCGCCGAGTGGCTGGCCCGCCGGGCCGGGGCGGCGCTGGCGTTTGCGGAGTATGACGGCCACCTGTTGCTGTGGCACGGCGTGACTCCGGCCCTGCTGCTGACCGTGCTGACCTGGGGGCTGGCCGCGCTGCTGGTGTGGCAGGCGGCGCGGGTGTACTTTTTCCAGGTGCATCTGGAGTCCCCCCTGAGTTCCAACCGCGGTTACCGGGCGCTGCTGGGCGGGCTGGACACCTTCTCCTCGCGCCTGATCGCAGGCACGCAGGGGCTAGCGCTGCCGGACCAGCTTCGCATCACGCTGGCCGCCGCCGGGCTGATGGGCGGCTACGCGGTATGGCGGGCGCCGCAGGTGTTTCAGCCGTTCGAGGCCTTGCCCCTCAGCACCCTGCCTATCGCCGTGTTGCTGGTGGCCGGCGCGCTGGGGGTGCTGCTGTCGCGCAACCGCCTGACCGCTGTGGTCCTGACCGGCCTGACCGGTTTCGGCAGCGCCGTCGCCTTTCTGTCGATGCGTGCCCCGGACCTGGCGCTGACCCAGCTGCTGATCGAGGCGGTCACGGTGATCCTGTTTCTGCTGGTCTTCCGTTACCTGCCGGGCTTTCGCAGCCTGCCGCGTGGCCGGGTGCGGCAGGTGATTGACGTGGGGCTGGCCGGGGCGGCGGGCATTGGAACCACGCTGCTGATTCTGGCCAGCATCCGCTTCCTGTCGCCGCCGATCTCGCCGTACTACCTGGAAAACGCCTACAAGGCGGGCGGTGGCAAGAACGTGGTGAACGTGATTCTGGTGGACTTCCGGGGCTTCGACACGCTGGGCGAGATCATGGTGGTGGCAATGGTGGCGCTGGCAGTGGGCAGCTTGGTGCGCCTGGGCCGCCGGGGCGAGGCCCGCAGCGAGAGGGACACGGCCCCGGCCACCCAGGACCTGCTGGACCTTCAGAAGAGGCGGCCATGAGTCCCCGGCGCGTGCCGAAGAAGGCGCCGAAGGCAGAGCCGGGGCCGGGCGATCTGCTGATCAACGATCCAATCCTCAAGACCATCAGCCGCGCCGCCTTCGCGCTGGTGATCCTGTTCGCGCTGCTGCTGTTGTGGCGCGGGCACAACGCCCCCGGCGGGGGCTTCATCGCGGGCCTGATGACCGTGGGTGCCCTGATCCTGCACCGCATCGCCAACGGCGACAGCGCCCTGCGGGCCGATCCCACGAAGGTCATTCCCTGGGGGCTGGCCCTGTCGCTGACGACCGGGCTGGTGCCGTATCTGCTGGGCGGCCCCTTCCTGAAGTCCGACTACGGCTACATCACCACCGCCCTGACCGGCGAGTTCGAGTGGGCCACGGCCCTGCTGTTCGATCTGGGCGTGTTTCTGGTGGTGGTGGGCGTGGGGCTCTCGCTGGCCTACGACCTGATCGAGGTGCAGCCCACCGAACGGGTGGAGGGGGACGGATGAGGAGCAGGACTCTGAGCGTCAGGAGAGTACAGAAGTTCAAGGCCGGGACGCCGTGCATCCGTGGCGAGAGAAGGCCGGACCGGGCTGGCGGCTGCTGCGCCAGTCTGAACCAGCGGGCCGCCCTGCCGGAGGCCACGTAATGGAAACCCTTTTTGCTGTTCTGATCGGTCTGCTGGTGTCGGCCGGCGTCTTTCTGCTGCTGTCGCGCACGATCATTCGTGTGGTGCTGGGGCTGACCTTCATCGCCTACGGGGTCAATCTGGCGATCCTGACGGTGGCCGGGCTGCGCGAGGAGTCGCCGCCGCTGCTGACGCTGGAGGGACCGTACGTGGACCCGCTGCCGCAGGCGCTGGTGCTGACCGCCATCGTGATCGGCTTTGGCACCACGGCGCTGCTGCTGACGGTGGCGCTGCGGGCCTATCAGGTGGCCGGGCACGACGACGTGGCGGCCTTTGGGGACAATCTGGCCCGCAACCCCGACGGCCCCGACGGCCAGCACGCCGACCCCGAACACCTCAGCCCCGACACGCCGGAAGCGGACCACGGCGATGTGGCCGAGCTTGAGCGGCTGCGGGGGGTGATGCGGTGAACGGCGTGTTGCTCTCGGCGCTGCCTCTCGCGCCGATCCTGACGCCGCTGGGGCTGGGGCTGCTGCTGCTGCTGCCGATGCGGCGCGGCTGGCGCGTGTCGCTGGCGCTGGCTTCGGCCCTGCTCACGCTGGTCTTCGCGCTGCTGCTGATGAACGCGACGCTGGGCAGCGTGCTGGTCAGCGAACTGGGCGGCTGGAAGGCCCCCTTCGGCATCGTGATGGCGGCGGACCGGCTGGGGTCTTTCATGAGCACGCTGGCCGCCGTGTGCGGCGTGTTCACCGTCTGGCTGATGGCCGCGCAGCCGGACCCGGTGCGCGAGCGGCACCACTCGTTTGCCCTGACCTCGTTCCTGTTCGCGGGGGTGCAGCTGTCCTTTTTGACGGGGGACCTGTTCAACCTGTTCGTCGCCTTCGAGGTCATGCTGGTGGCCAGCTACGCCCTCACCGTGCTGGGGTCCACCCGCGAACAGCTGCGCGAGGGTTTCCGCTACATCGTGATGAATCTGTCGGCCTCGGCGCTGCTGGTGGTGGCCTGCGGGCTGACCTACGGCACGCTGGGGACGCTGAATTTCGCGCATCTGGCACAGCGCAGCGCGGCGCTGGGGCCAAACACCACCGTGACCGCCGTGGGCGTGCTGCTGCTGATCGTGTTCGCGGCCAAGGGCGCGCTGTTTCCGCTGGGGTTCTGGCTGCCCGGCACCTATCCGGCGGTTCCCCCGGCCACCGGCGCGTTCTTCGCAGCGGTGCTGACCAAGGTGGGGCTGTACGCCCTGATCCGGGTGTTCACCACCGTCTTCAACCAGGATCCGGAACTGCCCAACACGCTGCTGTTGATGCTGGGCGCCGTGACCATGCTGTACGGGGCGCTGGGGGCGGTCAGCCAGCGCGAGTGGCGGCGCATCCTGTCATTCACGGTGGTGGGGTCGGTGGGATACCTGGCCTTCGGGTTGGGGCTGAACTCGCCGGACGCCCTGCGGGCCAGCCTGGCGTACCTGGCGGTCAGCGTGGTGGTGACCCTGGCGATGTTCCTGATCGCCGCCGTCGCGGAGCGGGCCAGCGGCACCCGGCTGGTGCGGGCACGCGGCTTTATCGAGTTTCTGCCGCTGCTGGCCGCGTGCTTTCTGCTGTGTGCCCTGACCGTGGCGGGGTTGCCGCCCAGCGCGGGCTTCGTCGCCAAGTTCGATCTGGTCCGCGCCGGGCTGGAGGGCGGCACCACGCTGGCCTACGTCGCCACCGCCAGCGCCCTGCTGAGCAGCCTGATCACGCTGTACGCGTTGCTGCGGGTCTGGAGCGGCTTTTTCTGGGGGCGTCATCCGGTCAGCGAGCCTGTGCGGCGGGTCCGCTGGCCGGAACGTTTGCCCGCCTACCTGGCCTCGGCGCTGGTGGCCGCGCTGGCGCTGTTTGCCGGGCCGCTGCTGGGCTACGCACGCGGCACCGCCGATGAACTGGGCAGCAACGGCCATTACATTCTGGGCGTGCTGGGCGACCAGCCCCTGAACCTGCCGGACCGCCCCAAGGGTGACGAGGTCCAGGAGCCGGAGGACGGACCATGAGAGGCCTGTCGCTCAATATCCTGCTGGCCATCGTGTGGACGCTGTTCGTGGGGGAATTCAGCCTGCGTGAGCTGGCCATCGGCGTGCTGCTGGGCTTCGCCATCCTGAGTATCTTTCCGCTGTCGCTGGGCACGGGCGGGTACGTGCGGCGCACCCTGGCGGTGGTCCGTTTCGCGCTGTTCTTCATCCGCGAGCTGACGGCGGCGAACGTGCAGGTGGCGCTGTTTGCCCTGCGCCCGCATCCGCCGCTGCACCCCATGATCATCGCCTACCCGCTGCGCCTGCGCGGCGACAACGGGCAGACGCTCCTGGCCGCCACCATCACGCTGATGCCCGGCTCGGTGGCGATGGGCTTCAACCCCGAGCGGACCGTGCTGTATGCCCACACCATCGGTATGGGCAGCGTGCGCGAGGCGCGGGCCAGTCTCAAGAAGGTGGAAGACGCCCTGCTGCCGCTGTACGGCCAGAGCGCCGAACTTCAGGAGGACACCGCATGATCATCAATCTGGCCCTGGGCATCGTCACGCTGTCGGTCCTGCTGGTCACGGTGCGCGTGCTGCGCGGCCCCAGCTGGGGGGACCGGATCATGGCCTTCGATTTTCTGAGCGTCAATCTGGTGGTGCTGATCGCCCTGATCGCCGTCAAGTTCCGCCTGATCGTCATGCTGGACGCCGCGCTGGTGCTGAGTCTGCTGGGGTTTCTCAGCACCGTGGCCCTGACGCGCTACCTGCTGCTGGGCCGGGTGATGAAGTGAGGCAGGCTCTGAGTGCCGGAAACCCCGTGAAGCCACAGGGCCAGCCATGAGCGATTTCGACGCGGCCCGTGACATCCCCATTCTGCTGGGGGCCTTTTTCGTGCTGACGGCGGCCATCGGGCTGGTGCGCTTTCCAGACCTGTATTCGCGGCTGCACGCCAGCAGCAAGCTGATCACGCTGGGATCGGCAGGCATCTTCATCGGCGTGAGTCTGGAATTCGCCCAGACCGAGGCCCTTTCAAGGCTGGCGGCGGTGCTGCTGTTTCAGTTCCTGACCACGCCCCTGAGCGCCTACCTGATCGCGCAGGCCGCCTACCTGCGCGGGCTGGAGCCGCTGCTGGAAGGCCCGGACGAGTGGAACGCGCTGGGCAAGGCGGCGCTGCTGGACCGGCGGCTGGAGGAGACGGGGGAGCGCTAGCCGAAAAGGAAAAGCCCCCTCTGGGCCAGGGGGCCGCAAGGGGGGAAGCCGGCTGGAGAGGCGGCTCGCTACTGCGTTCCCACCCCGTGCCCGTCGTCGCGTTCCTCCAGCCGGAAGCCGTGCGGCAGAAAGTCGCGCACCAAGCCGCTCACGATCTCGCCTCCGGCATTGACACAGACCACGCGGGCGTCGGGGGCGAACTCGTACAGCACCTGACGGCACGCGCCGCAGGGGCTGGCGGGCGGGCTGGACTCGGCGTAGACCACCAGATCCGTGAAGGTCCGCGCCCCCGCCGTGGCCATGGCCTGCACCGCCGACTGCTCGGCGCAGCGGCCCAGGCCGTAGCTGGCGTTCTCCACGTTGGCGCCGCTGAAGACCTGTCCGTCGGGGGTTCTCAGGGCCGCGCCGACATGAAATTTGCTGTAGGGGGCGTAGGCCCGGCCAAAGGCAGCTTTCGCGGCGGCCAGCAGGTGCGGGTCCGGGGCAAGGCCCAGGGCGTTGGGGTCTCCATCAGTCTTTGCCATTGCTTGCCTCCTCGGTCAGGGCCAGCGGGCCGGGATCGGTGACCCGCTCGGCGCGCACGCGGCTGACCCGGCGCTCGTCGGCCTCCTCGACCGTGAAGGCCCAGCCCTCGTGGAGGAAGGTGTAGCCCACCTCGGGAATGTCCCCGAAATGGGAGGTCATGAATCCGCCCAGGGTGTCGAACTCGGCCTCGCCGTCTTCCAGGTTGCTGCCCAGAATCTGCTCGACCTCGTGCACGATCATGCCGCCGTCGATCAGGTACACGCCCTCGCCCACCAGCTCGAACAGCGGCAGTTCTTCCTCGTCGGTCTCGTCGTAGATCTCGCCCACGATCTCCTCCAGGGCGTCTTCCAGCGTGACCAGCCCCGCCGTGCCGCCGAACTCGTCAACCACCACGCTCAGGTGCGACTTCTTCTCGCGCATCTTGGCCAGCAGGTCCTTGATCTTCATGCCTTCGGGCACAAAGAAGACCTTCCTCATCACGTCGGAGATGGTCATGGTGTCCAGCTCGTCCAGATGGCGCAGTACGTCGCTGCTGTGGGCGATGCCCACGATGTTGTCGGCGGTGTCCTGGTACACCGGCACGCGCGAGTAGCTGTGCTCGGCGTTCAGCTCCAGCATGCGGCGCAGCGGCGAGGCGCCGTCCACCACCACCATGTCCACGCGCGGGGTCATGATCTCGCGCACGGTGGTGTCCGACAGGTCAAAGACGTTGTAGACCAGTTCGCGCTCGCCGTCTTCCAGCACGCCTTCCTGGCTCGACGCGCCGACGATCATGCGGATCTCCTCTTCCGAGTACGCGGCGTGATGCCCGGCCACGCCGCGCAGGCCGAACAGCCGCACCACGCCGTTGCCCATGGCATTGAGCAGGATGATGGCCCACTTGAAGAGGGCCGTGAAGAACAGCAGGGGGCGCGTGACCACCATGGCCACCTGCTCGGCCCGCTGCAGCGCCCAGCTTTTCGGGGCCAGCTCGCCGAACACGATGTGGAGGATGGTACTCAGGGCAAAGGCGATTCCAAAGGAGATGCCCCGGATCTGGCCCTCGCTGAGCGAGGTGCCCGACAGCAGCGGGGCCACCAGATGCTCGATGGCCGGTTCGGCCACGAAGCCGATGGCCAGACTGGCCATGGTGATGCCCAGCTGGGTTGCGGCGATGTACAGGTCCAGGTTTTTCAGGGCCCGCTGGGTGATCTTGGCGGTGGCGTTGCCCTCATCGGCCAGCTGGTCAATGCGCGTGCGGCGCACGCTGACCAGCGAGAATTCTGCGGCCACAAAAAAGCCGTTCATCAGGACCAGGGCGAACAACGCGATTATTCCGAGAATGTCATTCATGAATGGGCGCGCTCCGTAACCGCGCCCCGGTCATCCGCATGGCACATGCTGCCCGCCCGCTCCGCGAGGAGGGGAGTCGGTGACCGGTGATGTTGCGTGATCCAGGACCTGTGCTGCCGCAGTACACAACTGCGTTGCCACAGCAAAAACGCCGCCCTGAGGCGGGTTTCACCGGGCACTAGGGAAGAGCCGAAACTGGGAGGCTCCATAGCAGCAAAAAGTGTAACACACCGGGGCCGCCGCCCGGCCTGGAATTGTGGACGGGCGGGGCCGCGCTGCAGGCGCTACTCTGCGCCTCGGCCACCCCCCCTTTACCGCCTTCCCCCTGGAGGTTCCCCATGTCCATGCCCACCCCCCCCGACACCTACCGCGCCCTGCGCGTCACCCAGGACGGCGAGCGCCGCCGCGCCGAGTTGCAGACCCTTCCCCTGTCCGCGTTGCCCGACGGCGACGTGTTGATCGCGGTGTCGTACTCCAGCCTGAACTACAAAGACGGGCTGGCCGTGACCGGGCAGGGCATCCTGCGCAGCGTGCCCATGACCCCCGGCATCGATCTGGCAGGCACAGTGCTGGAAGACCGCAGCGGCATCCACGCGCCGGGCGACGCCGTGATCCTGACCGGCTGGGGCATCGGCGAGCGGCAGGACGGCGGCTACGCCACGCACGCCCGCGCCGAGGCCGGCTGGCTGGTGCGTCAGCCGGCCGGCACCGACGCCGTCTGGGCCATGAGTGTGGGCACGGCGGGCTTCACGGCCATGCTGGCGGTGATGGCCCTGGAAGACGCGGGCGTACGTCCCGGCGACGGCGAGGTCCTGGTCACGGGCGCGGCGGGCGGTGTGGGCAGCACGGCCATCGCCCTGTTGAGCGCCGCCGGCTTCACCGTCACCGCCAGCACCGGGCGCAGCGGGGAGGAGGCGTACCTGCGCGAACTGGGCGCGTCCACCATCATCCCCCGCGAGGAGCTGCCAGCCATGAAACGCCCGCTGGAAAAGGAGCGCTGGAGCGGCGTGGTGGACAGTGTGGGCGGCGAGACGCTGGCGGGCGCGTACGCCTCCACCCGCACGCACGGAGCGCTGGTGGTCTGCGGCATCGCCGGCGGCACCGGGCTGAACACCACCGTCTTTCCGCTGATTCTGCGCGGCGTGTCCCTGCTGGGCATCGACAGCGTGACCTGCCCGCAGCCCCGCCGCGAGGCCGCCTGGGCCCGTCTGGCCCGTGACCTGCCCGCTTCCAGACTGGCCAGTGTGACCCGCACGCACGGCCTGTCGGAGGTCACTGCACTGGCCCCGCAGATTCTGGCCGGGCAGGTGCGGGGGCGCACCGTGATCGACGTCAACGGCTGAGCCTGTTTGTCTCAGGGGTTTCTTTGCCGGACAGCAGATGCGGGATCTTGCCCGGGCCAGCCTGTCTACTGCCTTATTCTGGCAGCAGGTCGCCCACGTCTATCTGCGGGGTCGCCGGTTCCAGGGTGACGGACCGCTCGGCGCGGGGCTCGCCCACTTCGCCGTAAATGCCGTTGGCGTCGCGGTCGCGGCCCCCGATGACGTTGTAGGTGCCGTCGCCCAGGTAGGCACGGAAGCGGCCCAGGGCGTCGACGGCGGGCTGGAAGACCAGCCCGCGTGAATCCTGAAGGCGCAGGCCCAGCGTGTCGCTGATGGCCGGTGCCCCCAGCGCGGCGGCGGCATTGATCATGCCGAGGCCATACAGCGGATCGCGCCCGGCCGCGCCCAGATCGGTGGCGGTGGCGCCCAGGCGGGCCAGGGTGGAGGCGGCGGTGCTGGTCACGCCCTTGCTCAGCAGCAGCGCGGCCAGCGCGGCCACCTGCGGGGCGGCCTGACTGGTGCCGGCCTCGGCCATGTAGTTCGGCTCGTTGCGGGCGTAGTCCCAGCCGGTGGACAGCACCAGATCGGGGAACGGCTGACCGTTGAAGACGCCGCCGTTGAAGGTGCCGGGGTCGCGCACCGGATCAGTGCCGCCCGGCGCGCTGAGCTGCACGGCCGGGTAGGCGTTGCTGTAGACCGCATGCTTGGGGGCGCTGCCGCCGGACAAGGTCACGCTGCCCACCGCCACCGCCGACGCGCAGGCGGCCGGGTAATACGGCGTGGTGTCGTATCCATTGCCTGCCGCCACGATCACCAGCGCTCCGGCGTCGCTGGCGGCCTGGATGGCCTCGCACATGGGCCGCGCCGTGTCGGCGCTGATGGGGGCACCCAGGCTCAGGTTGATCACGGCGGCCACCCGCGGATTGACCAGGGTGGTGGTCTGCTGGGTGGCCGGGTCACGCAGCGTGATGGGCAGTCCGGCGGCGTAGCGCACGGCCAGGACCACGTCGCTGGTGGCCGCGTTGCCCGCCGCGTCGATCACCCGGATGGGCAGCACCCGGACGTTGGCCCGCCGGACCGCGCCCACCACGCCGGTGGGGCTGCAGGCCGCGCAGGAGGGCGCGTTCTGGCCCCAGCGCGCCGCGATGATCCCGGTCACGTGGGTGCCGTGGCTGCTGGTCTGGCGGGTCCGCCCGCCCGCATCGGTAGGGTCGGTGTCCACGCCGTCCCCATCCCCGTTGTCGGCCTCGGTCAGCAGGTCCAGGGCTCCCTCACCCGGCTTCCACAGCATGCCGGCCAGGTCCGGGTGGTCGTAGCGCACGCCGCTGTCCACCACGGCCACCGTCACGGGCCGGGTGTACGCGCCGCCTTCCATGTCGCGCCACACGGCGGGGTAACCCAGCAGCCGGAAGGGCCACTGCAACGCGGCGTACTGGTCCGACGGTTCCAGCGGCTGAACCAGCGGCAGCTTCTGGCTGCCGGGCGGGCGCGGCACGGTCTGGGCATGCAGGATGGCGTTGGGAACGGCGTATTCCACCTGTGGATCGGCACGCAGCACCCGCAGGGCCGCCGCCACGTCCCCGACCTGCACCTCCACGCTGCGCCCCGACAGCGGGCGGCTGAGGGTCACGTTCAGGGCCGCCGCCCGCAGCAGGGTGCCCGCCCGTTCGGTCACCGCGCCTCGCCCCCTGACCCCGGCGGCATCCCCCGCCTCCCGGTACTTGACGATGATGCCGCGCGCCTGCGGTGTACTGGATGGAGGGGTGCCGGCGCCAGGGCCCACGCGCAGATCCTGGCCCTGTGCGCTGGCCTCCTCGCGCAGTCGGCCCGTCAGGACGTACTGGTCGGCCTTCACGGTCCAAGTGGCGGTTCCGCCCTGTGCCGTGCCAGTTCCCGTTTTCCAGGTGATCTTGATCTGGCCGCTCAGGACCGGCTGGTCCGCGGCCAGGGGCGTGCCTGCCCCGCGGTCGGCGCTGACCCGAAGGCCCACGTCCCCCTGGCCCGAGCGCGGCGTGACCTGCAGCCAGTCGGGCACGTCGGTCACGGTCCATTCACCCGTGAACGGCCGCGAGGCCTGGGTGCTGGGCGCCCCCCCCAGGTTCAGCGCCAGGTCCTCAAGCGCGGTGGGGGGGAGTGGCGGCGCGTCAGCCGGGGTGCAGGCAGACAACACCAGGCTCAGGGACATCAGCGCGGTCAGGGTGGGCAGAGAGGTGCGGGCCATCTGTGCCCAGCATGGCGTATCGGCGTGGGCGCTGCGTGAACCTGCCGCGCCTCCGCGCCGGGGAGGCCGGGGGGGAGGCGCGGCGGGTAGGCTGGCACAATCCCCTTCCAGCACAGCACAATGGGGCCGTGCCCAGCGGACGTGTCCACAACCTGATCAATATCGCGGCCTACAGCGTGCTGGCCGCCGCTGCCCTGATCCTCAGCCGCCAGGAGCTGCTGACGGTCACGCCGGTGCAGGCGCTGAATTTCACCGTGGCCTACGCTGCCGGGACATTTCTGCTGTCGCCGGACCTGGACCTGGCCGACGGACGGGTGGACAGCAAGCGTTACTGGGGGCTGCTGGGCTTCCTGTGGGTGCCGTACGGCAAGCTGTTCCGGCACCGGGGCCTGTCGCACAGCTGGGTGATCGGCCCGCTGACCCGTCTGGCGTACCTCGCCCTGCTGCTCACGCTGATTGTGGGGGTGCTGCGCTACGCCGTTCCCGGCCTGACGCTGCCTGCCATTCCGCAGCCGATCAGCCTGAAATTCATCCTGCCGCTGGTGCTGGGCTACTTCCTCAGCCAGTGGCTGCACCTGATTGCCGACGGCATCCGGCCCGATCACGGGTTGCGGCAGGGCGTGAGGAAGCTGCGGGTTCAGCGCTCCCGCCCCCGCTCAGGCCGCTCAAGAAGTCGCCGGGCCTAGCGGGCCGGGAACACTACTCGATTTGCAGCAGTTCGCGGTGCGCCAGCCCCCGTCCGCTGGCCACCTGCCACGCCCCGCGCCCGTCGCCGCGCTGCACCCGCGCCATGAAACCCGCGTCGGCCGCCAGCGTGGTCAGCAGCCAGAAGTCGCCCCAGACCTCTAGCCCCCACGCGGCACGCATGCTCTTGGACGCGGCCACCCAGACCGGCTCCGACAGGTGTTCCAGCGGCGCGATAAAGTGCCACTCGCCGTCGGTGCCTGGGGTGCGCGCCACCTCGCGGTGGTACTCGCGTTTCTCGCGGGCGTTCATGGCCTCCCAGGTGCCCTCGGCGCAGTAGTGGGCCGGAAAAGCGCTGAAGGTGTCGCGGCAGCGGGTGGGCCGCGCCTCGTACTGGGTGCAGGCCCCGTTCTCACGGTCCAGCAGCGGGCAGAACCCCACCTCCTGCCGGTGACGCTGCACGTACTGGGCGTCGTCCCTGGCGGTGCGGGCATTCTTCAGGGCGGCGCGGGCGTGCGCCTCCACGGCCACCGCCTGTGCGCCGTCGATGGCGCGGGCGGTGATGATCGCCTCGGCCAGCGAGACCCGGATGGGCATGTTGCAGCACTGAAAGCACCCCGCGCCGCAGAAGATCTTGCCGCCGCGTGCGCGGTAGCCCGCCTGCCATTTGTCGGCCTGCCGCCCGTAGCGGTCGTAGGCCCGCTGCACGGGAGCCGTGACCGGATCGGTGGGGGCAGGGGCAGCGCGGGTCATGCGGCGCAGCCTACCGTGTCGCCGGGGGCAGAATGGAGAGGTGGGTGGGATTGACGCTCAGGTCCTCGCCACTTCCCGCAGCGCATCGTCGTAAAACAGTTTCGTCTGGTACATGCGGATCTGTCCGGCAGCGTAAAGCGCGTCAAACTCCGCCCGGGCCACGTGGCGGGCCTCCGCCACCTCATGGGCGAAGGTGGGCCGCAGCGTCTGCCCCGGCTGGGGTTCGGCCAGCCAGACGTGCCGCAGGACAAACGCGCCGTCCGGAAAGCGGCCCAGGTACGCGCCCAGAAAGCGCGTGAGCGTGACCCGCAAGCCGGTTTCTTCGTAAGCCTCGCGCACGGCGGTGTCCTCGGGGTTCTCGCCGACCTCCACCGTGCCGCTGGGAATGTGCCACAGCCCGGCCTTGTCCATCTGCCCGGCGGTCCCGAGTTCGCGTACCAGCAGGATGTCGCCCGCCGCATTCAGGATGACCACCCCGGCGGCTTTCAGGTGCACTTCAACGTGCGTCTTCTCGCCGTGCTGCATTACCAGCCCTGGCGCTCACGCAGGCCCGTGATGTGCGCGGCGTGGTGCCGCCCATGCCAGCTGTACATGGCCAGCAGCGTGTCCAGCGTGTAGGTGCGGCCCTGGGCGGGGTGGGTCCATGGGCGGCGCCAGTCGGTCACGGCCACGCCTTCCAGCACCGGCAGCAGGCGGGCGTGCAGGGCCTCCAGCAGCGTCAGGCTGACCTCCGGTGGCAGCAGGCGGTCCGGCAACGCCGCCCAGCGGTCTTCCTCATAGGGCTTGGCGGTGGGGTTCTCCTCGGTCAGCGCCAGCTTGACCCGCACAAAGGCGTTCATGTGGCTCTCGGCTACGTGGTGGACCACCTGCCGCACGGTCCACCCGCCGTCACGGTAGGGGGTGTCCAGTTGCGTGTTGCTCAGGCCGGCGACGGCGGCCCGCAGGTCGCCCGACAGGCGGCGCAGGTGCTCCAGGGCTGTCTGGCGCTCCTGCACGCTCAATTCCAGCGGCGTGGGCATCGGCCCCAGGGGATAGCGCGGATCGGCCCTCACGCGCCCTCTCCGTCCTTGCGGGTCCAGCGGTGGGCGTCGCGCGTTTCCACCTTGTCCATCATGCGGGCAAACCCGCGCTCCAGGCTGATGCCGCGTTCGTTGGCCATGCACATCATCACGAACAGCAGGTCCGCAAGTTCCAGTTCCAGATCGCCCGCCCCCTCGCCGGGCTTGGGCGTCTTGCCGTGCTCGTGGGCAATGACGCGGGCCACCTCGCCCGCCTCCTCGGTCAGGCGGGCCATCAGCAGCAGCGGCGGGAAGTACCCCTCCCTGAACTGCGAGATGTACGCGTCCACACGGGCGCTGGCGTCGGCAAAGGTCAGGGGCGGGGTCATGCCCGCAGGCTAGCGCGCGGGCAGACCGGAGCAAAAAAAGCCCCCTCCATGGCGGAGGGGGTATGCTCAGGCCTCGTTTCTGGCGGATGTACAGGGTTTCTAGCGGATATAGAGGAACGTTTCCTGCACGTCGCGGTCTCCCACCGCGTAGGGATCCAAGTACGTGGTGGTCACCGAGTTCCAGCGGTTGCCGTCGTAGGTGCCGCTCAGCACAATGTTGGTGGTGGGGCGCACACGGGTGAAGATGGCGCGCACACGCTGGATGCCGCGCGGCTCGGCGAGGTTGTACATCACGCCGTCCTGGGCACGCGGGAAGAAGGTGGTTCCGGCGTTCACGTAGACGTTCTGGGCCAGCACGCTGGCGTAGCCGTTGCTCTGCAGGGCGATCAGGGTCACGTAGCCGGGGGTACGGGCACTGAACTGAAAGCGCACGGCCTCGCCCACGGCGTAGGTGCTGCCCTCGCCCCGGTCGGGCCGCAGGCCAGTGATCAGGTTGCTGCGCTGCCCCTGAATCTGAACGCTGGCGTTGGCATCGGGCCGGACCGTCACGGTGCAGGCGCTGAGCCCCAGGGCCAGCGTGCCGAGCAGAAGGAGTGTACGCATACCTCGCAGCATAGGCGGCGAGCCTGACGGGAAGCTGAGAGCAGGGCGGCGGACAGTTCAGAGTCGGGCGTTTCCAGGGCTGCAGCCGGGCGGGAGATACTGCCCCCGCTGACGGTTGGCGCCGTCGCGGCTGGCATAGCATGACGCATGACCCGCGCCGCACGTTCCCTGGTGTTGCTGTCGCTGCTGTGCTGTGCCGCGCCGTCTACAGCCCTGGCCCAGGGGGAAGGGACGTTTTCCAGCGCCGCACAGCCGAGCGCTGCCCCCTCGGCCGTGTTGGGCGGCCCCAGCAGTGCGGGGCCTTACAACACCAACCGGTTTTTTAATGACCTGGAGGAGGGCCGGGTGGGCTCGGTGCGGCTGGACAGCGCCGGCAACGCCAGCGTGACCTTCCTGGCCAGCCCGACGTCCTCGCCGATGGTGCGGGCGCTGGTGGTGCCGCCGGACGGCGCGACGCTGGAGCGGATCCGCGCGGCCAACGTGCCGCTGCGGGTGGTGGCGGGGGGCTCACCCTTTGCCTGGATCACCCAGGCGCTGCCGCTGGTGCTGATTGCCCTGATCCTGGTGGTGCTGTGGCGCAGCATGCGCGGCGCGGGCGGCGGCAGCAACGCCGCGAGCAATTTTGGCAAATCGAAGGCAGCGGTGATTGCCGAGGGGCAGATCAAGCTGAACTTCACCGACGTCGCGGGCTGCGACGAGGCCAAGCAGGACCTGCAGGAAGTCGTCGACTTCCTGCGCCAGCCCGAGAAGTACCACCAGCTCGGCGCCCGCATTCCCCACGGTGTTCTCCTCGTCGGTCCTCCCGGCAGCGGCAAGACCCTGCTGGCCAAGGCCGTCGCCGGGGAAGCCAAGGTGCCGTACTTCTCCATCAGCGGCTCGGACTTCGTCGAGATGTTCGTCGGCGTCGGCGCCGCCCGCGTCCGGGACCTGTTCGAGCAGGCGCGCAAGAGTGCCCCCTGCATCGTCTTTATCGACGAGATCGACGCTGTGGGCCGCAAGCGCGGGGTCAGCATGCAGGGCGGCAACGACGAGCGCGAGCAGACCCTCAACCAGCTGCTCGTCGAGATGGACGGCTTTTCCAGCGGCCAGGAGGTGATTATCCTGGCCGCCACCAACCGCCCGGACGTGCTGGACGCCGCGCTGCTGCGTCCGGGACGCTTTGACCGTCAGGTGGTGGTGGACGCCCCCGACGTGCGCGGGCGCGAACACATCCTGAGAATCCACGCGCGCAAGAAGCCGCTGGACGTCAGCGTGGACCTGGGGGTGATTGCCCGGCGCACGGCGGGCATGGTGGGGGCGGATCTGGAGAACCTGCTGAACGAGGCCGCCCTGCAGGCGGCCCGGCAGGGGCGCAACCGCATCACCGGGCGGGATGTGGACGAGGCCAGAGACCGGGTGCTGATGGGCCCGGAGCGGCGCAGTCTGGTGGTGCGTGAGGCGGACCGCAAGGTCACGGCCTACCACGAGGTGGGCCACGCCCTGGCCGCCCAGCTGCTGCCCCACGCCAACCGCGTCAACAAGCTGACGGTGGTGCCGCGGGGCCGGGCAGCGGGTTTCATGATGCCCGACGCCGACGACCGGCTGCACGTCACCCGCCCGGCGCTGGAAGACATGATTGCCGTGGCGCTGGCGGGCCGCGCCGCCGAGGAGGTCATCTACGGCGAGGTCACGACCGGCGCGCAGAACGACTTTCAGCAGGCCACGGGCATCGCCCGGCGCATGGTCACCGAGTGGGGCATGAGCGCCCGCATCGGCAAGGTGGCGCTGGCCTCCGATGGGACCGGATACCTGGGCGGCGGCCCACAGATGCAGCCCATGTCGGAAGCCACCGCCCAGCAGATCGACGAGGAGGTGCGCGCCCTGATCGACGCCGCCTACGGGCGGGTGCTGACCCTGGTGCGCGAGCATCTGGCCGCCGTCCACGAGATCGTGCGCGTGCTGATGGCGCGTGAAACCCTCTACGGCGAGGAGTTCTCCACTCTGCTGGCCGGCGGTCAGCTGGCCGATCCCGCGCCTGTCAGCCTCAGCAAGCCGGGGACCGCCAGCCTGGCGTGAAGCTGTCCTAGAGGGATGGGGCGCAGCGGATAATGTCTTGCGTGCGTCCCACCCCCGCGGCCACCGTCAGTCCTCCTCCTCCGGGTCACGCGTTTCGCTGGGCTTGACGGGTGACTGGGTGCGGTTCTGTTCGGGCGGCCCGTGCCCGCTGTCGTCGCGGGTCAAGCGGATCTCGATGGGTGCGCCGCCGAAGTTCAGGCTGCGCTGCGGGAAGGGAATTTCGATGCCCGCCTGATCCATGGCGATCTTGATGCGGCGGTTGAACTCGCGTCCCACGGCGTACTGGCTCTTGGGCAGCACCTTGTACAGGGCGCGCAGGGTCACGCCGTCCGGGGCAAGCTGCGTGACGCCCTGAATCTCAGGCTCTTCCAGGAAGTAGCGCCGCCACTCCTCCTCGGCGTACAGCTCATCGCTGACGGCCTTGAGCACGCGCAGGGCCTCGTTGATGTTGGCCTGATAGGTGACGTCCACGGTGGCCACCACCCGGCTCCAGTCCTTGCTGCTCACGCTGACGGTGTTGATCTGACCGTTGGGCACGATGTGTACCGTGCCGTCTAGGGCGCGCAGAACTGTGACGCGCAGGTTCAGCTGCTCCACGTTGCCGCTGAGGGTACCGCTGTTGACGGTGATCACGTCTCCCACCCCGTACTGGTCTTCAAGCAGGATAAAAAAGCCCGTGAAGACGTCCTTGATCAGGCTCTGTGCCCCGAAGCCCACCGCCAGGCCCAGCACCGAGACCCCGGCCAGCAGACTGGTGGCGTTGACCCCCAGGGCCTGCAGGGCCGCAATCAGGCTGATGATGATGATGATGACCTTGAGGGTGCTTTCCACCACGCCCTTGAGGGTCTGGACGCGCACGTTACGGCGGTTGAACTCGTCGTCCGAGACGATGCGGTCGCTGAAGTTGCCCACCATGCGCCACGCGATCAGCGCCAGCGCCACGATCACCACGGCCTGTCCGGCGGTGTTGCGGAACCCCTCGGCGATGTTCTGGCCCAGCGCGAACAGCACCGGGACGTTGGGCAGGTAGATCTTGTAGGTGGCGTAGGCAACGTAACTGCCCACCACCACCAGCAGCCACAGCCAGTTCAGGACCAGCATCATGCGGGCGCCGATCTGGTCTCTGAGCATGCGCAGCAGCAGGCGGCCAAAACGGTGGATGGCGTAGGAGATGACCAGCGCAATGGCGAGCCACAGCCACACGCTGGGTTTGGACAGTTGAACCAGCAGGATATCCAGCATAACGGGGGCCAGTCTCTCATGCTGGCCCTCACGCTGGAATGACAGGCAGAGGAGAGACGTGAGCTGCGTTGCCGCCGCGAGCCTCTACACTGCCCGCATGACCCAGGACGCCCGGACCGCTGCCAGCAAGCCCATTTCCCCCGATGACCGCGCCCGCCTGGACCCCGTGTTCATGCAGGTGGTGCTGGACGTGCAGGCGCAGGTGCAGCAGACCCAGCCCGCGCAGGCGGGGAACTTGGCCGCCATGTTCCACAAGGAGACTATGGGCGACGCCCTGCAGGGCCTGGCCATGCTGATCGCCGGCTGGAACCAGAACCGCATCGACGGGCCGGGTCTGGGCCGCGCCGTTAAATCTCTGCGGGCCCTGGACCTGCCGGAACTGGCGGAACGCATGGAAAAGCTGCGTCAGATCGACGAGGGCTGATCAGGACCCGGACGGGGGCTGGGCGCTAACGCAGGCGTCGGGCCGCTCAGGCCAGACAGAGGCGTCAGGTCAGAGCAGGCCCATCACGGTCTCTTGCGCCGCGCCCGGAAGGTCAGCAGGTCGGCGTACATGCGGGTTCTGGCCCACGCGCCGTTCCAGAAGCCGCGCTTCTTTTCCTTCAAGACCTGTCCCACCTGCGGCAACTCCACGTAATCCCAGCGCGCCCCGGTGCTTTTCAGGTGGCGGGTGATGGCCGGTTCGGGCCAGCGTTCCTCGCCCAGGTGCGGTACGGCGATCAGCCAGTCGCGGCGGCAGACCCGCTGCCCGCTCAGGTTGGGCGTCAGTTTGTTGCCCCAGTCGGTGACAAAGCCGCCGCCCTCAAACACGCCGATGCACATGTCCAGGTCCCCGCTGATCACCGGGCGCAGCATGCGCCGCAGATGGTCCAGCGTCAGCCCGGTCAGATCGGCGTCCAGCATCACGATGTACTCGGCGGCGGTGGCGGCCAGCGCCGAGGCCAGGGCCGCGCCCTTGCCGGTGTTCTCGGCCAGTTCCACCACCCTGGCCCCCGCCGCACGCGCCACCGCGGCCGTGTTGTCGTCACTGCCGTCAGAGGCCACCACCACCTGCGGCGTGAGCTGCAGCGCCACGCGCACCACGTCCGCCACCGTGTCGGCCTCGTTGTAGGCCGGAATGACCACCGCCACGGACGGGGCCTCAGAGGTGGGCAGCTCAGGCATGAACCGTATGCTACGGGAAGCCGGGCCGGCCATGCCGCCGCCGCAGGGGAGGGTCAGTGCTTTATCTGCTCTAGACTCTGGCGTTATGAACCTCAAGGCACAGCTCAAAACCGCCGTGGAAGCCGCGGCCCAGCAGATGGGCGCGGCGGTGGACGCCGCAATTCAGGAAACCCCGGCAGGCAAGGCGGGCGATTACGGCACCCCCGCCGCCTTTCTGATTGCCAAGGCGGTGGGCGGCAATCCCGCGCAGGTCGCCGCGCAGCTGGCCCAGACGGTGCAACTGCCCGCGGGCATCCGGAAGGTCGAGGCGGCGGGGCCGTTCCTGAACTTCTTCGTGGACGTGGGCGCGTTCGTGCGCGGTGTGGTGGAGCGTCCCTTCGAGATGCCCCGCCTGAGCGGCAAGGTGGTGATCGAGCACACCTCGGTCAACCCCAACAAGGAGTTGCACGTCGGGCACCTGCGGAACGTGGTGCTGGGCGACAGCATGGCCCGCATCTTCCGCGCCGCCGGGCATACCGTGGAAGTGCAGAATTACATCGACGACACCGGGCGTCAGGCTGCCGAATCCATCTTTGCGGTGGGGCATTACGGCCTGAAGTGGGACGGCGTGCAGAAGTACGACCACTGGCTGGGCGAGGGCTACGTGCGCCTGAACGCCGATCCGGCCAAGGCGGAGCTGGAACCCGGCATCCGCGAGATCATGCACCGCCTGGAGGCCGGGGAACTGCGTGCAGAGGTGGAGAAGGTGGTGCATGCCCACCTGGACACCTGCTTTCGCCTGGGCGCCCGCTACGACCTGCTGAACTGGGAGTCCGACGTGGTGGGCAGCGGGTTTCTCAGCAAGGCCATGACCATCCTGAAGGACAGCAAATACACGTCCTACCCCAACGAGGGCAAGTACGCCGGGGCCTTTGTGATGGACGTGTCCGAGTTCATGCCAGGGCTGGAAGAGCCGCAGGTCGTGCTGATCCGCACCGATGGCACGGCCATGTACGCCGCCAAGGACATCGGCTACCAGTTCTGGAAGTTCGGGCTGTTCGAGGGCATGAAATTCAGGCCCTTCACGGCCGACCCCGAGGGCCACACGGTCTGGACCAGTGCGCCGGACGGTCAGCCGGACACGGAGAAGCGCTTCGGACACGCCGAGGAAGTGATCAACGTGATCGACTCGCGCCAGGACCACCCGCAGACCGTGGTCCGCAGTTCGCTGGGCGTGGCCGGCCACAGTGGGATGAAGGAGCGCAGCGTCCACCTGTCGTACGCCTTCGTCACCCTGGAAGGCCAGACCATCAGTGGGCGCAAGGGCGTGACCGTCAGCGCCGACGCCGCGATGGACGAGGCGCAGAAACGCGCCCTGATCGAGCTGGCGAAGGTCAATCCCGAACTGGGCGCGCAGGACGGGGCCGACGAGATTGCCCGCCGCATCGGCCTGGGCGCGATCCGCTTTGCCATGCTCAAGGCCGAGCCGACGCGCAAGATCGACTTCCGCTGGGAGCAGGCGCTGGCCCTGAACGGCGACACCGCGCCGTACATCCAGTACGCCGCCGTCCGCGCCGCCAACATTCTCCGCCGGGGGCAGGAGGCAGGCTTTGCCGTGGGCGGCACTGGGGCCGACTGGGACATGGTGCCGGACCTTGATCTCACTCTGGCCAAGCAGGTGGCAAAGCTGCCCGAGGTTGTCGCCCAGAGCGTGCGCGTTCACTCGCCGCATGTGGTGGCGCAGTACGCGCTGGACCTGGCCACCTCGTTTAACGCGTGGTACAACGCCAAGGACCGGCAGGGCAAACCCGCCACCAACGTCTTGCAATCCGAGGAGGGACTGCGTGAGGCCCGGCTGGCGCTGGTGGCCCGTCTGCGTCAGGCCTTCGAGGAAACGCTGGACCTGATCGGCATCGAGGTTCCGGCGGCGATGTGAGGCGGGCCACCTGACGGGTCAAGCGGCAGGGGACCTTGAAGCCCCCTGCCGCTTTTCCGCTGAGAACCTCACCAATGAATGGACTGGGGGTGTCCCCGGCCCATTGCCCTATTTCATCGCCACGCGGTCTTCCAGCCGTTTGTAAAAGCCCACCAGCCGCTGCGCCATCTCCCGCGTGAAGCGGTTGCCGCCCAGGTGCGGACCGCTCAGCGACACGAATTCGCTGCTGCCCAGGGAGGCGTGCGGAAACAGGCGTTCACCGTTGGTCAGGGCCGGAACCGTGCCGTCGCTGACGCTGGCGGCCACGAACAGCGGCAGGTAGGGCGCCTTGAAGGTCTGCATCAGGGGGTCCAGGCTGGGCGGCGGCTCGCCCTGCAGGCCGTAGGCCGCGCTGATCTCGGCACGGCGGCTGGCCGAGGCGTTCCAGGCCGCCCGCAGATCGGTCCAGGCGTCGATCAGGGCCACGCCATCCACGCGGTAGGGGCTGCCGGGCAGGGCGCTGCGCAGCGCCATCAGGCCGCCCATGCTGATGCCCAGCGCGTAGGTGTGGCCGTTCCAGGCAAAGCGCTTGAGGGCCGCAGCGTGCACCTTGCCCACCTCCTTGAGGGCCTGGGGGCTGCCCCAGGTGGTGGGGCCACCGTCGCCGCTGAGCAGCACCGCGAAGTGCGAGGCCAGCAGGGTGTCGGTCAGAACCTGGAAGGTGTCACTGTCGCGCAGCCGCGCCGCGCTCTGGTTGCGGGGGTGCGAGACCACCACCAGCGGGCAGGGCAGGTAGGTACAGCTGTCTGGAATGCGCAGCAACGACTCGCGCCCCGGCTGACCCAGCGGCAGCCAGTCGACCGGCTGGGCCAGCGTGCCGGTGGGGGTCCGCGGCGGTGCGGCGGCCCCCGCCACCGGGGAAACGCCCAGGGCCAGGACCGCAATCAGGAAAAGAAACCGACTCACAACGTTGCCGAATGTAGCGCGCCGCGCCTGACACCACACTGACCGGCCCTTGATCTTTGCCGGTTCATCCCGCCTCACCGCCCGAACACGAGCCGGCTCAGGCGAGTGTCCACCAGCAACAGGGCCACCAGAGCCGGCACGATCAGGGCGGCCAGAAAGTAGCCTACGGTGGTCAGGGCAAAGACCAGCGGGTCTCCGCCCGGCGCGTGCATGCGCTCCAGCGTCTGCAGCAGGGCCGGGTGAATCAGGTAGATCTGCAGGCTGAACATGCCGGTGGTCCCCAGCAAGACCCGCCAGGGCTGCCGCAGGCGCTGCAGGCTGTAGGCCACCCCCAGCACCGTCAGGGACATCAGCGTGGTGTAGGCCCAGCTGAGGCTGGAGTACACCACGCTGACCACCGGCTCGCCGCGCACGTAGGCCAGCGCCTGCGGCAGGTACAGCGCGTAGGCCAGCGCCGCCGCCGCGATCAGGAACACGCGGTTTTTGCGCCACCACGCCGGGAATTCGTCGAGCCTTGCGCCCACCGCTGCGCCCACCGTGATGGGCAGCATGTACCACAACACGCTGCTGGCCGGAAAGGGCAGGCGCAGGTACTCGCGGTTCAGGAAATAGATGCCCAGTTGCAGCGCCGCGCCGAATAGCAGGGCCAGCCCAATCGGGGGCCTGCGGCGGGCCAGCGGCAGCAGCAGCGGAATCACCAGATACACCTCCAGCGCCACCAGCAGGAAATACAGGTGGTAGCTGGCCTTGCCGTACTGCAGGTAGAACAGCCACTTGTCGGGATCGGTCAGGGTGCTGGCCGGGCGCTGCCCGGTCCAGACGTACCAGCCGATGTACAGCGCGCTCCACAGCAGGTATGGCCACGCCCCGCGCGTCAGCCGCCGCCAGAAATACCGTCCGGGCCGGAAGTTCTTCAGCAGGCTGCGGGTCAGCACCACCGCCGACAGAAATACGAACGCGGGCACGGCGAAATGCAGTGTGCGGTTGACCATCTGCAGCAGCATGAAGCTCAGGGTGTCGGGCACCGCGTAGCGCAGGGCCAGGCCTGAGGTGTGGTGGGCCACCACTTCCAGAATGGTGATGCCACGGAACAGGTCGATGGCGGTCAGTTTGAGGCCCGTGTCGTCCGCGCCGCCGGGTTCGGCCTCCGACGGGGGAATCAGTCCCTCGACATCCGGGTCGAAGTCGGGATCCTCCCGCATGGGCGGCAGCGACTGCGGCTCAGGCTCAGCGGAGGGGGGAAAACGGGTCTGGGTCATGGGAAATCACGGGTGCGCTGGAGGCAGTCTAGTGGATTTGCCGGAAGCGGCGGCCTGCCCGGCTGAGCATGCCCGGAAGCGGGCGTCTGGACGCTGTCCCCGCCCGGGCGCCGGTCAGCGCTCAGCCCCGCCCGCGAACCTCCAGGCCCACGCCACGCAGGATGCTGGTGGCCTGCGCCACGGCGTCGGTGGATTCCAGGCCCAGGCGCAGCGCCCCGCCCTCCTCGCGGATTGCCAGCACTTCAATGTCCTTGATGTTGACCCCGGCGGCCCCCAGCGTCTGGGTCACGAGGCCGATCTGGTTGGGCCTGTCCGGCACGGCCACCACCAGATCATATTTCTGCGGCAGCAGGCTGCGGCGCACCACCGGCAGGCTGTCACGGGTGCGCTTGCCCTCGTGGGCGGCGGCCAGCAGTTCCTCGGGGTCCTCCAGGTCAGCCTCCAGGCGGTCCAGTTGAAACCTGAAGCGTCTGAGCGCCTCGCGCAGCGCCGCCTTGTTCTCCACCACCATGTCGCGGCTCATGCGCGGGTCGCCGCTGGCCACGCGGGTCAGGTCGCGGAAGCCTCCGGCGGCCAGCAGGCTCAGGCGCTCGTCGCGGGCCACCATGTGGGTCAGGGCCAGGCTCGCCAGGTAAGGCAGGTGGCTGACCGTCGCCACCAGCGCGTCGTGCGCGTCGGGCGGCATGACCACCGGGGCGGCCCCCAGGCCCTCGACCAGGGTGCGGGCGCGGCTCAGGGCGGTCAGCGGCGTCTGTTCGGTGGGGGTCAGCACCCACACGGCGTTTTCCAGCAGCGCCGCGTTGGCGTGCGTGACCCCGCCGCGCTCGCTGCCTGCCATCGGGTGTCCGGCCACGAAATTCCGGACCCCCAGCCGCTCCATCTCGGCGGCAATGCCGCCCTTGACGCTGCCCACGTCGGTGACCAGCGCCGCCGGGTTCAGGAAGGGGGCCAGTTCGCCCGCCAGCGGGATCAGGGCGCGCATCGGGGCCGCCAGGATCACCAGATCGGCGCCGCGCAGCCACTCGCCGGCACTGGGGCGCACCTCGTCCACCAGTCCCAGCGCCTCGGCCTCGCGCAGCACGTCCATGCTGGCGTCCAGGCCGATCACGCGCTGGGCCAGGAAGCGCTGACGCAGGCCCATGGCCACGCTGCCGCCGATCAGCCCCACCCCGGCCACCACCGCCGTCCTGAACAGCGGCGCGGGGGTCACGGGCGCGTTGGGCAGGTGTGGCTCGGGCATGACCGGGAGGCTAGCACGGCGGGGGAGAGGCCGAATTGAGACGGCCAGCCCCGTGGGTGGGCGGAGGCAGGGCGGCCCTCACCCCCGCGGGCCTGCGCCCACCACAGGACCCAACTGCAACTTTCAGCGCACGCGGCGCACCGCCTGCGCGTCTATGCTGCCCCCATGAGCGCTCCCCCCCCTCGCATCATCGAAACGCAGGACCTCCGCAAGGAGTACCGGGGTCGCGCGGTGGTGGACGGACTGAACCTGCGTGTGCTGCCCGGCGAGGTCTTCGGCTTCCTGGGGCCGAACGGTGCGGGCAAGAGCACCACCGTCAAGATGCTGCTGGGGCTGGTGCTGCCCACCAGCGGCCAGATGCGCGTGCTGGGCGGCTCGCCGGCCGATCCCGCCGTGCGCGCGAAACTGGGTTTCCTGCCCGAGCAGTTCCGCTTTCAAACCTGGATGACCGCCGAGGAATTCCTGAACTTTCATGGGCGGCTGGCCGGAATGAAGGCGGATGAACTGCGCGCCCGCGTTCCCCAGGTGCTGAAAACCGTGGGGCTGGACGGGCGCGGCCAGGAGTCGCTGGGCGGCTACAGCAAGGGCATGTTGCAGCGCTGCGGGCTGGCCGGGGCGATCCTGGCGCGGCCCGAACTGGTGTTTCTAGACGAGCCGACCAGCGCCCTGGACCCGATTGGCCGCGTGGAGGTCCGCGAGATCATTGAGGGCCTGCGCGCCGACGGCGTGGCCGTCTTCCTGAACTCCCACCTGCTCTCGGAGGTGGAACAGGTGTGTGACCGCGTGGCCTTCGTCAAGGAGGGCCGGGTGCTGCAGCAGGGCAGCATGCAGGAGCTGATGGGCGGCGTGATTCCGGTGGGCATCCGGGTAGACGCCATCAAGCCTGGACTGCTGGACGCCCTGGCCCGGTTGGGCGAGGTCCGCCACACCGACACCCAGACCCCCGGACGTGCCGAGATCGAACTGTGGCTGCCGGAGGCGGACGCGGTGCCCGCGGTGGCCGACGCCATCTTTGCGTCCGGCGCACGTCTGCATGCCCTGACCCCGCGCCGCCCAGACCTGGAAACGATGTTCCTGGACCTGATCGAGGACCGGCCCGCTCCCGCGTCCAACGCTGCCCCGGAGGCCGCCCGTGCGTAACGCCCTGCTGATCGCCGAACTGTCGTTGCGCGAGGCCGTCCGCAAGCGGCTGGTCAGCGTCCTGCTGATCCTGAGCGTGCTGTTCATCGGGTTCTACCTGTTCGGCATTTACCGCCTGGAGCTGAATCTGGACGAGCGGGCGGTGGACGCCGGGCTGGACGGACGCAGCACCTCCGGACTGTCGAACCTGCCGGTGATGTACGCGGCCATGTTCGGCATGTATCTGGTGTACTTCCTGGGAGCGTTGATGGCGGTGCTGTCCACCGTGGGCGCGGTCAGCGGCGACATCGAGAACGGCGTGATGCAGAGCGTGATCGCCCGCCCGATCAGCCGCGCACAACTGGTGCTGGGGCGCTGGATCGGCTTCACGACTGTGAACGTGGGGTACGTGGCCCTGCTGGGCGCCGCGCTCCTGATCGGCGTGTACGCCATCACCGGCTACCTGCCGCCCTCGCCGCTGCCGGCCCTGGGCCTGATCCTGCTGGCCGTGACGCTGCTGACCGCCCTGACGGTGCTGGGCAGCACGCTGTTTACCACGCTGGCCAACGGCATCGGCGTGTTTGTGTTGTACGGGGCGGGCTTTACTGGCGGCATCCTGAGCGCCATCGGTACCCTCTCGGACACGCCCATCCTGACCACGCTGGGGAGTGTCGCCAACGTGGTGATGCCCACCAACGCGCTGTGGCTGGGGGCCAGTTACCTGCTGCAACCCCCGGTGCTGCTGGAGCTGAGCACGGCGGCGCGCGGGGCCAATCCATTTTTCGGCTCGGACCCGATTGCGCCGGCCCTGGCCCTGTGGGCCGCCGTGCTGGCCGCTCTGGCCGTGGCGGCGGCGATGTGGCGCTTCAGTCGGCGGGACCTGTAGGGGACGGTCAACCCCCGCGAAGCACACGGCCCCTCTTCCCGGTGGAGAGGGGCCACCTGTTGTGTCGGCGTTCCCACCAAGAAAAAGCCCTCTCCACTGGGAAGAGGACCGATTGGGGACGGGGCGGCCTCAGTCGCGGGCCGGCTCCTTGCCAGAGTTCCGGACCCGCGTCAGGACCGTGCGCGGCGTGGCGGTGGGGCCACCCTCGCCCAGCTCGTCCTCGCGTTCGGCCAGCTGCTGACGGCGGCGGGCCAGCTGCCCGTGCTTGGGCGCGAAGACAAAGGCCAGCAGGAAAAAGAAGCTCTGCACCAGCACGATGCATGCGCCCGTCGCGCCGTCCAGAAAGTAGCTGCCGTAGGTGCCGATGACGGCAGACAGAATCCCGCAGGCCACGGCAATCCACAGCATCTTCGAGAACCTGTCGGTCAGCAGGTAGGCGGTGGCCCCCGGCGTGATCAGCATGGCAACCACCAGAATCACGCCCACGGTCTGCAGGGCGGTGACGATGGTCAGGGCCAGCATGGTGAGCAGCACGTAGTTCAGCACGCCGGTGTTCAGGCCAATCGAGCGGGCGTGGGTGGGGTCAAACACGTACAGCAGCAGGTCCTTGCGCAGCATCAGCGTGACCACCAGCGCGATGGCCCCGGCAATCACCGTCTGCCACAGCTCCGAGTCGCCGATGCCCAGCACGTCCCCGAACAGGATGTGGCTCAGGTGGACGTCGCTGGAAATCTTGGAGATCATCACCAGTCCCAGCGCGAACAGGGCCGTGAACACCACCCCGATCACCGTGTCCTCCTTGACGCGCGAGCGCGACTGGATAAAGCCGATGGCGCTGACGCTCAGCAGCCCGAACGCAAAGGCCCCGATCACGAATGGCAGGCCCAGCAGGTACGAGATCACGACGCCGGGCAGCACCGCGTGCGATACGGCGTCGCCCATCAGGGACCAGCCCTTGAGGATCACGAAGCAGGACAGCACCGCGCAGACCGTGCCCACCAGGGCGCTGACCAGTAGGGCGCGGGTCATGAAGTCGTATTGCAGCGGGGCCAGCAGCAGTTCCAAGTTCATGGGCGGGCCTCCAGTTTGGGGGTGGGGGACGCGTGCAGCGGCGAGCGGCCCCCGAAGGTATGGGCCAGATTCCCGGCGGTCAGTACCTCGTCAGTGGGGCCGTACAGCAGCACGGTGCGGTCGGCAATCAGGGCCACCTCGTCGCAGAAGGTCTCCAGCGTGCCCAGGTCATGGGTGCTGACCAGCATCGAGCGGCCCTCGCGGCGCAACTCGCCCATCAGCGCGATGATCGCCTCGCTGGTGCCCACGTCCACCCCACCAAACGGCTCGTCCAGCAGCAGCAGGCGGCCCTCCTGCGCCAGGGCGCGGGCCAGGAAGGCGCGTTTGCGCTGTCCGCCGCTGAGTTCTCCGATCTGACGGTCGGCGAAGGCACCCATGCCCACGCGCTCCAGACTTTCATTGACCAGCGTGTGGTCGGCGGCGCCCGGACGGCGCAGCCAGTTCATCTTGCCCTGGCGGCCCATCATGACCACCTCGCGCACGCTGACCGGGAAGTTCCAGTCCACGTCCTCGCTCTGCGGCACGTAGGCGATCAGCCCGGCCTTCTGGGCGCGGATCACCGGCTGCCCGAACACCTGTACGCTGCCGCGCAGGGGCGGCAGAAAGCCCATCACGGTCTTGAACAGCGTGCTCTTGCCCGAGCCGTTCATGCCCACCAGGCCGCACACGCTGCCGACCCCCACCTGCAGGCTGGCCTGCCGCAGCGCCAGCCGTCCGCCGCCGTAGGCCACGCTCACGTCCTGAACGTCCAGCGCGATCATTTCTGCCCGCCCAGGCCCTTCAGAATGGTGTCGGCGTCCTTTTGCAGCAGCTTGAGGTAGGTGGGCACCGGCCCCTTGGCGTCCGTCAGCGAGTCCACGTACAGCACGCCGCCAAACCGGGCCCCGGCCTCTTTGGCCACCTGTTGCATGCCGCGCGTCGGCACGGTGCTCTCACAGAACACGGCCGGAATTTTCTCGGCACGCACCACGTCGATCACGCCCTTGATCTGCCGGGGCGTGCCCTGGCCCTCTTCCGCGTTGACCGGCCACAGGTAATGCTCGGACAGGCCGTAATCGCGCGTCAGGTAGGAAAAGGCTCCCTCGCAGGTCACCAGCGCCCGCTGATTTCTGGGCAGGGTGGCCAGCTGGGTCTTGAGCCGGGCGTCCACCGCGCGAATCTGATCGCTGTACGCCTTCGCGTTGGCGTTGAAAACCCTGGTCCCGGCGGGATCGAGCTTCACGAACGCCTTGCGGATGTTCTCCACATAGATCAGGGCGTTTTTAGGCGACATCCACGCGTGCGGGTTGGGCTTGCCCTTGTAGGCGTCGGCGCTGATGCTCACGGGTTTGATGCCGTCGGTCAGCGTGACGCTGGGCACCTTGCCCAGCTGCCGCGTGAACTTCTCGAACCACAGTTCCAGTCCCAGTCCGTTGTTCAGGATCAGGGCCGCCCCGCGTGCGTTCACGAGGTCGCTGGGCGTGAACTGGTAGCCGTGAATCTCGGCGCCGGGCTTGGTGATGGACACGACGTTCAGGCGGTTGCCCGCGACGTTCTTGGCCATGTCGGCCAGGATGGTGAAGGTGGTCAGAACGGTCTTCTTCTCTCCGGCTGCGGCGGCCTGGGCCGTACCTGCAACAGCGAGAAGGCCAGCCAAAAACAGGTTTCTCGGTGAGCGGATCATATGTTTTAGGCTAGCCTAAAATGAGCGGCGAGTCAACCGGCCCATTGGTGTTGTCCCCGAATGTTTGCCTGTGGGCAGGCGAGTCGGAACTTCAGTTTCGCTGCCCGATGCGGCGGCCCAGACGATGCAGATCGTCGATGTCTCCGGCAGGCAGCAGCGCGTCGATGTGCGGCAGCGCCGCCCGGATGGCCCGCTGTACCGGCTGGTAGCCCGGCAGCGCGGCCAGCGGCGAGAGCCACACCACCCGGCCCGCCCGCGCCTTCAGGTCACGCAGGGCGCGTTCCAGCACCTCGGGTTCCCCGGTGTCCAGACCGTCACTGAGGATCAGGACCAGCGTGTCGCGGTTCACCCGTTCGCGTTCGTGACGGGTCAGGTGCAGCAGGTTCTCGCCAATGCGGGTGCCGCCGCCCCAGGCCTCACCCAGGTCAGGCAGGGTCAATGCCTGGCCTGGCAGCGCCTGACGCAGGTAGGGGGTCAGGCGGCGCAGCCCGGTGGAAAAGGCGTAGACCTCCACCCGGCGGGTGCGCAGCGACAGGGCCTGGGCAAAGCGCAGCAGCAGCGCGGCGTCGCGGCCCATGCTGCGGCTGCCGTCCAGCACCAGCAGGAAGCGCGGCGAGCGGCGCTGGCGGCCCAGCCAGCGCAGCAGCGCCGGGTCGCCTGCCGTGCGGGCAGCGGCGCGCAGGGTGCGGCGGGCGTCCAGCTTCGGCCCCCGCACCAGCGGCCTGAGTCGTCTTGACCGCCCCAACTCCACCGCCCGGATCAGCGCCGTGGCAGCGCGCAACAGCTCCCGCAATTCTCCCTCTTCGGCGCGCACCTCGCCCCCCGCCCCCGCATTCGGGCTGAGGCGGGTCTGAATGGTCTGAACGTCGCCGCCGGAGTCGTCCGGGTCATCCTTCGATTCACTCTGCGGCTGGGCCTGTACGGGGGTCAGTTCCGGTTGCTCGCCGGGTTGGGGTGCGGCCGGGGCGGGCGCCTGTCCCTCGCCTTCCTGCTGTTTTTTGGGAGTCGTCTCGGTGTCCTGTTCCGCGCCGGGAGCCTCGGTTTCGGGCAGCAGCGGGGGCAGTTCGGGCGGGGCAGGGCTGCCTTCCGCACGGAAGAAGGTGTTGAATTCGTGGTCAAAAATGCGGGCCTGTTCCGGGCAGGCGATCAGCACGGCGCGCAGGGCGTCGCGCAGTTGCCGTTTGCTCAGCACGTCGACCACCCCGGCGGCCCTCAGTGCGTCGCCAGCCTCGCCCGGCCCCACCAGGAAGCCGTGCCGCACGCGCAGCCGGATCACGAAGGCGGTGATTTTTGCGGAAAGCTCGGCAGGCAGCAGTGTTTCGGGGGGATGGGGCGTCACCCCGCCTCCGCTCGGCCCGCCACCCCCCGCAGCGTCGGCGCGGCCAGAACTTGATCCTCGCGCAGCTTCAGCACCGCGCCCAGGGTGGCCTCGATGCTGGCGGCGTCCAGATGGTCCCGGTGCAGGGCCAGCAGCGCCGCCGCCCAGTCCAGCGTCTCGGCCACGCCCGGCGGCTTGCCCAGCGGCAGGGCGCGCAGGGCGTGAACGGCGTCGGTGACCTGCCGGGCCAGCGCTGCGTCGATGCCGGGGAGCCGCGCCTGCACGATCTCCAGCTCCTGCCGCGCGGTGGGGTATTCCACCCAGTGGTACAGACAGCGGCGGCGCAGCGCGTCGCTCAGCTCGCGCGAGCGGTTGCTGGTCAGAATCGTGTGCGGGCGCGTGCGGGCGGTGATGGTTCCCAGTTCCGGCACGGTGATCTGCCACTCGGCCAGCAGTTCCAGCAAGAAGGCCTCGAAGGCGTCGTCGGCACGGTCAATCTCGTCGATCAGCAGGACCGGGGCCACGTCCTGCTGAATGGCCTGCAGCAGCGGGCGGGCCATCAGAAAGCGCTCGCCGTACAGTTCGTCGTCGTCCACCCGGCCCCCACTGATCTCTGCCGAGCGCAGGTACAGCAGCTGGCGGGCGTAGTTCCACTCGTACAGCGCGGCCTGCGCGTCCAGCCCCTCGTAGCATTGCAACCGGATCAGCCGGGTGCCCAGCGCCAGTGCAAGCGTCTTGGCCGCCTCGGTCTTGCCCACCCCCGCCGGGCCTTCCAGCAGCAGCGGCTTTTGCAGCGCCGGAACCAGACGCAGGGCTGTGGCCAGCGCGTCTCCGGCCACGTAACCCTGCACCCGGAACGCGGCCTGCAGGGCGGCGGGATCGGTCAGATCGGCGGCGGAGGTCACGCGCCGCCGGACAGCAGGAAAGCAGACGGGACAGGAGGCAGCATGGCCCAGTATCGCGCATGCCGCCCGGCCTGTTCTGTCTTAAAAGCGGGTCTTGACGTTGGGCCGTGATGAACGCGCCGCCCAGCCTCAGCGGCACAGGGGCGGCGCGTCCGGTGCGGCGGCTCTGGTCTTACCCTCTATTTGACCAATTCGATGCCGGCCAGTTCGTCCACCGGCAGACCCCAGGTGTTCATGGCGTCGATGAAGGGATCGGGATCGAACTCCTCGACGTTGTACACGCCCGCCTTCTTCCACACGCCGGTCAGCATCAGCATCGCGCCGATCATCGCCGGGACGCCGGTGGTGTAGCTCACGCCCTGCGCCTGCACTTCCCTGTACGTCTCGGCGTGATCGCTGACGTTGTAGACGAAATGCACCTTTTCCTCACCGTCCTGGCCGATGCCCTTGGCCTGCACGCCGATGCAGGTCTGCCCGGTGTAGTTGGCGGCCAGGGACTCGGGCGCGGGCAGCACGGCTTTCAGGAACTCGATGGGGGCAATTTGCTGACCCCTGAAATCAATCGGCTCGATAGAGGTCATGCCGATGCCTTCCAGCACGTTCAGGTGCTTGATGTACGCCTCGCCGAAGGTCATCCAGAAGCGGGCACGCTTGATGGTGGGGAAGTTGACCACCAGTGATTCCAGTTCCTCGTGGTACAGCACGAAACTCTTGCGGGTGGCCACTTTGGGATAGTAGATGTCCTGGCTGATTTCCAGCGGCGCGGTTTCCACCCACTGGCCGTTTTCCCAGTAGCGCCCGTTGGCCGTGATCTCACGGATGTTGATCTCGGGGTTAAAGTTGGTGGCAAAGGCCTTGCCGTGGTCACCGTTGTTGCAGTCCACGATGTCCAGGTAGTGGATTTCCTTGAAGTGGTGCTTGGCGTGGTAGGCCGTGAACACCTGCGTCGCGCCGGGATCGAAGCCGCAGCCCAGCAGCGCCATCAGGCCGGCCTTCTCGAAGCGTTCGCGGTAGGCCCACTGCCAGGAGTACTCGAACTTCGCCACGTCCTTGGGCTCGTAGTTGGCAGTGTCCAGGTAATGCACGCCGGTTTCCAGGCAGGCGTCCATGATGGTCAGGTCCTGGTACGGCAGCGCCACGTTGATGACCATCTCCGGGCCGAACTCACGAATCACCCGCACCAGTTCCGGCACGTTGTCGGCGTCCACCGTCGTGGTGCTGAACCGCGTCTGGCTGTTCGGCAGATGCTCGTGAATCTCGGCCACGACCGCGTCGGCCTTGCGGACCGTGCGGGTGGCGATCAGGACTTCCGTGAACACGCCGTCGTTCTGCGCGCACTTCTTGGCAACGACGTTGGCCACGCCGCCCGCTCCGATAATGATGACCTTGCTCATGGGCCGGAGTGTAGCGCGGCGGCGGTTTGGGGAGCGCTCGGGATAGGCTGGCGGGCAGATGAGCAAGCGTCCTCGCCCCACGAAACAAGCGGACCAGCACTCCGGCAAACGCCCCGGCACACCCGCCATCAGGACCGCTGAGATGCGCGAGATTACCCCCGCCGAACGCGGGCGGGCCACGCGCAGCTTCTTTCTGATTCTGCTGGCGTTCGCGGCGGGCATCGGCGTGATCGTTGCCACGCTGGCGTTCCAGGGCCGCGCCGCCCGCGACTACGGCGGGCGGGTGATGCAGGCGGTCCAGGCCACCAACCCGTCCGCGAACGCGTCCTACGGGCTCAAATGCGTCACGGCGCTGCCGGGCCCGCTGCCGCGCGGCATCCTGGACTGCGACGTGACGGTGGACCGGGGCAGGGTGGGCGTGGTGCTGCAGGCCGAGGGCGACCGGCAGTACCGGCTGGGCGAGTAGAGACCGTCAGCGCGTGTCTTGCGCCCCCACCCGCCTGACTTCCCCCTCGCGCCACCGCTGTACCCCCAGCAGCACCAGCGCCTGTGCCGGCAGCGAGCGGGTGTACAGCCGGGGGTGACCCGCCAGCAGACACAGGCCCAGAAACGCCAGTTGGGTGGTCAGCCCCAGATTGGCCGCCACCGCCGTAATAGGCAGCGGCGTGTAGGCCCGGCGGTCCTCGGGGGTCGGGGAGTCGCCCACCACCACCCTTAGCCGCGCCTCGAACCACCCGCCCAGCGCCTGCTCTTGCGGCAGAAAATAGGCGGCGTACACGGCTTTCAGGGCCGCCAGCACGCGCGGATTATCGCCGGCCTGCGCCGCCGCCTCGCGGAAGACCTCGCCCCTTGCGGCGCGGTGGTCCCGCTCCCACAGAAAATCGGTGGTCAGGATCAGGCTTTGCAGGAGGGTCAGGGGCACGCCCGCCCGGCCTGCAATCGCCACGTTCAGCGCCAGATCGACCGCCAGATCCATCTCGGTGTCCAGGTAGCGGCCGGTTTCGGTGGTCTGCCCGGTGGCGCGGGCCAGCTGGCCGTCCAGATTGTCCAGCACGGTCTTGAGCTGAAGCAGCAGCGCGGGGGCGAGGCGCGAGCGCCACCACGGGCCGCCGCGCCGGATCAGCCACGCGGCGGAGACCCCCAGCACCGTGTGGAACAGCACCACATGGGTGGGGTATACGTTCAGGCGGGCCAGCGGGTCCACCAGCCGTTGCGCCAGCGGGCGGTAGACCCGCTCGTTGAGGCGTTCGTCGGCAGGCCGTTTCTTGCGCGTCTGTGCGAGGCTGGAATGTGGTCTTTTCCGGCCTATCGCCGCCCCCCGTACTTGGGCGGCCCCTTCTTGACCCCGGCGTAGCGGTTGCGTTCCTTGCGGCGCTGGGCGCTGCTCAGGCCACTGCCGGCCTTGCTGCTGGCCGTGCCGGTGGCAGCGCGGCGCGGCGCAAAGGAATCCACCAGCAGGAAGCGCGCCATCGGCACGTAAAGGATCAGGATGAAGATCAGGCTGCCCCACCAGGTATTCAGGTACGGCCGCAGCGGCGTTAGCGACAGCAGGCTGCTGATCAGCGTGGCGACGGTGGCGAACAGGATCACGCGGGTGAACAGCTTGAGCATCTTGATCCAGTTAAAGCCGGGATCGGGATCGGGGGTGGTCAGCCAGCGCCAGAGGTTCATGGAGTCTCCTGGGGGGGCAGCGCGGTGGGATTGATCCGGGCCGCAAAGGCCTCCAGGCCGTCAAACTCCGCCTGACCGGGCTGCAGGTCCAGCCGCAGCGTGGTCAGGTGCATCTTCGCGGCAATCCGGTCCAGGGCCGCCGCTGTTGCGCCGTCATGGGCGGCCGAAGCCAGCACCAGTCCGCGCACCGCGCTCTTGCCCGCCAGCAGCGAGGCCGCGCCGAACAGTTCGCGCTCGCCGGCCGGAACCCTGGCCGCGTTCTCCATGCGCTCCGCCCGGCGCAGCACGTCGCCCTGCGGCAGCTCGGTCGAGAAAACGCCGTGCAGGCCCGCCGCCTCCAGCGCGGGGCGCAGACCGCCCGCCAACACGTCCTCGGCCAGCAGGGTGCGCGGGCCGATCACGGCGACCGTGGGCAGTCCGGCGCGGCCCAGCGCGGGCATATTGACCCGGGGTTCGGCGGCCAGCGGGCGGACCTTGGCCAGCGCCCCGCGCACCGCGCCGCCGTTGTGTGAGACGCGCAGCCCCACCTCGGCCGCGTGGCCTTCCAGTTCGGGACCGCCGCTGTCCGGCACCGCGATCAGCGTGGGCAGCCCGCTGATGCGCCGGGGCAGCAGCTCGGTCAGGGCCTCACTCCAGGCGTCGCCCGACACGGCGGGCCACTGTGGGACCAGCACGGCGTCCACGGCCTCCAGCGCCAGGATGCGGCCCAGCGCCAGCTGCACGGTGGTCGGCTCGTCCGGCAGGCTCTGCTGGCCCAGCGCCAGGGCCTCTGCGTCGTCCACGGCCGGCGTCACGGCCTCCACGTCCAGTTCTTTAAGGTACGCCGCCCAGTACGCCCGGAGGCGCGAGGCGGGGGAATTTAACAGGCCAACTCTCATTGACCGCAGTCTACGCGGCGCGGGCGCTGGAGAAGTCGCGCCTCTCTCTATTGGCAGGTCCGTCGGCTGGACCGGGCTTCAAATCGTCGCGGCAGAGACTGAATGCGGCGGAACGATGAGGTTGACCCTAGCCCTCTGCCCCGGCGTCGGCCTGCACCTGGCCCTTGGCCTTGCCCTCGGTGACCTCCGCGGCCCGCTGCACGTCCTCTTCCTCGATGTGGCGCTGCTCGTCGTCGTGTTCGAACAGCTCGCGGCGGGCGCGCAGCTTGGCCTCGGGCTGCTGCAGGTCACTGCCCTGGCCGTGGTGGACCCGCTGGAAGAAGATCAGCGCTCCGCCGGCCAGCGCCAGAGACCCCGCGAAGTACAGCGTTTCCTGGGGGTCTTGCCAGCGCACGAAATGCTCCAGAAAGGTCACGCCCAAAATCACCACGATCACCGAGATGATCTTCTGTTCCAGGTCCGCCAGACTTTCTACGCCCAGGGCGCTGGTCAGGTTCAGCGGCGAGATGAACAGCGAGTACAGGCCCACCCCGATCAGGTAGAACACCACCGCCTTGAGCATGGTGGACACGATCTCCAGGAACTCCACCGCCAGGCTGCCGCGCTGGCTCTGAATGCCGCTGGTAAAGGTGTCGTGCCAGGAGTCGTACAGCGTCGAGACGGCCAGGACCGTGCCCTGCAGAAACAGGCTGAACGACACCAGCAGCACCGCCACCACCGCGATCAGCACCACAAAGCGCGTGCGCCCGATGACGGCGGAAAACCAGTCGGTCTGGCGTTGCGGGCGCGGCTGTGCGGCGCGGGGACGGTCTTTCGGTCGGGTGGAGGTCACGCGCCCATGATGCAGTGTCCGGCCGGGCCGCGACTGCATGTTCTATCCTGCCCCCCGTGCCTGCTGACGCCCGCGAAAGTCTGAGCCTTCCCCCTGCACTGCGCCGCGTGCTGCCTGCCGCCCGCTGGGAGCGCGTCACGACCGGCGAAAGCGGGGCGGGCGTGTGGAAGTCGCAGCGGTTCGTGGTCAAGGTGCAGGCGCGGGGCGGCCTCCCGTCCTCAGGCCCCCAGCCCCCGGGGCTGCAGTTTCCCGCCACCCTGCAGCAGGAGCGCGAACGCCTGCGCTGGTTTGCGGGCCGCGTGCCGGTGCCGCGTGTGGTGGGGTACGAGGTGGAAGGTGGTCTGGAATACCTCGCCATGACCCGTGTGCCGGGCCTGGACGCCTCGCACCCCGACGTGCTGTTTCACCCGGACCGGCTGGTGAACCTGCTGGCCCGCGCCCTGCGTGAGCTGCACGCCCTGCCGCTGCGCGAGTGCCCCTTCAACATGTCCCTGAGCGTGGCCCTGGCCCGCGCCCGCGAGCGGGTGGCGGCGGGGGTGGTCGACGAGAGCGATTTTGACCGCGAACGCCAGGGCCGCACGGCGGTCAGCGTCTTCAACGAGCTGGCCCGCACCCGCCCTGACACAGAGGATCTGGTGGTCACCCACGGCGACGCCTGCCTGCCCAACGTCATCGTGAACGGCGAGTTCATCGACGGCCTGATCGACGTGGGCCGCGCCGGCATTGCGGACCGCCACGCCGATCTGGCCCTGACCCACCGCAGCCTGGGCCGCAACCTCAGCCCCGGTTACGCCGAGCAGTTTCTGGACCTGTACGGGCGCGACCTGGTCGATCCGGACAGGCTGGCGTACTACCGCGTGCTGGACGAACTGTTCTAGGGCAGCGTTCAGGGCAGACACCAGAAGTATTTCCTGCCCCCATCCCCACGCTAAAATCCCCCATGCGACTCCAGAGTTTCGGCGCGGCCTGTACGGTCACGGGCAGCATGCACCTGCTGACCCTGGACGGCGGGCGGCGCATCCTGATCGACTGCGGACTGTTTCAGGGCGGCGAGGCGCTGGAGGTCCGCAATCACGAGCCCTACCCCTTTGACCCGGCGGACCTGGACGCGGTGATCCTGACCCACGCGCACCTGGACCACGTGGGCCGCCTGCCGCTGCTGGTGAACCGGGGCTACCGGGGGCCGGTGTACTGCACGCCGCCCACTGCCGCGCTGGCCGGGACCGTGCTGCTGGATTCGGCCCGGTTGCAGGTGGAGGGCTACCGCCAGGACCTGCGCCGCGCCCGCAGGCAGGCCCGCGAGGAGGAGGTTCTGCCGCCGCTGTACGACGAGGAGGACGTTCACCGAACCCTGGCCCTGCTGCGCCCGGTGCTGGAATTTGGGCAGACGGTCACGCTGGCGGGCCTGCGCGTCACCCCCGGGCGGGCCGGGCACATCCTGGGCAGCGCGTATCTGCTGCTGGAATCGGCAGACGGGCGGCTGCTCATGAGCGGCGATCTGGGCCACCGTGAGAGCGGTCTGCAACCCGACTTCACGCCCCCGCCGCAGGCCGACGCGGTGGTCCTTGAGACGACCTACGCCAACCGCCGCCACCGCGCGTGGCCCGCCACCCTGGCCGAGTTCAGCGCCGCCCTGCGGCAGGCGGTGCGGGCCGGCGGCAAGATCCTGATTCCCAGCTTTGCCATCGAACGTTCGCAGGCCATTCTCTCTACCCTGCGGAAGCTGATGGAGTCCGGCGAGGTGCCGCGCATTCCGGTGTTTCTGGATTCCCCGATGGCCGCCCGCGCCACCCGCGCGTACTTCGAGTTCGGCGACGAGCTGATCCCGGAGGTCCGTGACGCCCTGCGCTCCGGCGAGGACCCGTTTGCGCCCAGCACGCTGCACGTGGTCCTGACCGGCGACGAGTCGCAGCGCATCAACCGCTACGACGGCCCAGCCGTCATCCTGGCAGGCAACGGCATGATGACCGGCGGGCGCATCCAGCACCACCTGCGCCACCACCTGTGGAAACCGGGGACCAGCCTGATCATCGTGTCGTACCAGTCGCCGCTCAGCCTGGGCGGGCGCATCGTGGCCGGGGCCGAGACGGTGCCCATCATGGGCGAGGACATCGCCGTGCGGGCCAGGGTCCACACCATCGGCGGCTTTTCCGCCCACGCCGATCAGGACGATCTGCTGGCCTTTCTGGAGACGGCTGGAACCCCCCATGTCTGGCTGGTTCACGGCGAGGTTCCCGTGATGCAGGCCTTTCTGCCGGTCCTCGCCTCGCTCGGCCTGAAGGGAGACATCGTGCCGGACCGGCAGATGGTGGACCTGCGAGGCAGCGGCTTCAGCGGGGGCCGCCCGCCGGGTCTTGTGCCGGACCCTGAACCGACCGGCGCAGAGGTCAAGGGCGGCCATTAATCCTTAACATGGCGCCGCTATGCTGGTCAGCGATGAAACGCGCCCTGTTTTCTTTCCTTCTCCTGACCCTGACCGCCTGCGGCAACAGCACCAAGCTGGAGGGCCTTCAGACCTTCACCTACGCGGCGGGCGATCACCGCAGCGGCTCGCTGGTGTACGCCGAGAACCCGCCCGCCGGGGGGGCCCACAACGCGCTGTGGCAGAACTGCGGCGTCTACAGCCAGGAGCTGTACCGCGAATACGCCGTGCACAGCCTAGAACACGGCGCCGTGTGGATCACCTACCGTCCCGATCTGGACGCGGCGGGGGTGGCGCAACTCAGGGCCCTGGTCGACGGCCGCCCCTACACGCTGCTCAGCCCTTACGCGGGCATGGACACGCCCATCGCCGCGAGTGCCTGGGGTGCGCAGATCAAGGTGGAGAGTCCGGACGACGCCCGCCTGAAGCCCTTTCTGGACAAGTACGAGCAGGGACCGACGGCCCCCGAGCGCGGCGCGGCCTGCTCAGGCGGCTACAGCGGCGTCAGATAGGGAAGGGCTGGTCACCGCTGGTCATGGGGCGGCGCCTGAGCCGGGCCGCAACCAACGCGCCTCGCTGTGCCCCTGTGCCCTGCCGTATACTCGGGCCGACGGGCGTGGGGAAAGCCGGTGACTGCCGCAGGAGACTTCAGCCTCCAGGCACATTCCGGCACTGTCGCGCAACGGTAAGCCGCCCTCTGATGGACTCCGGGGGCGGAGAGTCCGAACACCTGGCCCGTCCACGTTCCCACCCACGGGAACGTGCGGCTGACCTCTCGCGGAAAGGAGGGAACGCCCGTGCGTGGCCCTCTGTGTCGGGTGGCCCACCGTGACGGACGCTTCTGCTTTCCGCCCCAAGTTCCGGGGCGGTTTTTCTGTGCGTGGGGCTAGGCCAAGGAGCCAACATGAAACCCATCCTGACCCGCACGCTGACCCTGACGCTGGCCCTGACGGGCCTGGCCGCCGCCACCACCTACCCGCTGACCCTGACCGATGACCTGAACCGCAAGGTGACCCTCAGGGCCGAGCCGAAGCGCATCGTGAGCATGCTGCCCAGCGACAGCGAAACGCTATGCGCGATTGGGGCCTGCGACAAGCTGGTGGGCGTCGACGATTACAGCGACTACCCGCAGAAGGTCACCACCCTGCCGAAGATGGGCGGGCTGTACGATCCCAGGATCGAGGCCATTGTGGCCCTGAAGCCCGATCTGGTGCTGGTCAGCAGGTACGGCAAGATTGTGGAGCCGCTGACCCAGGCGGGCATCACTGTGGTTGCCGTGAATCCCGAAACCTATGAGGAAGTGTTTGCCAAGACCCTGGTGCTGGGCCGGATCGTCAACCGGGAAGCACAGGCCAAAAATCTGGTCACGCAGATGCGCCGCGACATCGCCCGTACCGAGATTCTGACCAAGAATGCGGTGAAGAAGCCCAGCGTCTACGTTGAGGTGGATCCCACGCCGTACAGCATCGGCCCCAACTCCTTCATGGGCGTGCTGCTGACCAAGGCAGGCGGGCGGAACATCATTCCGGCCAGCATGGGCGACTTTCCCAAGGTGGACCCCGAGTTCATCGTGAAGGCCAACCCGCAGCTCATTCTGGGCGTGGACGCGAAGGTGGCAGCGGCCCGGCCCGGCTGGGGCAGCATGACGGCGGTCAAGGCCGGCAAGGCAATGGCGCTGCCCAAGGAACTGGACACGATCTTCTCGCGCCCGGGCCCGCGCATGCCGCAGGCGCTGGCCGGGCTGGCCAGGCTCATTCATCCGGAACTGTTCAAGTAGGTCCTGGCCGTTCGGGTGGAGGGTGCAGGTCACCGTATGTTCTGCCGCGCCAGGACGGGGGAGGTGAGGGGAGATGGGAAGTGACGCGCAGCGGGACGCCCCGCGCGCTGAGGCGCTGCCGGCTGCTGCCCTGGCTGCTGAACCGCGCTGGGTGTGGCCGCGCACCCTGCTTCTGCTCCTGCTGCTGCTGTCGGCCATCGTGCTGGGCACCGGGCTGGGCAGCGTGACCATTGCGCCGGGCGAGGTGCTGGGGGCGCTGTGGCGCGGTCTCGCCAGCCAGTTCACCGGGGCGGAACTGGGCAGCAACGACGTGATCGTGTGGCAGATCCGCCTGCCGCGCGTGATGATGGGCGTGCTGGTGGGGGCCAGCCTGTCGGTGTGTGGCGGCGCATTTCAGGGCGTGTTCCGCAACCCGCTGGCCGATCCGTACCTGCTGGGCGTGGCCAGCGGCTCGGCGCTGGGGGCCACCCTGGCGATCGTGCTGAACTGGCCGCGCCCTCTGATTCCGGTGTCGGCGCTCTTTGCGGCGCTGCTGGCGGTGGCCGCCACGCTGTCGCTGGCGCGTGAGGGCCGCCGTTTCCCACCCACCCGCCTGATTCTGGCCGGGGTGGTGGTGGGCAGCGTCCTGAGTGCCGCCACCACTGCCCTGATCCTGCGCGGCGAGGACCGCGCCCGGCAGGTGCTGGCCTACACCCTGGGCGATCTGGGCTTCAGCGGCTGGCGCGACGTGCTGACCGTGCTGCCCTATGCTGGCCTGGGCTGCGGCGTGCTGCTGCTGCTGGCCCGCGCGCTGGACACCCTGCAACTCGGAGACCTGACCGCCCGCTCGCTGGGCGTGCCGGTGGAACGCCTGCGCCTGATCGTGGTGATCGCCGCCAGCGTCGCCACGGCCGGGGCGGTGGCCTATGTGGGCGTGATCGGCTTCGTGGGATTGATCGTGCCGCACATGGTCCGGCTGGCCTTTGGGGCGAGTCACCGCATCCTGCTGCCGCTCTCGGCGCTGCTGGGCGGCGCATTGCTGGTCTACGCGGACCTGCTGGCCCGCACCTCGCCGCTGTCACAGGTGGGCATCGTGACCACGCTGCTGGGCGGCCCCTTCTTCCTGTGGCTGCTGCGCCGGGAGAAGGACATATGAGGACACTGCCGCAATCTCCAGGGCTCCCCACTGCACCCGCCGACACCCTGGAGGCCGTCAATCTGCATGTCCACGCCGGAACTTTCCCTGCGGTGCGTGGGGTGAGTGCCCGCTTTGAGACCGGGGTCTTCTCGGCGGTGATCGGTCCCAACGGCGCGGGCAAGTCCACCCTGCTGCGGGCGCTGCTGGGCCTGAACAGGCCCGAATCCGGCGAGGTGTGCCTGTTCGGGCGTCCGCTGCAGGGTTGGAGCCGCCCGGAACGTTCGCGGGCGCTGGCCTACCTGGCCCAGAGCGAGGGCCTGCCCGACGCCACGCGGGTCCGCGATGTGGTGGCATTAGGGCGCGGCGCGGGCGAGTGGCGCTTCGGCCTGCTGCCCACCCGTCCCTGGACCGACGCGGACGAGGCGGCGGTGGACAGCGCCCTGGACCGCACCGACACCCGCCGCTTCGAGGCACGCAAAGTGACTGAACTGTCCGGCGGCGAGCGGCAGCGGGTGGCGCTGGCCCGCGCCCTGGCCGGGCAGCCGCGCTTCCTGCTGCTGGACGAACCCACCAACCACCTGGACCTGGCCTACGCCCTGGAAGTGATCCGTTACCTGCGCTGCGAGGTGGCCGGTGGCCTGGGTGTGGTGGCCGTGCTGCACGACCTGAATCTGGCGGCGCGGGCCGACTGGCTGCTGCTGCTGCACCAGGGGAAAGTGCTGTCGGCAGGCCCGCCTGAAACGGTGCTGACGCCGGGGAACCTGCTGGCCGCCTACGGCGTGCGCGCAAGAGTGGTGCGGGATGCAGACCGCCTGCTGGTCATCCCGGAGGATTGAAAGTTATGGCCCCCAAGTATTTCAAAACCTCCGGTCACATCCTGGTCTGCCAGGGGCCGAACTGTCAGGCACGCGGCTCAGCGCTGCTGTACAAGGCGCTGTGGAATCACCTGGAACGCGCCTCACTGGCGTACTACAAGACGGGCGGCAGCATCCGCCTGACCGAGAGCGGGTGCCTGGGCTCGTGCAGTTACGGCCCCAGCCTGTGCGTGTACCGCCAGACGCCGCAGGGGCTGGAGGAAGGCTGGTACGCGGCGGTGGACTTCCCGCAGGCGGCACGGATTGCCCAGGCCGTACACGATGGGGTGGCGTTGCCCACCGAACACCAGTACGGCCCGGAATAATGCCTGGTGGGTAGCCACTGCCCCCTGAAATTCAGCCTGCCCTTCCCGGCATAGATCGTGGGCCGCCCGCCCTGCATGGGGTAGCGCGTGGCCTGGGCAGCAGCGTCGTGAAATCCTCGCGCAGACCCAGCGCGTGATCGAGGCGGGGATGCTTAGGTTCAGTGTCGATGTTTCTGAACCGTATGGCCTGACCGCGTCCCTGAAAGCTGTCTTCCAGGGGATGACAGCCTGTGCTGGCCGTCACCGCGCCGTCCTGAAAACGCAGACTGTAGGGCAGGCGTGTCCAGGCGTAATCGTGCCCACGCCAGGACTTACGTTGGTGAGCGTCCACAGGGGACCTTCCCGTGTGTGCCGAGACTCTGATCAAAGAGTCGGGAAAACGAGAAGTGGCGACAGGTTGGTGTGCTGGTAGACCCGGCTGATTCGCCCGTGACTCTCAGACTCTCAGCCCAGGTGTCCGAACTACACCCGTGTCAGGTCTTTAGGCAACGGCAGGAACTCAATCTCCGGGTGCTGCTCGGCGGTGTATTCCAGATCGTACTTGCTGCGGAACAGCATCACCGGGCGGCCCTGATCGTCCTCAACATGGCGGGCAAAGCGGGCCACCGATCCGGCGTCCCCAGCCAGCCAGCGCACCAGCCCATAGCCGGTGATGTTCAGCTCCACATCCACACCGTATTCCTCCTGCAAGCGGGCCTGGAAGACCTCAAACTGGAGGGGGCCGACCGCGCCCAGGTACGGATCACGCGCCCCATCGGTGGGGAAAAAGACCTGCACCACCCCTTCCTCGGCCAGCTGGGTCAGGCCCTTCATGAATGCCTTGCGCTTGCCCACGTCCTTGAGGGTCAGCGTGGCAAAGGTCTCAGGGGTGAACCGTGGGAAGCCCGGCAGCGCCACCTTCGCCTCCAGGCTGATCACGTCGCCGATCTGGAACACGCCGGGGTTGACCAGCCCCACGATGTCGCCGGGATAGGCCTCTTCCACCTTCTCGCGGTCCTGGGCAAACAGGGTGTGCGCCTGTGACAGCCGCAGCTTGCGCCCGCTGCGAGTATGGGTCACGTCCATACCACGCACGAAATGACCGCTCATCACGCGCATGAAGGCCGTGCGGTCGCGGTGGTGCTTGCTCATGTTGGCCTGGAGCTTGAAGATGAATCCCGCAAACGGAGCGTCCGGGTCGCGCTCGCCCAGCGTCGTCTGGGTGGGACCGGGCGGGGGCGCAAGTTCCACGAAGTTGCTCAGGAAATGCTCGACGCCGAAGTTATTCATGGCGCTGCCGAAGAACACTGGGGTCAGTTCACCCGACAGGAAGCCCGCCGGATCAAATTCGGGCATGGCGGCCTCGATCAGCTCCACGTCCTCCTTGAGCTTGGCGGCCAGATCGGCGCCTACCAGCCCGATCAGGCGCGGATCGTCCAGGCCTGCCGTCTGCATCGGGGCGCGATGCTTGCCGCCGGAGGTGCGCTCGAAGGCCAGCACCTGCCCGGTCTGCAGGTCGTAGACGCCCTTGAAATCCGGGCCGTCGCCGATGGGCCACGTCAGCGGCACTGCCGTGATCTGAAGGACGTTTTCCAGCTGCTGCAGCAGATCAAAGGGGTCCAGCGCCGGGCGGTCCATCTTGTTCACGAAGGTCAGGATCGGCACGTGGCGGTTGCGGCACACCGCGAACAGTTTCTCGGTCTGCATCTGCACGCCACGGGCCGCGTCCAGCACCATCAGGGCGCTGTCGGCGGCGGTCAGGGTGCGGTAGGTGTCCTCGGAAAAATCCTGGTGGCCGGGGGTGTCCAGCAGATTAATGTGCCGCCCCTCGTACTCGAAAGTCAGCGCCGAGCTGGAAATGGAGATCCCGCGCTGCTGCTCGATGCTCATCCAGTCGGATTTGGTGTGGGCGCGCCCTTCCTTGGCCGTCACGGACCCGGCCTCCAGGATCGCGCCGCCGTACAGCAGCAGCTTTTCGGTGATGGTGGTTTTCCCGGCGTCCGGGTGCGAGATGATGGCAAAGGTCCGGCGGCGGGCGATCTCAGCCTCCAGCACGGCGTCCGGGACGGCGGCGGCCTGAGCCGCAGGAGGGGTCTGACCCGGGCTGGGGTTGGGTTCGGTGGTGGTCATGGGTGGCTCCTGCGGCAGCCTGTGGAGCAGCGCCGCTTGCGTTGAGAGTGTAGGGGTCAAAACGGACGTCCTCGACTCTCGCTAGGTGGGCGTAAGGAAGACGGTCATGGGGGTATTCTAGCGCGTCACCGGGGCCGCGTCTGGAGGCGCACTCCTGTTGTGGCTGAGCCACCTCCCCGGCAGGCGCGGCCGGGACCCTTGCCCGTACCGCTCTCACGGGCGGCTGCGGTATTCTGGCGGTACGTTTCCGGGGTTCCTCCATTCCCCGACGCTTCAAGGCCCCGGCCACTTGCGCCCCGCGCGCCAGGAGAGTGCCAGCCCTATGTTTTCTTCAGACTCCGGTTCACCGCAGACCATGTCCAGGACCCGCAGCACGGCGCGTGGCGAGGTGGAACGCGCCCGCCTGATGAGCGACGTGCGCGATCTGGTGGCGATCTTGCGCCGCCAGCCCAATGAGCTGCTGCCCTTCGAGTGGATGAAGCATCTGGCCCCGCTGGGTGAACACAGCCTAGGCGTGCAGGCCATTCAAGTGGACCAGATCATCGGCTCGGTGGACCGCTACCGCGAATTTGACCGCCACTACCTGCCCAAGGAAAAGCACCTGGACGAGCGCTGGATCGGTGTCCGTAGCGCGCAGCTCCAGGGCAAGGAATTGCCGCCCATTCAGGTGTACAAGGTGGGGGAGCTGTACTTCGTCAAGGACGGCAACCACCGCGTCTCGGTGGCCCGCCGTCAGGGGCAGGCGTACATCGACGCACACGTCATCGAGCTGAACGTGACCGTGCCGCCCGAGGAAAGCGACACCCTGGTCGACCTGATCATCAAGGGTGAGTACGCGCAGTTCCTGCGGGACACCGGGCTCGATATGCTGGTGCCGGGCCACCGCGAGATCCTGTTCACCACGCCGGGCCGCTACGACAAGCTGCTGGACCACATCCGCACCCGCCAGTATTTTCTGGACCGCAAGCCGGAGCGTGCGGGCCTGCCGCCCGTGACCTGGGAGGAGGCGGTACTCAGCTGGTACACCCGCCTGTACCTGCGGATTGTGGAAAACCTGGACCTGCACCACGTCATGTTCCGCTTTCCGGGCCGCACCGAGGCGGACCTGTACCTGTGGACCATGGACCACCGTTACTTTCTGACCCAGCAGTACGGCCACGACGTGGGCAGCGAGGAGGCCGCCCGCGACTTCGGCAAGCGCCACTCGCCCCCGGTCTACAAACGCCTGGGCCAGCGCATGCGGCTGCTGCTGCGCGGCAAGCTCGACCCGGCGATGTAGGGCCGGCGGCGGTGCGCTCAGCCCTGCGTCTGGCCGGCCAGCACGTATTCCACCAGCGTGCCCACGCCCCAGCCGGTTGCCACGTCTTCTTTCGCGGCATTGCCGGCGATGTCCAGATGCGCCCACGGACGGGTCACGAACTGCTGGAGGAACAGGGCCGCCTTGATGCTGCCTCCGGCCGGCACCATGTCGCTGTTCTTCAGGTCCGCGATGGTGTTCTTGCGGTAGGACTTCAGGTACGGCTGGTGCAGCGGCAGTTCCCACAGCAGTTCCCCGGCGGCCTCCGCGCCGGCCTTCAGGCGCGCGGCCAGATCCGCGTCGGAACAGAACAGGGCGGCCATGTCGTTGCCCAGGGCGGCCACCTTCACGCCGGTCAGGGTCGCCAGATCGACCAGCTCGGTGGCCCCCTCGTCGCAGGCCACAGCCAGGGCGTCGGCCAGCACCAGGCGGCCCTCGGCGTCGGTGTTGGTGACTTCCACGGTCTTGCCGTTGGCGGCGCGGTACACGTCGCCGGGTCGCATGGCGTGCGGCCCCACCATGTTCTCGGCGGCGGCCACATAGGCGCGGACCTCGGTGCCGTCCGGAATGCTGCCGCGCAGCTCGGCCAGGGCGCGCATGGCCCCCAGGACCGCGCCCGCGCCGCCCATGTCGTTTTTCATGCCGTACATGCCGGCGCCGGTCTTGAGGCTGTAGCCCCCGGTGTCGAAGGTGATGCCCTTGCCCACCAGGGCAATGACCCGCGTTGTCTCGCCGCGCGCGGGCAGGGTCAGGCGAATCAGGCGAGGGCCGGTCACGCTGCCCGCCGCCACCGCCGCCAGCAGGCCCATGCCCCGCGCCTCAATGGTGGGGCCGTCCCAGGCCTCCACCTCCACGCCGTGCGCGGAGAGCGTCTGCGCCTCACGCGCCATGCTGGCCGGGTTGAGGTGGTTGGCGGGGGCGCTGACCAGTTCGCGGGCAAACGTCACGCCCGCCGCCATGCCCCGCAGGCGTGCCGAGGCGGCAGCGTCCAATCCGTCCACCTGAAGCTGCATGTCTGCCTTCGGGCTGTCCCCGCCCTTATAGCGGCGGTCCTGCCAGCCGGCGGCCAGCGCGGCGGCAGCCAGGGGGGCGGCGTGGCCCGTGGCGGCCACCTTCACGGTCCCGGCCTTCAGCTCGCGGGCCAGTTTCGCCAGCGCCATGCCCAGGTCGCGGGCGTCCTGCGCGGATGCGGGAGCCAGGGCCAGCGCCGCGTCACCGCCGGCACCGCGCGACACCAGCCGCACCTCGCCCGCGTCCAGGCCACGGGTCAGGCGGTCGGGCCAGTCCGCACCCGTTCCCGTGAAGGCCAGTGAGAGGTCAGTGTGCTCCAGCTGATCCACAAGTTGCATGCCGGAAGTAAAGCACGCCTCCGGGCGGTGGGGGATACATGAGGGGGGCGTCGCAGGGGTCCGCGCCGTTGTCGTGCCGTCCTCACTGTCGCTGCTGGACGCGGCACACCCGATGAAATCCTGCGGTAAACGCCGCCTGCCGGTGGTGGACGGCACCCGGCGGGTGGGCATTGTGACTGACCGCGATCTGGGCAAGGCGCTGCCCAGCACGGGCAGCACCCTCTCGCCGTGGGAGGCCACCACCCGGTGTAAAAAGCCTGCGGTAAGGCGGTTCTGGGGCAGGGGAGGGGCAGCGTCTGAAAAGATATTGCCCCTCCCGCTTGGCGCAGTGGGGCTGACCCCTCATCACCCAGAGGGGTGGAGCCCGAACTCCGCCTCTCCCCGCAGAAAGGCGTCCACCCGCTGTGGCAACTCGCCCGCATCCATCAGAAAGGCGTCGTGGCCGTGGATGCTGCTCAGTTCCCAGTACGTGGCATTCGGCAGCGCGTCGGTCGCGGCCCGGACCTCGGCCGCCGGGTACAGCACGTCGCTGGAGATGCCCACCGCCAGCACCGGCACGCGGACGGCGGCCAGCTCGGCGTCGCCCGGCTGAAAGTTGTCCATCGCGCCGGTCAGGGCCACGTAGCTGCGTTCGCAGAAGCGGGCCAGCAGTTTCTCGCCCTGGTACTCCAGATAAGAGGTGACGGCGTGAACCCCCGGCCTGCGCTGTCCCGCCTGAGTCTGGGCCAGACTCTCAGGGCTGCGGTACGACAGCATGGCAATCTGGCGGGCCACCTTGAGGCCCTCGCCGCCGGGGGCCGCGCGGATGGCGGCGCGGGCGGCGCTGTTCAGGCCCACCGCCCACGGCGAGTGGCGCACCGGCGCACCGATCACCACGGCCCGCGCCACCAGATCTGGGCATTCCAGCAGCCACGCGTAGGCCAGCAGCCCGCCCATGCTCGCGCCGATCACGCGCACCCGGCGCACGCCCAGGTGTTCCAGCAGCGCCCGCCCCACGCGGGCCATGTCGCGCAGAGAAATGGCAAGGTCCCCCAGGCCGGTTCCCTGCCACTGGGCCGGGCCGTCCGTTCCGGCGCAACCGCCCAGCACGTTGGCACAGACGACAAAGTCCCGCGTGGGGTCCAGGGGCCGCCCCGCGCCCAGAAAATCCGGCCACCACTCGTGCACAGCGCTGTTGCCGGTCAGGGCGTGTAGCACCAGCGTGGCCTCCTCCTGCGCCTCGCCGTAGGTGTGGTAGGCCACCCGCACGTCCGACAGGGGCCGCCCGCAGTCCAGCAGCAAGGGTGCGGTGCGGAACAGCGTCGCCGTCTTGACCTTCAGGTCACCATCGCAACATCGCGAGTCTTCGGGGGGCAGCGGCAGGGGAGACAGGGTGCGTGGCAGGGCAGTCACACCTCCTCCCGGGGCGCGTCCTCCTGCGCTTCCACCAGGGCGGCAGCCAGCGCCTGCGCGAAGTCCTCCTGAATGTCGTCGATGTGCTCGATGCCCAGCGACACGCGCACCAGCCCCGGCGTCACGCCCGCCGCCGTCTGTGATTCCACGTCCAGCTGGCTGTGGGTGGTGCTGGCCGGGTGAATCACCAGCGTGCGGGTGTCGCCCACGTTGGCGACGTGCTGCGCGAGCTGCACGCTGCGGATAAACGCCTCGCCCGCCTCCCGTCCGCCCGACAGTTCAAAGGTCAGCACGCCGCCCGCGCCGCGCGGCAGGTAGTGCTGGGCACGGTCGTAGTGCTTGTGGTTGCCCAGGCCAGGGTAGGTCACGCGGGTCACGTCGGGGTGGGCCGAGAGCCACTGCGCCAGCGCCTGCGCGTTCTGTGCCTGCCTTTCGGCCCGCAGCGACAGCGTTTCCAGGCCCTGGATAAACTGCCATGCCTGCTGCGGGGCCAGCGTGGTACCCAGGTCACGCAGGCCCTCGGTGCGGGCGCGGGTGATGAAGGCGACATTGGGCAGCCCCAGCGGGTTGCCCTCGCCGAAGGTGTCCCAGAACTTCAGGCCGTGGTAGCTGGGGCTGGGCTCGGTCATCAGCGGGTAGCGCCCGTTGCCCCAGTCGAAGTTGCCGCCGTCCACGATGACGCCGCCGATGCCGTTGCCGTGGCCGCCGATCCATTTGCTGGCCGATGCCACGATTACGTTCGCGCCGTGTGTGAGCGGTTGGCAGTAGTATCCGCCCGCGCCGAAGGTGTTGTCCACGAACACCGCCACGCCGCGTGCGTGGGCGACGGCCGCAATCGCCTCGAAATCGGGAATGTTCAGCGCCGGGTTGCCGATGGTTTCCAGGTACACGGCGCGGGTCTGGTCGTCAATCAGGGCAGCGAACTCCTCGGGGCGCTCGTCCTTGCCGGTAAAGCGGACCTCGATGCCGAGCCGCCTGAGGGTCACGCGGAACTGGTTGACCGTGCCGCCGTACAGGTTGGGCGTGGACACGATGTTGTCCCCGGCCTGCGCCACGTTCAGGATGGCCACCAGTTGCGCGGCGTGCCCGCTGGACACCGACAGCGCCGCCACGCCGCCTTCCAGGGCCGCAATGCGCTCCTCGAGCACCGCGTTGGTGGGGTTCATGATGCGGCTGTAGATGTTGCCAAAGGCACGCAACCCGAACAGATCGGCGGCGTGCTGGGGTGACTCGAACACGTAGCTGTTGGTGGGGTAGATCGGCACAGCCTGCGAACCGGTGGTGGGATCGGGCTTCTGGCCGGCGTGGACTTGCAGTGTTTCAAACTTCTGGGGCATACGGGGTGGCCTCCCATGGGGGCTGGGTGGGGGCCGCCAGTACGGCAGCGCCCCTTCTCCTTGTGGTGATGAGAAGGGGCGAATATCGTCATCCGCGTCGGCCTTCCCGCTTGGTCCCGCCCAGCAGCGGCGCTCATCGTTGAGCCGCATATCGGGGGGGCTGGCCTTGGCACCGTGACGCAATGGGGTCCGGTTGCCGCGCCGTCAACGAGCCAGGTCTCTCGGGCGCTCTGAAGTGGGTGGCTCCACGCGGGAGCTGAACAAAGGTTAACGGCTGCCAGGGGCGCAGGTCAAGCCGGGAGGTAGACAGGGCCGGGCGGTTGTGCCCGGCGCCTCTGCCCGTCGCGTGAGATTTTGATAAAGCCGGACCGTCCGCATTTGCTGGCCCTGTGGTAGCTAGGGAGCACCATACTTCCCGCGTTTCCTTGCCCGAAGTGCGCGGCTGTTCCCGGTTCCTCCAGCTGGTTTGACCTGTTGTGTGGCTCCGCAAGTGGTAAGTGCGCTGCCCAAAGATTTGTATGGGAAAAATGATAATCGGCGCCCTACTCCTTAGCTTATCTCTGCTCACGGTTTGTGGCGGCGAACCCCAGCCCCCACACCGCAACCCACTCTACCAACCGGGTTTGCCGGGCTAAAAATCTCAATCCCTATGCGGGGGCGGGCGTCAATGCCGAGGTGCTGCGGCGTCTGCTGGCGCTGCTGCGGCCTGATTCTTATCCCCGGAGCCAGTCGCCCTAGCCCGGTTGGCTTCCGGCGCAGTCCGGGCACTGGCCGTACAGCGTGACCTCATGCGCCTCCACCACGAAGCCGCCGGGGTACACGGTGCCGCTGGGCAGCGTGACGGGGCAGGTGTGTAGCGTGAAGACCCGCCCGCAGTGGTTGCAGGAAAAGTGGTGGTGGTGGCCCTTGCCCGACGCCTCGTAGAGCGTCTCGCCGTCCAGCGTGACCGGGTGAATCTGGCCCTGCCCGGTCAGCAGCTTCAGGGTGCGGTACACCGTGGCAATGCCCAGGCCCGGCAGATCGCCCTGGGCCAGTTCGAAGATCTCAGTCACGGCCAGCGGTCCTGGCGCACGTCCCAGCACCTGGGCGATCACGTCGCGCTGGCGGGTGCTGCGGGTGGCCGTCATGTCGCCGAGGCTAGCAGACCCGGCCCGGCCAGATCAAAAAACAGCCCACCATTGCGCGGTGGGCTGTCGGCTGTGGGAATTTCAGCGCAGGTTGGGGTTGCCCTTTTCCTCGGGGGCGATGGCGCTGCCCTGGGCCTTGGCCTCCACCACACTTTTTGGGGTGGGCACCACGCCGGGGTGACTGGGGCTGGCCGCGACGGGCGGGGCACTGCCCACCGCGCCGGCCTGCGCGTTGTGGCTCTCGGCCTGCCCGGTGGGGGTGGGCTTGAGGAACGACGAGGTGGCGCTGGGATTGGTCGACGCCGTGCCCACCGGGCGGGGGCCGCTGCCCGACGCCGCTGTGGGGGCTGCGCTCTTGCCCAGTGATGGGCCAGCCGACGACTGCTGCATGGCCCTGGGCTGCGCCGCAGATCTGGGAGTTTCCCCCGACTTTTCCAGCATGTTGTTCGCCAGCTGTTCCAGCTTGGGCGTCAGCATGCGGTCCGACAGGGTCCTGATCGCCAGAGTGCCCAGGGTGGCAACCAGGGCGCCGCCCACTCCTCCGCCCGTCTGGCTCTTCTGGGCCTTGACCAGCGCCTTCTGGTGCTTGACCGGACTGCCGGCGTCCACGTAGATCTTCTTCGTGCGCTTGATCTGCGTGCCGATCAGCAGGCCGATCACCGCGCCCACGGCAGATGCGCCGCCCAGCATCTTGACCGGTTCCTTCTGCATCTGCACCTGCAGGTTGGCGCGTTCGGCCAGCACGTCCAGGCTTTCTTTCAGGCGCTCGCGGGCGGCCTCGCGCTCGGTCAGGTTGTCCTTGAAGTCATGGTCAGCCATCAGGAATGTCCTCCGCCTTTCTTGATGTCGTCATGGTAGGTGGGCGTGGTGCTGACGCTGATGCCGGGAGCGTCGTCCAGCACCACAGGCTGTTGCAGCAGCGGATCGTGGTGGGCGTCGCGGTGGGCGCCGATCTCGGCGCGGTTGGCGCTGGGCACCTCGCCGGTGTCCAGCTTCTCGTTCAGCGAGCCGCCGTACATGCGGGCCGAGCCGTCGGGTTCGCTCTCGTACACCGGCACAGTGGAGGTGCCGCCCTCGACGCGCACGGTGGCCTGCCGGCCGCCCTCGCCGACCACACGGTTCTCGCCGCCGGCGTAGAGGTCCGTGTCGCGCGGCACTTCCACCGAGGTCCGGCGGGCCGGCTGGCGCGAATCCTGATCCTGGGCAAGGTCTGATGCGCCCAGGCCAGACGCTCCGGCTGCGCTGCGTGGCGTGGGGCTGGGCGAGATGACCGTGGTGCTGGTGGGGGTGCTGGCGGCGCCGCCAGCGACGCGGCTCTGGCCTGCCTGCACCTGGGTTGCCGGCGCTGAGGCAGTCTGCGCGGCGCGGCGCTCACGGGCAGCCTTCTCGGCCTGTTCAGCCTGATACTGCGCTTCCAGACGCTCGTCTTCGGTCATGGGGCCACTCCGGCGCACCGGGGGCTCGTCGGTCTCGACCTCCGCCCCCAGTTTGCGGATGCCCAGCATGATCATCGCGCCGGTGACCACAAAGCTGAACAGGGCGATCAGCAGCGCGGCGGCCCAGGCCCCTAGCCCGAGGCGCATCAGGCCGTAGAACACTGCCAGAATCAGGAAAATCAGCGCCAGAATTAGCGGACCGGTGGCGGCCAGCAGCAGCACCACACCGATGCCCTTGGCCTTGGCGATGTCGCTGACCTTCCGGACCAGCGCGTTGATCTCGGATTTCACGAGGGTTACGCCCGCATCGAACACGTCGACGATGGCCCCTCCCATACTCTTGCGTTCTTCCATGCATTCCCTCCGGGGAGCGGCCCCACGCCTGAGCAACGTGAACAGACAGGCCAGATATCGCCCAGCATAATGACTTCTGTGCCACAAAAGCCCCAGATGCAAGGAAACCTGAACCCCGTCCCGCCCACACAGCCGGCCCTGACCGCGGCCCAGCACAGCAATACGCTGGAATTGACAGCGCGTGGTTACGCTCTGTGGCGCGCCCGGTCGCTGGGTCTGCTGAGCGGCACCCCCTTTGGCCTGGCGCGGGAAGCCCGGCTGTTCCGGGCACTGTGCCGCCCGCAACCGGGTCAGGACTGGCTGGACGCGGGAACCAGCGCGGGTTTCTACGCGGGCGTGCTGGCGGCGGCCGACTGCCGGGTGCTGGCCGCCGACCTCAGCGCCCCGATGCTGAGCGAGGCCCAGCGCCGCGAGAACAGCCCGAACATCGACTGGGCGCTGATGAATCTGGAAGACAGCGGTCTGCCGGATGGAAGCTTCGACGGCGTGGCGGTGGGGGCCACCCTGAACGAGACGCATGACCCGGCGCGGTTTCTGTCCGAACTGGCGCGCGTGCTGCGCCCCGGCGGCCAGCTGTGGCTGATGTACGTGCCGCGCACCGGCGGCCTCCTGCAGCGCCTGCTGTCCGTTCCCACGCTGGGCGGCCTGAACTTTCCCGATCCGGCCTGGGTGGCGCGCCAGTTGCCTGGCCTGGACCTGACCGATGGCCTGGGTGTCGGCGCGGTGCGGTTCGGGCGGTACGTTAAACGGGGCGGAGGGTGACCGAGGACGGCGCCTGAACTCAAAGGGGAGACCACAACAGACGCTTTGTCAAGAGGGGCTGTGTAAAGGATTGGTCTCGTCTTTTGCTGCCGTGCCCGCCCTGAATGGGCGACAGTCTGTAAGAATGTGTGATGTCTGGCCTTCACGGACCCCCTAGACTCGCGCATAGAGCCTCGCCAGAAACGTAGAGCCCCGCCAGAAGTCAGCGCCCCACCACAAGGATGATGCCGATGTTCAATGCCTCCCTGCCCTCCTCCCGTCACCCTGCCCCGGCGCAGGCCATGGCCCATTGCCGGGAGGTCACGCGGGAGCACAGCAAGACCTTTTACCTGGGATCGCGGCTGTTTCCGCTGCGGCAGAGGCAGGCGGTCTGGGCGGTGTACGCGGCCTGCCGGGGCGGAGACGACATTGTCGACGAGTCGACCGCCCAGACGGTGGGGGCGGAGCTGGACGCGTGGTGGGGCCGCATTCAGAATGTGTTTGCCGGGCGGTCCGGGGCTGACCCAGTGGACACGGCGCTGGCCTGGGCCGCCCACACCTACCCGATTCCGCTGTCGGCCTTCGCGGAGCTGCACGAGGGCCTGCGGATGGACCTGAATGATCACGTCTACCGCGACATGGACGACCTGACGCTGTACTGCCGGCGGGTGGCCGGGGTGATCGGGTTCATGATTGCCCCGGTCAGCGGCTACAGCGGCGGCGAGAAGACCCTGCATCACGCCCTGATGCTGGGACAGGCGATGCAATTGACCAACATCCTGCGCGACGTGGGCGAGGACCTGGGGCGCGGGCGGGTCTATCTGCCCCAGAGCCTGCTGGCCGAATACGGCGTGAGCCGCGCCGATCTGGAACGCGGCGTGGTCACCCCCGAGTACCGCGCCCTGATGGCCCACCTGTGCGCCCTGGCCCGCGACTGGTACGCCGAGGGACGCGCCGGCATTCCCTGCCTGCATGGCAGTGCCCGGCTGGCCGTCGCCACTGCTGCCCGCGCCTACGAGGGCATTCTGGACGATCTGGAGCGTGCCGGCTACGACAACTTCCGCCGTCGCGCCTATGTCAGCGGCACCCGCAAGCTGCTGATGCTGCCCTGCGCGTGGTGGGAACTGCGGGGCGCGGTGGGCGGATAGGCCCACGCCTGGACACCGGCAAGCTGGTTTACGTTGCTTCACCCACAAAAACTCCCCCTTCGCCACAGCTGGCAGGAGGGGGAGTCTGTGTCTGTATGGGTAGGGGTCAGGCTCAGGGCTTACTTGGGCTCGTTCAGCAGCACGATGCGGCCTTCCGGCTCGGCCCGCAGATTGGGGTTGGCCTTCAGGAAATCCACCAGGATGTCCACGTCCAGCTTGCCGGTGTCCAGGCGCGGGGCGCCCTTGAACATGGTGAAGCCGTCGCCGCCGCCCGCCGTGAAGTTGTTGGTGGCCACCTTGTAGGTCTTGGCGTTGTCCAGCGGCTGACCGTCCAGGGTCACGGCGGTCACGCGGCTGCCGGCAGGCTTGGACAGGTCAAAGGTGTAGCTCATGCCCTTGGACACGTGCAGGAACTGGCCTTTGTTCTCGCTCCAGGTGGCGACGCCGTGTTCCAGCGCGGCGCGAATCTGCGCGCCGGTCAGGTCCAGCAGACTCAGCGAGTTGCCGAAGGGCTGCACGGTGATGGCCTCGTCGAAGGTGATGGGGCCAGCGTCGATGCTGGCGCGCACGCCCCCACCGTTGACCAGGGCCAGCTGCGCCCCGGCCTGCTTGCCGGCGGCCAGCGCCGCGTCGGCCAGCACGTTGGCCATGCCGCTCTCGCGCTTGCGGACCACCTCGCGGCTGCCGTTCAGGCCGATCGGCGCATTTCCTACAACCTGCCGGCGCAGGCTGGCAATCGGCACGGTCAGGGTGGCGACCATGCGCCGGGCGGTGTCGTCCTCGGCAATGTCGGCGGACACGGGGATGGGGTTGCCCTCCCAGGACTGCACGGCCCCGGCGTCATCGAACTTGACCTGCAGGCGGCCCAGCACCTTGCCCCATTCCCAGGCGGCGACCAGCAGCGTCTTGTTGCCGTCGGGGTTGTTGGCCACGGTGGGGTACGGCCCCTCGCTGGCCGGAAAGTCCTTGTTGTTGAAGGTGCCCAGCAGCGTGTGCGAGTGCCCGCCCACGATCACGTCGATGCCCGAAACCGTTTTGGCCACTTCCTGTTCCAGGGTGTAGCCCAGGTGCGAGACCAGGAAGATCTTGTTGATGCCCTGGCCCTTGAGAACGTCTGCGCTGGCCTGAAGGCTTTTCATCAGGTCCAGCATCTTGACGTTGTCGCCGGGGCTGCTGATCAGCGGCAGATCGGGGGTAACTGCGCCGATCACGCCGACCTTCTCGCCGCCCACGTTCAGGATGGCGTAGGGCTTGATGCGGTCCTTGAGCAGCGGCTCGGTGCTGACGTCAATGTTGGCCGCCAGCACGGGAAATTTGGCCTTGTCCACGAACTTGGCCAGCGCCGCCGGGCCGTCGTCGAACTCGTGGTTGCCCACCGCCATCGCGTCGTAGCGCTGGTAGTTCATGAACAGCACGTCGGCCAGCCCCTTGTACACGTTGTAGAACAGCGTGCCCTGGAAGGTGTCGCCGCCCGACAGGATCAGCGGGTTGGGGTCCTGCGCGCCGAACTGCTTGATCAGGGTGGTCTGGCGGGCGTAGCCGCCGTACATGTTCTCGCCGATCTTGGTGGGCTCCAGGTGCCCGTGCAGGTCATCGGTGTGCAGCACCGTGATGGTAATGGGCGCAGCGGACGCCGTTCCCAGCAGGGCGGCGCTCAGAAGAAGGGACCGTGTGGATTTCATAAGGCCTCCATTTTAGCCCGAAAGCCGGGGCCGGGGGTGACAGCTTTGGCAACGCGCCGGCCGCCGGGGCGGCCACGTGGGGGCAAGAGAGAGGGCTGGACCCGCCTAGTCCTACCGGTCCCTCATGTCCTGAACATCGGCCCGGACATCAATCGTGGGGTGTTTCTTCTGGAAGCGTACGGTCAGCACGCCGCCTGCCAGTTGCGCCTCACCGGTCTGCGGCAGCACCTCGCGCGGGAAGGACAGCACCCGGCGGAAGACCCCGGCCGGACGTTCGGCGCTCAGCAAGCCCTGCGGCGCGGCACGTTCGCCCGCCACGGTCAGCAGGCCGCCGTCCTCGTGCATTTCCAGACGTTCAGGGTCAATGCCCGGCACGTCCAGGTACAGCGTCAGGTGGGCGTCGCCGTCGGCCCAGTCGGCGGCGGGCGTCCAGGGCCCGGCCCCCAGGGTCTCGACTTCCTCCCGCAGGGTCATCAGGTGTTGCAGGCGTGCCAGGACCGGCTCATTCATGCGGTCCACGCTAGCATCCGCGCTGCGGGGGACACCAGCGCCTAAAGTGGGAGGGATGCCCCCGCCGCCTGCCCTGCGCATTCCCCTGCTGACCGCCCCCACCGCCGCCGGGAAATCGGCGCTGGCGCTGCAACTGGCGCTGGAGCTTGGTCTGGAGCTGGTCTCGGCCGACGCCTTCACGGTGTACCGGGGCCTGGACATCGGCACGGCCAAGCCCACCCCCACCGAGCAGCAGGCCGCACCCCACCACCTGCTGGACGTGGCTGGGGTGAGCGAGGGCTACGACGTGGCCCGTTACGTGCAGCAGGCCGAGGCCGCCATTGGGGGTGTGCTGGAGCGTGGGCGCGTGCCGCTGGTGGTGGGCGGCACGACGTTCTATCTGGCTGCCCTGCTGCGTGGCCTGCCGCTGACCCCCCCTGCCGATCCACAGGTGCGCGCCGCCGTGGAGGCCGAACTGGCGCAGCGCGGGTTGGACGCCCTGCTGGCCGACATCGCCGCCCGCGATCCGGCAGAGGCGGCCCGCATGGAGCGCAACCCCCGCCGGGTCGTGCGCGCCACCGAGGTCTATCGCCGCACCGGGCAGTATCCCGGCTCGTTCGGGAGCCGCCCGCCACGCTTTCAGTACGCCGTGAGCGCCTTCACCCGCCCCGGTCCGGAACTGGAAGTCCGCATGACGCGGCGCGTGCAGGCCATGTTCGCCGCAGGCTGGGCAGGGGAGGCTGCGTGGCTGGCCGCCCGCCTGGATCCCGCCACGCTGCCGCGTCCCACCGCGTGGCAGGCCCTGGGCTACCGCGAGGCCTGGGCGGTCCACACCGGGGCATTGGGGGAACCGGAGGCGACGGCACGCATCGTGCTGGCCTCACGGCAGTACGCCAAGCGGCAGCTGACTGCCATGCGCAGCCAGCTGGGGGCCACCATCCTGACCCCGCCCGAGGCCGAAACGCGCCTGCGCGGGGACGTGACGGCCGCCCATAAGCTGAATGTTAATTAGACCGGGGCAGAAGAGTCCGGTGCGGCACGGGTAGAGTGGAGGGCGAGATCAAGGCCAGCTCAGCCCCATCCGGGGACCGCTATTCTGGGAAGGAGACCCTTCCTGCTTTACCGTTTTTTCAACAGGGGGTAAGACATGAAACCACGTGTACTAGGCATGATTCTGGCCGGGGGGCAGGGTTCGCGACTGGCCCCGCTGACGCAGAAGCGCTCCAAGCCCGCCGTGCCCTTCGGCAGCAAGTACCGCATCATTGACTTCGCCATCAACAACTTCATCAACTCGGGGTTGTTCGGCATCTACGTGCTGACCCAGTACAAGGCCCAGAGCCTGACCGAGCACATCCAGCGCGGCTGGCGCTTCGGCACCTTCCTCAGCGACTACTTCATCACGCTGGTGCCGGCGCAGATGTACCGCATCGAGGAACTGGGACCGGTGTGGTACCGCGGCACGGCGGACGCGGTGTATCAGAACCTGCACCTGCTGGACAACAACAAGGCCGACTACGTGGCGATCTTCTCGGGCGATCACATCTACAAGATGAACGTTGAGCACATGATCCAGACCCACATCGACACCCGCGCCGACATCACCATCGCCGCCTACCCCATGCCGCAGGAACAGGCCCACCAGTTCGGCATCATGCATGTGGACGAGCAGTGGAAGGTCACGGACTTTCTGGAAAAGCCCAAGGACCCCCCCAGCATTCCGGGGCAGCCCGGCACCAGCCTGACCAGCATGGGCAACTACATCTTCTCGCGCCGCGCCCTGGAAGAACTGCTGGTTACCAGCATGGGCGACGGTGAGGAAGGCTTCGACTTCGGCGGCGACGTGATTCCGCGTGCGCTGTCCGACGGCTATACCGTGATGGCCTATGACTTCCACAAGAACCCGATTCCCGGCCAGACCGGCCCCAACCTGTACTGGCGCGACGTGGGGACCCTGGACGCCTATTTCGAGGCCAACATGGATCTGGTCAGCATCAACCCCGAATTCGGGCTGTACAACGCCGAGTGGCCGCTGCGGACCAGCAGCGAGTTCTCGCCGCCCGCCAAGTTCGTCCACGAGAGCGAGGGCCGCAAGGGGCAGGCGTTCAACTCGATCATGGCGGGGGGCACCATCATCAGCGGCGGCACCGTGCGCGACAGCGTGCTGGGACGTGGCATTCACACCCACTCCTACTCGGTGGTCGAGAGCTGCGTGCTGTTCGACGAGGTGGAGGTCGGCAGGCACTCGCACCTGCGCCGGGCCATCGTGGACAAGGACGTGGTGATTCCGCCAGGCACCAAGATTGGTCTGGACGTGGAGGAGGACCGCGCGCGTGGGTTTACCGTCACCGAGAGCGGCGTGGTGGTGGTGCCGAAGGGCTACACCTTCTGACCAGCGGCAGACACGCAAACGGGGAGATGCCGATCTGTGTGTCTCCCCGTTTGCGTGCTGCATTTCATTGGGTGGCGTTGAAGCCGACGCGTCGAACAGACGTTCGCCTTGAACGGCGGTGAGGAGACCTCCGGCCGCGCCGTTAAACGTCTGTCGTCTGGCCCTCGGCCGGGTCCTGAGCCGGTGGCGTGGGCAGCCCCAGCACCTCGTGATGCACCCGGCAGCGGGCCTCGTAGCTTTCCTGCGCGCCCACCAGCACCACCGGGTCGTCGTAACGCGCGGGCTGCCCGCCGATCAGGCGCTGGGAGCGGGTGGCCGGGGCGCCGCAGACCGTGCAGATGGCCGTCAGCTTCTCCACGCTCTCGGCGCGGGCCAGCAGCTGCGGCATGGGGCCGAACGGCTCGGCGCGGAAATCCAGGTCCAGCCCCGCCAGGATGACCCGCACGCCCGCGTCGGCCAGCGCCAGGGCCAGGTCCACCACCTCCGTCCCAAAAAACTGGACCTCGTCGATGCCCACCACATCGGGCAGGGGTGGGCGTTGCTCGCCCAGCAGGCGGTCCTCGCCGGACAGGTGGGCGCGGATGTCAGCCACGCCGCGCACCGCCAGCGCCTGCACGCTGCGTCCGGCATGGCTGGCGACGGCGGATGCATGGTAGCGGTCATCCAGCGCGGGTTTAAACACCAGCACGTTCTGCCTCGCAATCAGCGAACGGGTCACGCGGCGAATCAGCTCCTCGCTCTTGCCGCTGAACATGGGGCCGACGATCACTTCAAGGTGGCCGCCGTGGAAGGGGGATCTCAGCACCCAGGGAGTATGCCAAACCACGGCGGACTGCGGCTGATCCGGCCCAGCTGATCACGAGTGCGGTTGAAGTGCCGACCTCAACCCGACTGAAAGGAGTAGCGAAAAATACGGATGGCGCGATCTGGATGACACGGCAAAAAAAAGCGCCCCACCACAGGGGCAGGGCACGTTCAGAAACCGTGGGCTTACTTCTTCTTGGTGCGGTAGCTGTCGCCGAAGCGCTTGTTGAACTTGTCCACGCGGCCTTCGGTGTCCAGGAAACGTTCCTCACCGGTCCAGAAGGGGTGAACGCCGCTCCAGACATCAACGTGGATCTCGGGGCGGGTGCTCATGGTCTCCATGATGACCTTGCCCTGAAAAATAATCTTGGTGGGAACCGCTTTGGGGTGGATGTCTTTTTTCATGTTCGTGCCTCCGCCGCCACGTCTCGGTGCGTAGCGGGCAACCGAAGAAGTATACACCCGCAAGGGGCGTCAGGGGAAGACGGGCCGGCAGGTGGAATGCGCTTGACGCCTGCTACATCGGGCGAGTCTGCGGACGCCACGCTTGATTGTCAGCAGTCGCAGTGTCGCAGACGGAAAAGAGCCGGAAGCCCGCAGGCCACCGGCTCCTCACTGCAGACCATGTTCAGTCGGCGGCGATTTCGGTGGGCGCGGCGGCCACGGTCTCAATGCTGATGAAGCGGCCGGTGCCCCCCCGGTTGGTGAACACGACGCGGCCGTGCTCCAGCGCAAACAGGGTGTGGTCGCGGCCCATGCCCACGCCGGGGCCGGCCTTGAACTTGGTGCCGCGCTGGCGAACCAGGATGTTGCCGGCCTTAACGACTTCGCCGCCGAACTTCTTGACGCCCAGGTACTTGGGCTGGCTGTCGCGTCCGTTCTTGGACGAACCTACGCCTTTCTTATGTGCCATGTCGCTCTACCTCCCCTTAACCCTTGATCCCGGTGATCTTAATCGCGGTGAAATCCTGGCGGTGGCCGGTGCGGCGGCGGTACTGCACGCCGCTCTTGTACTTGCGGATGTAGATCTTGGGGCCGCGGCCGTGCTCGACCACTTCAGCGTTCACCACGTAGCTGCTCACGGCGTCGCCGAACAGGGCCTTGTCGCCGCCCACAAAGATGGGGGTCAGGTCCAGCGTGTCGCCGGCCTCGCCCGCCAGACTTTCCACGCGGATCACGTCGCCTTCCTGCACGCGGTACTGCTTGCCGCCGGTCTGAATAATTGCAAACATCGTCTACCTTCCTTGTGCTGCCGCCGCCTCTGGAACGCTGCCGGACGTGGCCTTTTCTGCTGCTGCGTCTGCCTCTGGGCAGGGCGCCGCACACCAACTTGGAACTTTAGCACAAACGGGAACGCCCCGTTGCCGGCAAAGAGAAGGGCTCTTCCAGACAGCGGGGTGGCACAGGTCACACGCCCCGGCGATGGGGGCAATAAAAGTGTGGTGTGCATGTTCCCGTGTCTGTGGAGGTGTCCTCGCGGTACACCTGGACTCATTGCTGAGCCGCGCTTTCTCTGTCCTCCGGCGCGGCCTGCTTTGAAGCCGCTGCGAAGACACATCATAGCAAAGGAGGGCCGCGTTCGGCCAGAGGGCGGAACTTCATTTCGCCCCGCCGCGTATACAGGAGCGTGATCAGCCGTCTCAAGCCCATCTGGCGCGACGCGCTGGCCCTGCTGTTCGCGGTATGGGACGCCCGCACCCCCCTGACGGCGCGGCTGGGGGCGGTGCTGGCGCTGGCCTACGCCCTGAGTCCCATCGACCTGATTCCCGACGCGGTTCCCGTGCTGGGGTTGGGCGACGATCTGCTGGTGGTGCCCGCAATTCTGGCGCTGGCGGCCCGTGCCCTGCCCGCCCCGGTGCTGCTGAGCGCCCGTGCCCGCAGCGCGGAGCTGCAACGCCGGTTGCCGTGGCTGCTGCCCGCGCTGGGTGTTGGCCTGATTCTTGGCGCTGGCCTGCTGGTCTGGGCGCTGTGGCAGGGTTTAGGCGGATAGCGCGGAACGGGCTGGAGAGACCAGCAGGGACCGCCGCAAATCTACTTCCGCACACTGGCAACCCCCGCCAAACTGATGGCCCTAGTTCCCTTGACCGTCAGGCCCTGCACGAGATGGCAATCTCGGAGCCGTAATAAGGGTGGCTGAGCGGAAGGACTGCCCAGCCGCTGAGGCTCACAGCCTCTCTTTTCTTCCAGTGGCCTACCGTCAGGTTGAGGGCCTTGTCCTGCCCGCCTAACCTCCACTTAACCCCTCCCCGTAGACTGGCCTCCATATGCGCTTACTGCTGGTAGAGGACGATCCGCGCATTGCCGAGCCGACGGTGGACGCGCTGCGCGAGGCAGGCTACGCCGTGACCTGGGCGCAGACCGGCCCCGAGGGGCTGGAGACTGCGCTGCTGGGCGACTTTCCGCTGATTGTGCTGGACGTGATGTTGCCCGGCCTGGACGGCTTTGAAATCGCGCGGGAACTGCGCGGCAGCGGCGTCGAGGCAGCCATTCTGTTCCTGACCGCGCGCGGCGATGTGGGCGACCGGGTGCAGGGGCTGGACCTGGGCGGGGACGCCTACCTGGTCAAGCCGTTTGCGGTGCCGGAATTGCTGGCCACCCTGCGCGCCCTGTCCAGGCGCGAACGGGGGCAGGCCGCCCCGCAGGTGTCGTTTGCGGGGGGGCGCGGCACGCTGGACACGGTGGCCCGCACGGTGACCTGGGACGGTGCGGAGGTGGCGGTTACGGGCCGTGAATACTCGCTGCTGGAGGCCCTGGCCCTGACCCCCGAACGCTGGTTTACCCGTGAGGAACTGCTGGACCGGGTGTGGGGGCCGGAATTTGGCGGCGAGGCCCGCATCGTGGACGTCTATGTCCGCTACGTGCGCCGCAAGCTGGCCCCCGAGGTGATCACCAGCGAGCGTGGGCGCGGCTACCGGGTGGAACGGTGAGGGGCCGCAGGCACCGGGTGGGGGGCAGGGTCAGCCGGCCCGGCCCGCGTTCTGGCCCAGCTTTCTGGGGTTCTGCGCCCCACCTGCCGCGCCCCCGATGCGGCTGACCCTGCGGCTGCGGCTGGCACTGGTCTCGGCGCTGGCCACGGGGGTGGCGGTGCTGCTGGTGGCGACGGGGCTGTTCTTTGCGGTCAACAGTTTTCTGCGGCAGGCTCAGGTAGAGCGGCTGCTGACCACCAGCGCGGTGATCGCGGTGCGGCTGGAAGCAGCCCTGCAGCGGGCGCAGGACCGCAACTGGCCGTTTGGGGTGGCGATCCGGCAGGCTGACCTGGAAGAACTGGCCGGCACGCGGGATGAGAACCGGGCCTTCGAGGTCCGCATCGAGGGAAAGCAGGGTGGCGAGGACTCGGAAATTCACACCACCCGCTTTCCGGCAGGGGTGCCGCTGAACTTGGAGGAGGGCGTGGGGGTGCGCGGCGATCAGCTGCTGACCGTGCGGGCCCTGCGCGGCAGCAACCTGCACCTGACGGTGATCTCGGACGCGCGGGCGCTGGACGAGTCGCGGAAAGCGTTCACGCGGGCGCTGACGTGGTTGCTGCCGCTGGCGCTGCTGCTGGCGCTGGGGGTGGGCTGGTGGGTGGCGGGGCGGCTGCTGCGGCCAGTGCGGACGCTGGAAAACGCGGCGCGGGAGGTGGGCGAGGGGGCCGAGTTGCGCCGCCCCCTGCCCGGCGCAGGCAGGGATGACGAACTGTCGCGGCTGGCGCTGACCCTGCAGGGCACCTTTGCCCGGCTGGCCGACGCCCGTGACCGCGAGCAGGCCTTTATGCGGGCCGCCGCGCACGATCTGCGCTCCCCGCTGGCCGCCCTGACCGCCCGCGTGGAGGGCAGCCTGGCCCGTGACCGTGACCCCGCGCGCTACCGCGCGGACCTGCAGGAGATCGGTACTGACCTCACACGGCTGTCCAGGCTGACCAACCACCTGCTGTTGCTGGCCCGCGACGCCTCGCAGGTGGCCCACGCGCCGGTGCCGCTGCGCGAACTGGCTGCCGACGCTGTGGACCGCGCCCGCGAACTGGCCCCGGAGGCGGACGTGGACCTGGTGGCCCGGCAGTCCCCCACGGTGCTGGGGGACCGGGTGCTGCTGGGACAGGCGGTGTGGAACCTCACCATGAATGCCGTGCGTCACGCCCCCGGCGCCACCGTGACCGTCACGCTGCAAGCCGCAGACCGCTGGGTGACCGTGGCCGTTCACGACGACGGCCCCGGTGTGGACGGTGACGTGCTGGCCCGGCTGGGGGAGGCGTTCTACCGCCCGGATGCCAGCCGCAGCGGAGAGGGCCACGGTCTGGGGCTGGCGCTGGCCCGCCGCGTCGCCGAACTGCACGGCGGCACACTGACGCTGACCAGCGCGCCGGGCCAGGGCTTCACGGCGACGTTGCGGCTGCCCACGTGATGGGGTCAGCATCGCGGCAGGCACGATGGACCCGGCACAACAAAAAACCCCGCACCATGCGGGGTTTTGTCTGGCGGGCCCTGCAGGACTTGAACCTACGACCCTCGGTTTTGGAGACCGATGCTCTACCAACTGAGCTAAGAACCCTTGCCAGGGTGGAACGGTCCAGCACCCGCCGAAGCGCGAGGCGTTCTCGCGGGCCTGTACAGGTTAGCAGAGCGCGCGAACCGGTGCAAGGCACGGCATGACCCTTACGGACCTGGGTCCAGTGAGATTCACTGACTTCATCCAGTCACCCTTGATCTAGTCGACAGTGGACGACGCGGCTGAAAAATGCGCTAGCTCGGCGCAGCCCCGGTCTCCTGCCTGGGCGCGTCCTCGTCCGGGGGCAGCACCAGCGGAAAGGTGTGGAGTTCCTGTACCTCGCCCCGCTCCTCGCGGGTCAGGCTCAGGGCCTGCACGGTGAAGTGATCCAGCGGGGGCGTCAGGGCCTGTACCTGCCCCCACAGCAGGTCCTCGGCCCACGGGAGGATGCCCAGCGCCAGCGTCAGGTGCGGGCGGTACTCGGCGCCGTCATAGGGCGCGCGGCTCGACGGCCCGATCTCCAGCACCCGTGCATGCAGGGCGGCCAGCGCCGGGTCCAGCTCGAATTCCAGAAAGATCACGCCGCTCAGGCGTTTCCAGCCCCGGACCCGCACCTCCAGCGCCGGTTCGCCGCGCAGCCCTTCACGGAAGGCCGCCACCAGTGCGCCTGTGTCCAGCGTGGTCTGAAAAGGGGCACGCAGGTTCAGGTGCGGCAGGCCAAAGCCGCTGACATTCAGCGTGGCCTGTGCCCGGCGCATCCAGGTGTCCAGGGCCTGCGGGGGCCACGCCACCAGACTGAACAGCGGTCTGGGAGGTTCGGGAACGGGCGGCAGATGGGTCATGTCAGGGCAGTCCTCGGCCTACTGTAGCGTCTCATGTTCCGGTCAGCTTGGCAGGGGTCGCGGCGCCCCTGGTCCGGAAACGCTCAGCCGACGATGCGGTAACGGCACGCGCCCTGCCCACACACGATGCGGGTCTCGCGGACCACCGACGCGCCCAGCAGCTCGGCGTACAGGTTCAGCTCGGCGCCGCACAGCTGGGCGTACTGCCGGGCCACGGTCAGGTTGGGGCAGTTGCGCTGGGTCAGCACAAGGTCCGGGCCGTCCTGTTCCACCACGGGGTCAAAGCCCATCTCGGTCAGCAGCACTGTGAGGCGCTGGACGCGGTCGGGCAGCGGCAGATCGTCCGGCAACTCGGTCCGCATGCGCTGCGCGATCTCGACATTGCGGGCGTCGAGGACCTTCAGGACCGCGCCCTCGCCGAACAGGTTCTCGACGTGCCGCATCACGTCCACGCACAGCCCGGAGTAGGTGCGCGGAAAGGCCGCCTCGCCCTGTTCGGTCAGGCTGAAAACGTGCTGGGGGCGTCCACGTCCGCCGGGCCGCTCGGTGCGCGACTGCAGCAGCCCCTGCTCCTGCAGGTCGCCCAGGTGACGGCGCGCGGCCGGCACGCTGACCTCCAGCCGGGTGGCCAGATCCTGCGCGGTCTGCGGGCCATGACGCCGGACCAGTTCCAGCAGCCGCACCTTGGTGCGCTCCGGGGCGGCGGGCGGCGGGCCCTGAACCGGGACGCGGGCGGACGCGGCGTTCATACGACGGTCAACTGGTCCGGGAGTTCCGCCAGCGACTGCGCCAGTTCCTTGTTCACCGTGAGGACGCTGACCTGTCCGGCCAGCCTGCGGGCCACCGCGATCAGGGCCTGCGCGGCGGGGGTCTCCGGGTGTGCCAGCACGACGGGTACCCCGGCGTCGGCGTCCTGGCGCACGTCCATGTCGATGGGCACCTCTCCCAGCAGCGGGTACTGCTCGCCCAGCTTGCGGCTGCCCCCGCGCCCGAACAGGTCGTAGACGTTGCCGGTGTCCGGCGCCACGAAGTAACTCATGTTTTCCACCACGCCCAGCACCGGCACGCTGGCCTTGCGGAACATGTCGATGGCCCGCGCCGCGTCGATCAGGGCCACGTCCTGCGGGGTGGTCACGATCACGGCCCCCGTGACCTGCACGGTCTGCGTCAGTGACAGCTGCACGTCCCCGGTGCCGGGCGGCAGGTCCACGATCAGGTAGTCGAGTTCGCCCCAGGCCGCGTCCTTGATGAATTGCTGGACCGCCGAATGCAGCATCGGCCCGCGCCACACCAGCGCCTGCCCGGCGGGCGAGAGGTTGGCCATGCTGATGAATTTCAGCCCGTGCGCCACGAGGGGCTGCATCTTGCGCTCGTCGTTGGCGGTCACGCGGGCCGCCCCCTGGCCCATCATGTGCGCCACGCTGGGGCCGTACACGTCGGCGTCCAGCAGGCCCACCCGCGCGCCGTCCGCCGCCAGCGAGGCCGCGAGATTAACCGCCACGCTGCTCTTGCCCACGCCGCCCTTGCCGCTGCCCACCAGCAGGACGTGCTTGACCCCCGGCAGCGCGGGCTGCGCGGCCACCCGCACCGTTGCGCCAAAGGTCACGGCCACGTCGCTGACTCCTGGCACGGTCAGCACCGCCTCGCGCACCTCGCGCTCGATCTGGCCTTTCAGCGGGCACGCGGGGGTGGTCAGGTTGACCTTGATCTGGGCCACACCGCCCACCACCTCGGCGCGCTCGATCATGCCCAGCGACACCAGATCGCGGTGCAACTCCGGGTCGTTGACTGTGCTGAGGGCGGCCATCACGGCGTCATGCATAGGGGTCAGTAGACCTTAAAGGCGGGCGGGGGGCAAGCCACGCGCTCACAGTGGGACCGGGAAGCGGCGGCATTGCCGCGAAGCTGCGGGTCCGGGGGCGCGGCGCGGCCCTCCCCGCGCTGGTTACGCTCCGCGCCCGGTGGGCAGCCGTTTATACTGGGCCGCGTGAAGCCCATTGGTCCCTACGTGGCAGTTCAGGCCCTGCCCCCCCCGGCGACTGGTGTGGCGGCGGCCGACAGTTCCGTGCAGACGCTGCGGGCCACGGACCGGCTGACCGGCATTCCCGTGCTGCTGCACCTGCTGCCCCACGCCCAGAGTCTGCCCGAGCTGCCGTTCTCGCCGCACCTGTTGCCGGTGGTGGACAGCGGCGTTGACGGTGAGGTGACGTATCTGGTCACCGAACTGCCGCTGCAGGCCCACCCGGCCAGTGACCCGCTGCTGAGTGCGCGCGGCGCTCTGGCGGCCCTGAGCGCCCTGCATCAGGAGGGGCTGGCGCACGGCGGCGTCAGCGGGACGCAGTTGTGGAACCATGACGGCGGGGTCGCGCTGGCCGGGGCGGGTCTGCCCTGGCGCAAGGACGCCACACCCCAGGCGGACCTGAGCGATCTGGCCGTGACCCTGCAGGCGCTGGGGGCGTTGCCCGAGGTTCTGCGCCCCCTGCGGGACCGACCCGGCACCCTCAGCGCGCACGCAGCGCTGGCCCTGCTCGGCGGCGCGGTGGGCCGGGAAGCCGGAGCCATGCCGCCGCCGGACCAGCCCGCCCCGCCCGTGGAGGGTGCCCGCGTCCGCCCGCTCCCGGCGGGGGCTTCGGGCGCAGGTCCGGCCGGCAGTGTGTCCCCGGCGGTACGGGAGGCTGCGGCCACCCAGCCCCACGGCACAGCCGCGCCAGACGTACAGCCATCACCCGCCGCCGGGTCACCGTCCACCGGGGAATCCTCCGGGGCCCCCCGGACCGAAACGGCCGGGACCGACACGGGACCACCGTCCGCTGCCGTCTCTCCCTTTTCCAATGCCCCGGCGGGCCAGCCCGAGACGCCGCAGGAGCGCCGCAAGCGCCAGAACGACGAGCGCCGCGAACAGGCCCTGCTGGACAGCCAGGCCGCCGCCGTGCGCAAGGCCGCCCGGCTCAAGGCGCAGCGGGAAGAGGAAGAGCGCGAGATGGCCAGGGCCGCCGAACTGAGCGCGCTGGGTGTCCCGGTCCCCGAACCTTTCCAGATGGGCTTTGACCTGGAAGGGGAGGGCGGCGAGGCGGCCACGAACGCTTCCCCATCTGGGCTGCGGGCGCGTGAGGTCGAGCGGTTGCCTGCGTCGTTGCGTCGACCAGCGGCGCGCCAGACGGACGCGGCGGTTCAGCGTCTGCCCGGGGGCGATTCGGCCTCGCCCCGCCCCGCGGCCCGCAACCTTGCCCCCATCCGGATCGGCTGGGACGAGGACGACTCCTGGCGGGTAGTCCGGGCCGCCCCGAAAGCGGGCCAGAGTCCGTCCAGACTGCTGCTGATTCCCATCGTGCTGGCGGTGGCAGCCCTGCTGGGGGCGGGTCTGCTGTGGGCGCTGCGTCCCGAGGCCAGTACGCCGACACCCGCCGGAACTGCGGCAAGCGTGAGTAGCGACGTGGTCTTTACCCTGCGCGGCGCGGCGGGCGTCACGGCCCGCCTCAGCGTGGTGTCGGCCCCCAGCGGCGCGAACCTGAAGGCCGATCAGGCCCTGGGCGTGATTCCCGGCAAGATCAGTTTTCCGGTGCAGGGTACCTATCAGCTCAAGGTGCTGGCCCAGGGTTACCAGCCGGCCACCCTGGAGGTCACGGTGCCGCGCACCCAGCCGGTGACCATCGACCTGGGCAACTGAGTTTCCGCAGGCAGATCAGCGGACAGATCAGTTCGCCGTGACGTCCACACCCTTCCAGAAGGCCACGCGGTCCCGGATCTGCTGGGCCGCGTCCTTGGGTTGGGGGTAGTACCACGCCGCGTCGGGGTTGCGCTGGCCGCCCACCTCCAGCGTGTGGTAGCTGGCGGTGCCTTTCCACGGGCAGACCGAGTGCGTGGCGCTGGGGCGCAGGTACTCGGCCTTCACGCTGTCTGCCGGGAAGTAGTGGTTGCCCTCCACGACCACCGTGTCGTCCGATTGCGCGATGACTGCTCCGTTCCAGGTGGCTTTCATGCCTCAGGCTACGGCGGCGCGGGCGTCTGGACCGTTGCCGGGCGTTCACTTGTGGCCCGCAGGCGGATGTGGCAGGCGACGCGGCGGCCTCTGCGGTGCCCGCTGTCCCGCACGCCTGACAAATCCATGACATAACGGAGGACAATACGGAGGATTGTTATGGTTCTATCTAAATTCATGCCCAGCAACCCCAAGTTCAGCGCCCGCTTCGCCGAGGCCGCCCGCAACGCCCACGCCACCGCCCAGGCGTTGGTGGACCTGCTGGAAAACTACACCGACGTGGAGGCCAAGGTTCAGCGCGTGCGCGACCTAGAACACGTCGGGGATCGGCTGTCGCTGGAGGTGACCAACCTGCTGGCCGAGTCCTTCATCGTGCCGTTTGACCGCGAGGACATCATTGCCCTGAACGATGAACTCGACGATCTCGTGGACGACATGGAGGACGCGGCGCGCAAGCTCAGCCTGTACCGCATCGAGCGGCCGCTGCCGCAGATGGCCCAACTCGCCCGTGTCGTGGAAGCCCAGTGTAAACTGCTGGCCCAGGGCATGCCACTGATCGAGGACACCGGCCGCTTGAAGGAACTCGCGAACATCGCCCAGCAGATCCGCAAGCTGGAAGATGACGGGGACACCATCAGCGACGAAGTGCAGCGCACCCTGTACGACGGGGTGAGCGACGTGCCGGGCATGATTGTGGCGATGCGCAGCGGCGAGATCGTCGCCCTGATCGAGAACGCCTCGGACCAGGCCCAGCGCGTGGCCAAGACGGTGGAGAGCATTCTCCTGAAGAACGCTTAGAGGCACGCCCATGGAACCTGCACTTATCGGCCTGTTCGTCATCGTCACGCTGGCGCTGATCTTCGACTTCATCAACGGTTTTCACGACACGGCCAACGCCATTGCCACTTCCGTGGCCACGCGGGTCCTGACGCCTGCCCAGGCCATTTCCATGTCCGCCATCATGAACGTGGTGGGCGCCCTGACCGGAACGGCCGTCGCCAAAACCGTCAGTGCCGACATCGTGCCGCAGGAGTTCGCCACGCTGGAACTGGTCGGCGCGGCCCTGATCAGCGCCATCGGCTGGAACCTGTTCACGTGGTGGAAGGGGCTGCCCAGCAGTTCCAGCCACGCGCTGATCTTCAGTCTGGTGGGTGCGGGCGTGGCTGCCGGGGGCTGGGGCATCATCATTCCCAAGGGCGTGCGAAAAACGCTGACTGGACTGTTGACCAGCCCAGCCCTGGGGTTCATCATTCCGATTCTGCTGATGTTCCTGCTGGCATGGCTGGTTCTGAAATGGATGAAGCCGCGCACGGTCACGCGCACCTTCCGCTGGGCTCAGATTCTGAGCGCCGCCTTTATGGCCTTCTCGCACGGTGGCAACGACGCACAGAAAACCATGGGCATCATCACCTTCGCCCTCAGCGCGTACTTCGGCACGCAGATCGATATCGTGCCGCTCTGGGTCATTCTGTCGGCGGCGGCGGCCATGGGCCTGGGCACAGCCGTGGGCGGCTGGCGCATCATCAAGACCATGGGCTTCAAGGTGGTGGACCTCAAGCCTGTCGACGGCTTTGTGGCCGAGACGAGTGCGGCGCTGATCATCGAGACGGCCAGCCGCCTGGGCATTCCGGTCAGCACCACCCACACCATCAGCACCGCGATCATGGGTGTGGGCACCACCAAGGGCTTCCGGAAGGTCAAGTGGCAGGTGGCCGGCAAGATCGTCAGTGCGTGGGTCTTTACCATTCCCACCTGCATCGCGCTGAGCTGGGCCATTCATAAGGTGTTGCTGGCGATTGGGGTGTAGTCCCACGCTGCTTCAGCTGAGGAGAGGGGGAGGTTGACCTTACGGTCGCCTCCCCCTCTCTCACTTCTGCTTGTTCATGCCTGGGTGTGGGCTGCGGGGGCAGCCTGAAGCTGCAGGCTTTCCTCCGCGCATTCGCGCCCGCGCAGCAGCTCGGCCAGCACCTCCGCGCCGCGAAAGACGCCCAGCGCGGGGCGGGAGAAATGGGCATTGGCGTCCACGGCCCACACCTGGCCGTCGCGCACCGCCCGCAAGTTGGTCCTCGCCAGCAACCCGTGGGCAAACTCCGCGTTCTGCTGGAGGCCGTAGCCGCAGCACATCACCACGATCACGTCGGGGTCCAGGGCGGCGATGTCCTCCCAGCCCGTGCGTCCGCTGTCGGTTCCCGCCGCACCCAGCACATTCACGCCGCCCGCCTTCTCAACCTGTTCGGGAACCCAGTGGCCGCCGTAGAAAGGGGGATCCACCCACTCCAGCGTCAGCACGCGCGGCGCGGTCTGCACGGTCTGAACGGCGTCCCAGCGGGCCTGAGAGGCTTCGGCCAGTTCCTCGCCAACCTCCGTCACACCAGCCGCTTTCGCCAGTGCACGCAGGTCATCCAGAATCCCGGCCATGCTGCGGCCTTCCAGGCTCAGCACGTGGGCGGCGGGCAGGCAGCCGGGCAGATAGCGCACCGCCGCCTCGATGGTGCCCGGCGTGACCGCGCAGACCTCACACACGCCCTGCGTGACCACCAGATCCGGAGCGATGGCGTCCAGCAGTTCGCCGTCCACGCTGTACAGGGCTTGGCCCGCCCGCACCGCCTCGCTCACAGCGCGGTCAATCTCGGCCTGGGGGGCAGATGCATCGACAACCGAGCGTGTCAGGACCGGCCGCCCCGCCGCCCCGGGATGGTCGCACGAGTGGCTGACCCCGGCCAGCCGCTCCCCCAGTCCCAGGTCAAACAGCAGGTCGGTGGCGCTGGGCAGCAGGCTGATGATGCGGTCCGGAATATGGGTCATGGGCACAGGGTAGCGGGTGGGCCGGAACAAACGTCGGTCAGCGGCTGGCCCACATCTCCACCAGCCCGCGCAGGGTCAGCGTTTCGTCGTAGTAGTCGATCTCCTGGCAGATGGTCTCCACGGTGCGGGCGAAGCCGCCGGTAGCGACGGCGACGGCGGGGCCGGGCAACTCGGCGCGAATCCGGCGCAGCAGGCCGTCCACCATCTCGGCGTAGCCGTAGACCAGCCCGGATTGCAGCGCGTGGACGGTATTCTTGCCAATGGCGCTGGCCGGGGCCTCCAGGGTGATGCGTGGCAGCTTGGCGGCGCGGGAGAACAAGGCGTCAGCGCTGATCTGCGCGCCCGTCGCCAGGATGCCCCCCACAAAGCGCCGCCCGCGCCCGATCACGTCGAAGTTGGTGCTGGTGCCGAAATCCACCACCACGGCGTACTCGTGGCGGTCCAGGTACTGCTCGGCCCCGAACAGGTTGCACAGCCGGTCGGCGCCCACGGCGTCGGGCGTGTCCAGTTCCACCGTCACGTCGGGCAGATTCATGGCCGAGACGCTGAAGGCCTCCACGCCGTAATGCCGCCGCAGCGCCAGCGCGTAGTTCTCGCCCACCGGCGGGGCCACGCTGCTGAGAATCGCCGAGCGCGGCATCTGCGCCCCGGCCACCGAGAACAGCCCGTGCAGTTGCAATGCCAGATCGTCCGGCAGCGCGTCCCGGTTGGTCCGTACGCGCCAGGTGTGGGTCAGACTTTGGGTCTCGTCCGCAAGACCCAGCACGGTGCTGGTGTTGCCGATGTCCACGGCCAGAAGGGGAAAGGTTGGCACGCCCGTGAGTGTAGAGGCTGGTACGCCTGGGGAGGCCGGGAGGGTGGGGCCACCATAGAAAAACCTCCGCCCTGGGGTGGACGGAGGCGACATGGGCTTGAGGTCTTTTGGGTGTTATTGAAACTTGCCCAGGTCCACTGCGACGCTGTAGGCGCAGTCGGTATCGGCCTCAGACTTGATCAGCAGTTCCACACGGTCGCCCGCGCCCAGGCCGGCCTTGAGGGGCGCGAAGTAGTAGACCAGGGTGCCGCTCCACGTATCGCCGTCCTTCTTGAAGTCATTGACGTAGGTAGAACGTACCGGCGCCACCAGAGCGCCGTCCTTGCCCTTCAGTCTCACCAGATAAGCGTTGCGGGCCAACTCGGTGGGCAGGCCGCGCACGCCCACGTCGATCCGCAGTTCTCCGTTGGCAAGGGAAGGTGTCTGGGATGCAACCTTTGGTTCGGTTGTAACCGTCGTCGTGGCGGTGGTGGTGGTGCCACTCTGCGTGACTTCCGTTTTTGACACATAAACAGTGCCAAAACTATTGTCAGAACTGGGCAGGAAGCCAGCTGCGAAGGCAGCGAGCGCATCTTTGGCAGTGAGATTTTTGAAACTATCGCGGGCGTCCTGAGCGGCGAAGAACAGCTGATCGGCCTGTCCGCTCACGGTCAGCGTAGTGGGACGGCTACCAGCCGAGAAATCTGTGGGGGCCGCCAGCCAGCCAGCCACGCAGGTCTGCCCTCCGGAGAAGGCCCTGACCGTGTCTGGCCCGGCGACGAACTGACCCTCCTTGACGTTCAGGTCCACCGTCAGGTAGGTCGGCACCGGGGCGCGGCGGCCGTATGCGCCGTCAATAACGTTCTTGGCGACGGTTTCCTCCAGCTGAGGCACCCAGGCCAGCGCCGGGCCGGACAGCAGGGGCACGAGGGTCAACAGGGCGATCAGGGGGGTGGATTTACGCATACTGCACTCCATTTAGGGACTTGTGGTTGACGGGGAACTGATCCGGGCTCCGGGACAATAATCGGCCCATGCAGAGTGGCGCGCGTGCGGTTACCAGTCTTCAATCCTTGAGATACACCACCCGGCACGCCTTGCCCGCCGAGCGGAACTGCGCCGAGGCGGCCGGAGACAGCACAGCGTCGGTGATGTAGTTGCTGGTGGGGGCGAACTTGGTGGCGCGAACGGCCTGCGCCTTGACGCGGGTGACATTCTTGAAGCTGCCGATCTGGCCCTCGCCGGTGATGTAGGTCTGCAGGCTGCCTTCCTGCACCAGCTGGCTGCTGACGCCCTGAATCAGGGTGGCGTCGGGCCACAGCTGGCCGCCGCCCTGCTCGAACACGAAGCTCGACTGGGCGCGCTGGAAGGTTGCAAATCCGCGCACGTCCACCACCACGGTGCAGTTCAGCAGCCGGTCCTCGCTGCCGCCGGTTGCGCCGCCCCCACCGCCGGCGCGTGCGTTGACGCCGCCGTCTTCGCCTGCCCCGCCGCCGCCGGTTGCGCCGCCAGCTGCGCCTGCGCGTGAGGCCGCCGGGGCCGTGCCGGCACCGCCCTGCCCGGTCCCCGCCTGACCGGAGCCGGGTTGGCCTGCGCCGTCACCGCGTCCGCCCACGGGCGTGCCGGCGTCGGGGCTGCCCCCGGTTCCGCTGCCCGTGCCGCCAGCCGACTCGCGTGGGGCGGTCGGGGCAGCGGGTGTGCCCCCACCGCTGCCCGCCGTTCCCCGCGAGGGTGCCTCGGTGGGGTTGCCGGGCGTGGGGGTGGTGCCGGTTCCACTTCCAGCATTGTCGGCGGGACGTGGGCTGGCCGGGGCACCCTCGCTGCCCCCGGCTGCGCCGCTGCCGGTTGCCGGAGCCGGAGTGCGGGCAGGAGCGGCGGCCACGGGGGCGCTGCTGGGAACGGGGGTGGCCGGAGCGGCCCGGCCCGCGTCTGCCTGTGCGGCGGGGGCAGGGGGAATGGGCGTTCGACTGGGGCGCGCGGCAACCGGGGCCGACGTGCTGGTGCCGGGCGTGTCTGTGGCGGCCCCGGCCCGGCCCGCCTCGGCGCGTGGGGCCACGGGAACCGTGGTGTCACGCGCCGTGACCGGAGCGGCGGGAGCGCTGGCCTGGGGGGGACTGCTGGTCTGCGGCCGGGCCGGAATGGCGGCGGCCGGCTCGGTGCTGTCGCTGCGGCCGGGGGCGGCAGGCGCAGTCTCCGCAGGCGTCTGGGCAGCCGGGGCCGGGGTACTGGGCCGCGCTGCTGCTGAGGTGTCGGGCGTGTCGGCCTGCTCTCTGGACGGGGCGCTGGCCACAGGCGCACTCCGCTCAGGCGCGGCAGGCGCGGCGTCCTCGCGGCGGGGCAGGGCGGTTACGGCCTCCGGCTGGGGGGCAGGCGCGGCGGGGGCGGCCCGCACCGGCTCAGCGGGTGTACTGGGCGCGGCTGCACGGGGCTGGGGCTCCACGCTGCCCACCTGCGGCGTGGCGACGCGCTCCGGGGCAATCTCGGGCGTGGGCTGCGGCGACGGGGCCTCGGGTACCGTTGCCGCCGTGCGGGCCGGGGCAGGCGCGGCGGGTGCCGGCTGGGTGACCGGGGTCCGGTCGGCGGGGACCGGCTGAGGCGCGGGGCTGGGCGTGGGGGCCGGGGCTGCGGCAGGCTGCGCCGGACGGGGCGTTTCGGCCGGCGTCTCGGCCGGCCTGGGCGCTGGGGCAGGCGAGGGAGCCATGACCTGGGCCGCAGGCGGCGAGGGCTGCGGGGTGGGCGGTGCGGCGGGGGTCGGGGCAGGCTCCGGCGGTCTGGGCTGAGGCACAGGTGCCGGTGCGGGCGTCGGTGCTGGCTCCGGGGTAGGGGCCGGTCTGGTGGGTGTCGGCGTCGGTCGGGGCGGCGTGACCGGTTTGGCCGTGATGGGTTTGGGAGGTACCGGCCTGGGCGCAGCAGGTGTCGGCGTCAGCGGCGCGGTGGCCTGCACGGGCACGGGCTCCGGCGGCGGGGCCAGCGTCACGACTTCCAGCGGGGTCCGCAGCGGATCAGGCGTGGTCTGGAATGTCTCCGGTGTGCCGGGGCGCAGCATCAGCAGACCCGAGTACAGAACTGCGTGCAGCCCGATGGTGGCCGCCAGCGCCCGGTAACGTTCGAGACCCTCGGTGGAAAATCCCGACCGGGTCCGTGGGGGCGGGGAAGTGGTCATCTCACTGGCTGGGCCTCGTGCCCAGCGCCAGACGTTCGCCGCCTGCCTTCTTGATCACGTCCATGACGCGCACCACCGTGCCGTAGCTGCCGCGCTCGTCGGCGCGCAGGCCCACCACGCCATCCGACGGCCCCAGCAGGGGCTTCAGTTGCCCGCCCAGTTTGGTCAGGGTGGTTTCCTGGCCGTTCAGGAACAGCTTCCCGGCGCGGTCCACGCTCACGATGGGCAGCGCGGGCGTTTCCTGCACGGTGGTGCTGGCCCGCGGCAGGTCCAGCGGCAGCGCGTTCTGGCGGGCGCCCAGGCTGCTGGTCAGGAAGAAGAAGATCAGCAGCAGCAGCACCACGTCCACCATCGGCGCGAAGTCGAAGGTCACGCCGTCCCCGCTGTCGCGCATCCGGCGGCGGGTGGGGGCACGGTTCATCGGGTCTTGCCTGCGCCGTCACCGCTTGGGTTGGGGGCCGCTCTGGGGGGCGTCGTGGTGCGGAAGATTCCGGTATTGTTTGGCCCACTGCTGATGCTCTCGGCACTCTGACGGGCCTCGTCGAAGTCGAAGCCCAGCACGGGAACCGGGCCGCCCTGCGGCTGGGCCGGATTGGGCTGTGCGTTGCGTGACTGGGTAGTGGCGGGCTGGGTGTTGTACTCCTGCCCCCGGGAGGCCTCGTCCCGATCACGGTAACCCTGGTCCATGACGCGCTGCCCTTCGGGACGCAGGCGGCCCTCGGGACGGGCCAGCCAGCCGGGCAGGTCCTCGCGCACCCGCTCGGCGGCCACGGCAATGCGGTCGGCGCGGGCCTTGAGGGCGTTACGGGCCACGTAGGCGATGATTGCCACGATCAGGCCCCCTGCGGTGTTGACCAGCGCCTCGCTGATGCCCGTCGCCAGTTGCGCGGGCGTGGGCGCCGTGGTGCTGCTGAACACCAGGAACGAGCGCACCATGCCGATCACCGTGCCCAGCAGCCCCAGCAGCGGCGCGATCTGCGCGGCAGTGCCCAGCGCACTCAGGCCCGCGTACAGCCGGGCGTCCTCGGCCAGCAGCGCGGACTGCATGGCGGCTCCGGCGGCGTCCACGCCCCGGTCAGCGCGGCCCAGCCCGGCGCGCAGCACGTTGGCGGCGGGCGAGGGGTGGTCGGCGCGGTCCACCTCGGCCAGCGCCGCCGCCGGGCCGCTTTCCGCCGTCACGGCCCGCGCCCGCTCAATCAGGGCGTCGGCGTTGCGCCCCAGCCGGGCCAGCACCTGGGCCCGCGCCACAGTCAGGTAAACGACGTACAGGGACAGGACCAGGAGGACCCACAGCAGGGGACCGGCGGCGCGCAGGAGATCGGGAACATTCATTGCTCACACGGTTAGCACGCACGCGCGTGACAAGCATGAAAACGCGGTGCCGGAGCCTCATCGTGTCTGGTGTGGGCGGTTCGCCGGGCCGCATACGCCAACGCTGCTTTGCCCGCAGTCTCGGTGAGGGGGACAGCGCCCCCGCCTGCCGGTCAATCCACACCAAAGCACTCGACTTTAATCGGCCAAAAGGCTAAACTGGCGAGGTAAGTAGGAATCATTCTCAAATAGCAGGGCCTCTCATCCTGCGCCCAAGAGAAGTTCCGGACAAGGAGACCAGTATGACCCAGACCGACCAGCCACACCAGATCGAGATCCGCAATCTGCACGTTTCCGTGGACGATCTGTCCATCCTCAGGGGCATCAACCTGACCATTCCGCGCGGCGAGCTGCACGCCGTCATGGGGCCGAACGGCAACGGCAAGAGCACGCTGGCCAAGGTCATGGTGGGCGATCCCGAATACACCGTCACCGAGGGCGACATTCTGGTGGACGGCGTGAGCATCCTGGAGATGGAACCCGACGAGCGCGCCCGCATGGGCCTGTTTCTGGCCTTCCAGTACCCCGTCGAGATTCCGGGCGTGACCATCGCCAACTTCTTGCGTCTGGCCATGCAGGCCCGCAAGGAAGAGGGCGAGGAAGTCAGCTTCACCGAGTTCTACGGCAAGCTGCAGACGTCCCTCAAGACCCTGGATTGGGACGAGAGCATCGTCGAGCGCTACCTGAACGCGGGCTTCTCCGGCGGCGAGAAGAAGCGCAACGAGATTCTGCAGATGCTGATGCTGGAACCCACCTACATCATCATGGACGAGACCGATTCGGGCCTGGACGTCGACGCCCTGAAAGTTGTTGCCAACGGCGTCAACTCCATGCGCGGTGAGAACCTCGGCGGATTGATCATCACCCACTACCAGCGCCTGCTGGACTACATCGTGCCCGACAAGGTCCACATCATCGTGGACGGCAGGGTTGTGCAGAGCGGCGGCCCCGAACTGGCCAAGAAGCTGGACAGCCAGGGCTACGACTGGGTCAAGGAACTGGCGACGGCCTGAAGCGGCGCCCAGGGGTTTCAGTTCTGACCCCGCCTGCCCCTCAGCCCCCTCAACCCTCCTCAAGGAGTCCCAATGACCATCAACCCTGAAGTCAATGACATCAACGCCAGCTACGAGTACGGCTGGAGCAACCCCGAGAAGTACGCCGTCAAGGCCCCCAAGGGCCTGAGGCGCGACGTCGTCGAGATGATCTCCAAGGCCAAGGACGAGCCGCAGTGGATGCTCGATTTCCGCCTCAAGGCGCTGGATATCTTCAACTCCAAGCCCATGCCCGAGTGGGGCGCGGACCTGTCCGGGCTGAATCTGGACGAGATCTACTACTACATCAAGCCCGAAGGCTTCAACACCCGCTCCTGGGACGACGTGCCGGAAGACGTGAAGAACACCTTCGAGCGTCTGGGCATCCCCGAGGCCGAACGCGCCGCGCTGGCCGGTGTGGGCGCGCAGTACGAGTCCGAGATGGTGTACCACAACCTCAAGGAGGAGTGGGAAAAGCTGGGCGTGGTCTTCCTGAGCATCGAGGACGGCCTCAAAGAGTACCCGGACCTGTTCCGCGAGCACTTCGCCACCATCGTGCCGCCTGAGGACAACAAGTTTGCGGCCATCAACAGCGCGGTCTGGAGCGGCGGCAGCTTCGTGTACGTGCCCAAGGGCGTCAAGGTGGACATCCCCCTGCAGACGTACTTCCGCATCAACGCCGAGAGCAGCGGCCAGTTCGAGCGCACGCTGATCATCATCGATGAGGGCGCGCAGGCCCACTACATCGAGGGCTGCACCGCGCCGTCGTACTCCTCGGACTCGTTCCACTCCGGCGTGATCGAGATCGTGGTCAAGGAAGGCGCACGCTTCCGCTACAGCACCATCCAGAACTGGAGCCACAACGTCTACAACCTCGTGACCCAGCGCGCCGCCGTGTACGGCAACGGCGTGATGGAATGGGTGGACGGCAACCTGGGCAGCAAGGTCACCATGAAGTACCCCGCCTGCTACCTCCTGGAAGAGGGTGCACGCGGTGAGGTGCTGAGTATCGCCATGGCCGGACGCGGACAGCACCAGGATGCCGGGGCCAAGATCGTTCACTTTGCGCCGCACACCAGCGGTTCGATCGTCTCCAAGTCGATCAGCAAGGACTCGGGCCGCAGCAGCTACCGGGGTCTGGTCAAGATCTACGAGGGGGCCAAGTACGCCAAGACCAACGTGGAATGCGATGCCCTGCTGCTCGACGAGGAAGCCCGCACCGACACCTACCCCTACATCGAGATCGAGGAAAAGACCGCCCGCGTGGGCCATGAGGCCACCGTGTCCAAGATCAACGACGATCAGATCATGTACCTGCAAAGCCGGGGCCTGAGCAAGGACCAGGCAGCGGGCCTGATCGTGCGCGGCTTTATCGAGCCGATTGCCAAGGAATTGCCTCTGGAATACGCGGTGGAACTGAACCGTCTGATCGAGCTGGAAATGGAAGGCTCGGTCGGCTGAGCCCTCATTTCTGCCTCCGGTGTTGAGCGTGACCAGAAAGTCCACGGCAGTGAAGATGGGAATCAAGGCAGGCGCGCGCGTTCTTCATCGACGCGCCTGCCGCTGCCCTGGAGGCCATGAACCTGCCACCGCTTCAGGTTGCCCAACACCTTGAGGGTGAATTCGACTGCATCCACCTGTTTGTCAGGACGGTCGATGAATTTGAGGCAGGTTTCCTGCAACCCAGCACCCACCTGGATCTGAAAGGCAGTCTGCGGGTTTCCTGGCCGAAAGGCGGATAGCTTTCCACCGATCTGACCTTGATGAAAGTCATTGAACTTGGCTATTAGCGTGGGCTTGTGAAAAGCAGATGCCTCAGTACTGATGCCCTCTGGTTCGCTCTGAAAGTCACCCATCCAGTTGAAGGCTGAAGGCAAAACCTACAACAACAGGTATGGGAAATTAGAGAACTGACAGACGGGATCCCGGTGTGGACATCCCGCATGATTGACCCGCCGGGCAGCGAATTGACGTTGTTGGCCGAAAGCGAGAGGAGGGTATTTGAAACTCAACCACATCAACCTGGGCGTGACCGATGTGCCCGCCACCGTGGAGCTGTTCCAGACCTACTTTGGCCTGCGTCCGGCGGGTGACGGCATGCCGATGGATGAGCGCATGGCCTTCCTGCGCGACGACAACGACTCGCTGATCTCGGTGTTCCAGGCCAAAGACGTGGTGTACCCCAGGGTCTTTCACATCGGCTTTCTGCAGGACACGCCCGAGCAGGTGCACGCCATTTACCAGCAACTCACGGACGGTGGCTACACCATCCCGCCTCCCAGCGAGAACCATGGGCGGCTGACCTTTTACTTCCATACACCGGGCGGCTTCGTCTTAGAAGTCGAATCCTTTTTCCGGTAAGTCCGGCCTTTGACCTTCAGGAGGAACAATGACCCAACTCAGCGAACAACTCTCCCAGCACAGCGGCCCCGAATGGTTGACCGCCAAGCGCAAGGCCAGCTTTGAACTGTTCGACACCCTGGAAGTGCCGCACAGCGGCGTGGAGGCCTGGAAGTACACCCAGGTCAACGTGGACTTCGGCCAGCTGCATCCCCACCCCAAGCGCGAGGTCGTTTCCGACATTTCCAGGCTGCCCGCCAGCGTGCAAAAGCGCCTGAAGGGTACGGATGTGGGCGCGTTCCTGGTGCTGGACGGCCCGGACGTGGTCTATCGCACCGAACTCCCTGCCGAACTGACCGCCAAGGGCGTGATCTTCACCGATCTCAAGACCGCAGTGGAGCAGCACGCCGACAAGGTGCAGCAGTACCTCTACAGCGTGGTCCCCGCTGAAGTGCCGGACGACACCACCATCGCCGCTCCCGGCACCACCCCCAGCAAGTCCCCCGACCCCAGCGAGGGCAAGTTCTCCGCGCTGGCCGCCGCCCTGTGGACCAACGGCGCGTTCGTGTACGTGCCGCGCGGCGTGGAAGTGGACCTGCCGCTGGGCTCGTTCCGCGTGATGAGCGAGGCCGGCACCTTCACGGCGACCCGCACGCTGGTGGTGGCCGAGGAAAACGCCCAGGTCACATTCATCGACGAGCAGGACTCCGAGGAGCTGCCCGGCACCTACGCGATTGGCGCGGTGGAACTGGTGGTCAAGGACGGCGCCCGCCTGCGCTACGTGTCCATTCAGAACTGGGGCAAGGGCGTGACCCACATCCAGCGCCAGCGCGGTCAGGTGGGCCGGGACGCCACCCTCAACAGCCTGGTGGTCACCATGGGCGGCACCCTGAGCCGCACGGAAATGCAGAGCCACCTGCTGGGTCAGGGGTCCAACTCCGAGATGCTGGCGCTGTACTTTGCCAACGAGGACCAGCACTTTGACCACTACACCCTGCAGCACCACGCCGCCGCCAATGCCTACAGCGATCTGCTGTACAAGGGCGTGGGCGACGATCAGAGCGTGGGCGTATTCAGCGGCATGATCAAGGTGGATCTGGGCGCGCAGAAGACCGACGCCTACCAGAAGCACCGCACGCTGATGCTGTCCAGCGAGGCCCGCAACTTCAGCGTGCCGCAGCTGGAGATCAATGCCAACGACGTGCGTTGCAGCCACGGCAGCACCACGGGTCCGGTGGATGAGGAGCAGCTGTTCTTCCTGCGCTCGCGCGGCATCCGGCAGGAACTGGCCGAGAAGATGCTGGTCACGGCCTTCCTGGAAGACGTGCTGACGCGTGTACCGCTCAAGAGCGTCGTGGGGTACATCGAGGGCATCATCGCCGAGAAGGTGGGCGCGGCCTGAGCCTCGTGGCCTGAAAGCTTGACTTCGGTTTTTTGAATGTCGTGGACGGCTCCTGCATGGGCTGTCCACTTCTCTGTGCTGGAAGGACAGAGGCCGGTTCACCTGCCCTCCCCCCCAACGGGGTGGGTGGGGTGCTGGGGTGCTGCGGACCGTCTGGACCGCTCTATGCTGGGCGGAATCAAGGAGCCCGCATGCCCAGAGTGTTGTTGTCCGCTGCCCTGTTTCTCACCGCCGTCCTCAGCGCCTGTGGCGGCGCTCCATCAACTTCTGCCACGCTGGATCTGGCAGGCCAGACATCGCTGGCCGTCGGTGCACCGGCCAGCCTGACGGCCACGTTGCGCGGTCCCAGTGGCAATGCTCTGCCCACTACAGCGACGTATACCTCCAGTCAGCCCGACGTGATCGCCGTGGATGCCCAGGGCCAGTTGACGGTCAAACGCCTGACGGCTACGGACCGCCCGGTGGTACTCACGGCCAGCGCGGATGGCCGGCAGGCCGCCCTGGCGGTCTCGACCTACGGTCTGGAACTGGCGGTGGGAACCTACGTGTGGAACCTCCAGCCTGCCGGAGCCACGCCGGGGCGCTTTGTCGCCGTCCGGTACCGCCCGGAAAGTGGGGAGGCCCAGGCCTCGACGTACACGGTCACGGCCCCTGGCAACGAGACCCTGACCTGCGCGCTGTCGCAGAACGCGGTAGAGCGGGCGTGCTGGTGGGCCTTGCCGGACGCCTCAAAGTACCCGGCGGGGGAATACCGGGCCAGCCTGCCCCAGAACGGCGTGAGCTACGAAACCACGGCGTCCCTGCCTGCGCCTGAAGCGGTGCTGGACTTTGTAAAAGGACCCACGGCAAGCGGCAACGGGCGGGACGTCACTTTCTCTGGCGAGGTTCCAGCGAACTCCAGATGGCTCTACGCCTACGTGGGGAACCGCCGCTTGGAGACCTCCTCACTGGCCGGTCAGCGGATGGGCAGCGGCCCGGTCCTGCGCGGGCAGGTGGCGGCCCAGTCAGACGACCCGATGGCGGTCTCGGTCTACGCCACGGCGCTGCCAACCACCTTGCAGGTGGGGGCCGCTGTCCCTGCCGGGGCCTATGAGGGCTGGATCACGGCCATGTCGGGCAACCTGGCCAGCTTCGAAGAGGTGCTGCCCGAGCAATTCAATGTCTCGGCCACCTTTGGCGGCACGGTCACGCTGAAGTAGCCGGAAGGCTAGCCTGCCACAGGCTGCGTTTCCTGACCCTCCGGCGTGCCGGGGCGAGCGTCCAGCACCCCGTTCGGCACACCCGCCAGCGCCTCGCGCACCACCGGCAGGCCTGCGCCTGGCTTGTGCCCCTGCTCGCTGAGGGTCCGTTTCCAGTGCCGTGCTCCGGGCTGTCCGGCGAACAGCCCCAGCGTATGCCGCATCATGCGGTTCAGGGGTTGTCCCCCTTCCAGTTCGGCGGCCACGTGGGGCAGGAACGCCTCGATAGCCTCGCGGCGGGTGGGGGGCGTCACGGCTTCGCCAAACACGTCGCGGTCCGCCGCCGCCAGAAGAAACGGCGTGTGATAGGCCGCCCGCCCGATCATCGCGCCGTCGGCCCAGGCCAGGGCATTCTGCGCGTCCTCCAGGGTCAGCAGGCCGCCGTTCAGGACGATGGTCAGCCCTGGAAAGTCAGCTTTAAGCTGGCGCACCACGTCGTGGCGCAGCGGTGGAATCTCCCGGTTCTCCCTGGGCGAGAGGCCCGACAGCCACGCCTTGCGGGCGTGGACAATCATGGTCTCGCAGCCGGCCGCCGCCACTGTCCGCACAAAGTGGGCCAGGTGTTCGTAGCGGTCCAGATCGTCGATGCCGATGCGGTGCTTGACGGTGACCGGCAACGTGGTCGCGCCGCGCATGGCCTCCACTGCGCGGGCCACCACGTCCGGTGAGGCCATCAGGCACGCGCCGAAGGAGCCGCTGCTGACGCGGTCACTGGGGCAGCCGCAGTTCAGGTTGATCTCGTCGTAGCCGTATCCCGTGGCGATGCGGGCGCATTCGGCCAGCGCCGCCGCGTCGCTGCCGCCCAGTTGCAGGGCCACCGGATGCTCGGCCTCGCCAAACGACAGGTGCCGGTCGCGGTCCCCGTGCAGGATCGCGCCCGTGGTGATCATCTCGGTGTACAGCAGCGTGCGGCGGGTCAGCGTGCGGTGAAAAGCCCGGCAGTGACGGTCCGTCCAGTCCATCATCGGGGCGACGGACAGGGTGTGGGGGGGCAGGGGAGAAGCGGGCATGGCAACGCGCAGTGTAAAGGGAGGCGCGGGGGCCAAAAGTGCCGCCCGCGCCTCCCCCTCCGGTCCGTTGCTAGGGCTGCCGGCCTGTCCCGGTATCCGCGTCAAACGTTGTGCCCGAGTCGTCGGTGTCCTTGGGGCGGTCTGGCACCGCGTCGGGCGACTCGCGCAACTGCCCGATCGGCGTGTCGGTCATGCCCGTCTCGGACTCGTCGTAGTACCCGCTGCGCTCGCTCATGTCGTTGCCCAGACCGTCGGGCAGGCCGCCCTGCCGAGTCCTGGACTGGTCATCGGGTGTGCTGGCGTCTGGATTTTTCGTCATGCCGTGAGTCTAGGCAACGGGAGACGCGGGAGGGCAAGCTGGGCGCTTACCCAGCCTTGCGTGGACGTTTGCCTTCTCTTCAGTCGTGGCCACTGATGTAGATCAGCGCGCCGAACAGCGCCAGATTCTTCAGAAACTGGGTCTGTTGCTGCACGCGTTCCTTGCCCTGCTTGTCCCAGAACGGATGGCCGACGACGGTGGTGGGAATCAGGCTGGTGGCCAGCGCAGTGCCGGCCAGCCGGGGAAACACGCCCAGCGCCAGCAACGCGCCCGCGCCGACCATCACGCCGCTGTTGATCTTGACGGCCAGATCGGGCTGCGGCACCTCGGCCCCGCGTGCGGCACGCACCACGGGTTCGGGGTTCTGCAGATGCTCCAGGCCGTTCTTGATAAAGATGCTGGCAAGCAGCGCCCGCCCGATAAACTTCGTTACGCTCATGTGATCCTCCTTGGGAATGTCCGGAGTTTAGCGCAGGGGGCCAGCCGGAAAGGGGGCCGCCATGAAGACAGGCCGGGACATGCCCCGCGTCGCCCTAAACGTTCGGCGCGGCCAGCTGCCGCCCCAGGTCGCCCAGCACGCCCTGCACCGCCGCCGTGCCCGCTTCCAGCAGGGCCACGTAGTCGGCCACGCTCAGCGGGCCGTCCTCCGCGCCGCCCTGCGCCTCGATGATCAGCCCCGTGTCGGTGGCCACCACGTTCAGGTCGGCCCGCGCCGTGCTGTCCTCGGCGTAGTCGAGATCCACACGCAGTTCCGCGCCCACGTACCCCACGCTGATTGCGCCCACCGCGTGCCGCAGCGGCCACTCGCTGAGGGTGCCATTTCTGACCATCCGGTCGCAGAAGTCGTGCAGGGCCGCGTGCGCCGCCAGGATGCTGGCCACCCGCGTGCCGCCGTCAGCCACCAGCACGTCGCAGTCCACGTAGATGGTCTGATTCCGGAAGGGCCGCAGGTCCATGCTGGCGCGCAGGGCCCGGCCCAGCAGGCGCTGAATCTCGTGGCGCCGCCCGTTTTGCAGGCCGCGCTCGCGGGGTGTCCGGTCATGGGTGGCGCGCGGCAGCATGGCGTACTCGGCAGTCAGCCAGCCCTCCTTCTTGCCGCGCATGTGCGGGGCGGGCTTGTCTTCCAGCGTGACCGTCGCCAGGATCTCGGTGCGCCCCAGCCGCAACTGGGCGCTGCCCGGCGCGTACGGATTGACGCCGCGCCGCACCGACAGAGGGCGGGGGTGCAGGAGGTCACGTCCCTCACGGGGGGGAAGTTTATGGAGGCCGGAAGCAGACGACATGGCCCGCAGCTTACCCCCCGGTGCCGGCCAGATGCAGCGGTTCGGCCCGGTCTGCGCTGAGTGCGTCAAACACCGGGCGGGCGGCATCCACGTCACCGGTCACGAGGTAGGCCACCTTGCCCCGCTCCTGTCGGTCACCCAGCAGGCCCGCGTGGTGCAGCACGTTGCGGGTGTGCCGGGCCACCGCCGCTCCGCTGTCCAGCAGGGCAAAGGTGTCGCCGAACTCGGCCCGGATGCTGCCTGCCAGAAACGGGTAATGCGTGCAGCCCAGCACCAGCTGATCCGCCCCCGCCTCGACAAGGGGTGCCAGCACCTCGCGCAGTACTGCCCGCGTCTGTTCCCCGTCGGCCTGTCCGGCCTCCACCAGCGGCACCAGTTCGGCGCTCACGGCGGTCAGCACGCGTACGCCGGCCGGCTCAGCGAAGGTGTGGATCACGTCCTGAAGCAGCGTGCCGCGCAGCGTGCCGGGGGTGGCGAGGACGCCCACCACGCCCGTTCTGGTGGCCGCCACAGCGGGTTTGAGGGCAGGCACCAGCCCGATGATCGGCATCTCGAAGCGGGCGCGCAGGTGTTCCAGACTGTACGCGGAGGCCGTGTTGCATGCCACCACCACCGCCCCCACCCCGCGTGCGTGCAGGTCGGCCACGGCCCGCCCGGTCAACTCGCGGATTTCCTCGCCGGGCCGCGCCCCGTAGGGCAGGTGGGCGGTGTCGCCGAGATACACGAAGTCCTCGTGGGGCAGCGCCCGGCGCAACTCGGCCAGCACGCTCAGGCCGCCGACGCCGCTGTCGAACACTCCGATGGGGGCCGCGCGACTCATGCTGAGGATGATAAGTCAGCCGCGCCTGCGGCCTGAAGGGGTTCCCGGCGGTAATCGTCCAGGCCGCGCAGCCCCCGCACGCGGGGCTGCCTGTCGTCCCCCGGAAACAGGTGCTCGAGCAGGGCCTGGTTCGCCGCGCCCACCTCCTGGGCCAGTACCATCAGCCTGGTGGACGGAGCGTGGTCCGTCTGGCCCCAGCGGGCGGCCTGTCGCCGCCGTTCGGCCAGAAGCTCGGGCAGCACGGCTTCTGTCGCGTTACCCATCAGTCCAGCGCCTCGCGGATCGTTTCCCCGAGGGCCGCGATGCCGCGTTCGATCTGCCCCGGGGTGGCGCTGCTGTAGCTCAGGCGCAGGGTGTTCTCGCCGCCGCCCAGCGCAAAGAACGGGCTGCCCGGCACGTAGGCCACGTTGCGGTCGAGGGCACGCTGGAGCATCCGTGTGCTGTCGAGGCCCTGGGGCAGCGTGATCCACAGGAACATGCCGCCCTCGGGGGTGGTATAGCCCACGCCGCCGGGAAATTCCTGTTCGATGTGCGTCAGCATAACTGCGGCCCGCTCGCCGTACGCCCGGCGCACGGTCTCGATCTGGCGCGGCAACACGTCGTCCAGCAGTTCGGTGACGATCATCTGGTTCAGCGTGGGCGTGTGCAGGTCCGCCCCCTGCTTGGCCTGCACCAGCTTGGCGATGATCGGGGCGGCGGCCTGCACCCAGGCGTCGCGCAGGCCCGGCACCAGCGTCTTGGAAAAGCTGGAGCAGTAGATGATGTGATTGGCGTCCACGCTCCCGGCATACTCCAGCCCCAGCGTGTACAGGCTGGGGGCGGCCTCGCCGGAAAAGCGCAGCTGGCCGTAGGGATCGTCCTCGATGACCAGCACGCCGTGCTGTCCGGTCAGTTCCACCAGTCGGCGGCGGCGCTCCGCGTTCAGGGTGCGGCCGGTGGGGTTCTGGAAGTTGGGCACGGCGTACAGCAGTTTGGCCGGCGTGGTCCTGAGGATGGTTTCCAGTGCGTCCACGTCGATGCCGCCGTCGTCGGTGGGCAGCTGGACGTAGCGGGGACCGTAGGGCTGGAAGGACTGCAACGCGCCCAGGTAGGTGGGGGCTTCCACCAGCACGGTGTCGCCCTCCGAAATCAGGATCTTGCCCAGCAGGTCCAGCGCCTGCTGGCTGCCGGTCACGATCTGCACGTTGGCGGCGGGAATCCCGGCCCGGCGGCCAAGCCATTCGCGCAGCGGCGGGTGGCCCTCGGTGGTGCTGTATTGCAGCGCGGCGGAACCGTAGCGCGTCAGCGCGGCGTCGGTGGCCCGCCGGACGTCCTCCAGGGGAAACAGTTCCGGCGCAGGCAGGCCCCCGGCAAAACTGATCACGTCCGGCTGCTGCGTGACCTTCAGAATCTCGCGGATGGCGCTGGCGTTCATGCGCCGCGCGCGGTCCGAGAACAGGGCCGTGAAGTCGGGGCCAGGGTGGGCGGGGGTCATGGCCGTCATGCTACGCCGGGGCCGGCGGCCAGCTCCGGGGGGCCAGGCTGTGCCTGTGCCTCCCAACCGGGCCTCCAGCCCGTGTCCCCTTACCGTGTCCAAACGTGCTGGCCTCTTTTCCGGTCAGGCCGTTACAGTAGAGGGGCTTATAAAGGAGGCAACCATGCTCGTGACCGGCAAAGACATTCTGGTTCCCGCCCGCGCTGGCAAGTACGGCGTCGGCTCGTTCAACACCAACAACATGGAGATCACGCAGGCGATCATCCACACCGCCGAGCGGCTGCGCAGCCCGGTGATGGTGCAGATGAGCGAGGGCGCCATCAAGTACGGCGGGCAGGATCTGGCGAACATCGTCCGTGACTTGGCCGAGCGGGCCACCGTGCCCGTTGCCCTGCATCTGGACCACGGCTCCTCCTACGAGTCGGCCCTGAATGCCATCCGCATGGGCTTTACCAGCGTCATGATCGACGCCTCGCACCACGATTTTGAGGGCAACGTCCGGGAAACCCGCCGGGTGGTGGAGGCCGCGCACGCCATGGGCATCAGCGTGGAGTCCGAGCTGGGCCGTCTGGGCGGCATTGAGGAGCACATCGTTGTGGACGAGAAGGACGCCTTCCTGACCGATCCCGAGGAAGCCGTGCAGTTCATCGAGCAGACCGGCACCGATTTCCTGGCGATTGCCATCGGCACCAGCCACGGCGCGTTCAAGGGCAAGGGCCGCCCCTACATCGATCACGCGCGCATCGAGAAGATCGCGGGCATGACCGGCATTCCCCTGGTCGCCCACGGCTCCAGCGGCGTGCCGCAGGAAATCGTGGAACGCTTCCGCGCCGCCGGCGGCGAGATCGGTGACGCGGCAGGGATTGCGGACGAGGACCTGCAGCGGGCCACGCAGTTCGGCATCGCCAAGGTCAACGTGGACACGGACCTGCGTCTGGCCAGCACCGTTGGCATCCGCGAGGTGCTGCTGGCGACGCCCAAGGAATTCGATCCGCGCAAGATCTTTGGCCGCGCCAGAGAAGTGATGTCGCAGATCATCGAGCACAAGATGGGCGTGCTGGGCAGCGTCGGTAAGGCCTGAGCGCAGCACTCACGAAGGGGGCGGGCCAGCTGGGTCCGCCCCTTCCCGTTGGGCCCATCCCAGCTCCCGCTGGCTGTGTTTCTGGGCCTGTGACGAAGGCGGCATCCTGTACTGAAACGGGCGCGGCGGCTGATTGGCAGGTGAGCGTTCCACACGGGAATTCTCACCCGCTGGCCCTATGCTCGACCATGCTATGAAGGCGGCGCGTTCTCTCTCATTTCTCCTGCTTGTGGCGTCCCTGGGGGCCGCCGCGAAATCCGAGGTTGCGCCGCCTCTCACCGGAGGCGGATTAACCCGACTCGCGGGCCTGCTGCCGCTGTCAGGGCAGGTGGTCACGGTGATGGAGAAGCGGCCCAGCCTGTCCACCATCGATCTGCGGATGCGGGTGGAGCGGGTGGGCGGCAGCCCCGAGGCGCTGTATCAGGTGATTGTCAGCGCCAGCCGCGGCGTCCGCGCTCCCTATGACCCCCGGCTGGGCATCTCCGAGGAAGACTACCGGCGCTATCTGGTCTTCCAGGAGGTGCTGGTTTCCACCAGCAAGACCGTCAGGCTGGGGCTGCTGCGGGATTCGAACCGCGTGCTGTTCGGCAACACGCCAGGGCTCAACAACGTGCTGGACGGCCTGAGTATCAATCTGCGAACCGGCGAGCTGCGCGGCCCGGAGGGATACAGCGCCCTGCCAACCCTGGTGGTGCCCAGTACCGCCCCCGACCGGGTGTTGCCGGTCAGAAACGGATTTCAGTGGAAACTGCTGGGCAGCGACGCCACCGCCGGCAACGGCGTCAAGGCGACCCTCAACCTGCTGGAACTGGAAAGCGGCCTGATCATCCTGAATTACAGCCGCACCAGCATGATCAACCGCAGGTTGACCGAGGGCGAGATCATCATCGGCTACGACCGCTGAGCACCCCCCCCTACCGCTGTCTCAGCAAAGGGCCAAGAGCGGGCAAATGGCCCGGCACGGGCGCCGGGCCGGCGGGCTGCGCAGTCCCGGACGCCTCCGAAGTCCTGCGCGCCAGGCTGACGCAGCCCTGACGGCACTTTAAGGTTTCCTCACGCACCCTTCAGGGGCCGTCATGGGCGGACGGATACGCTGATCCCCATGAAGATGCCCACAAAGAAAAACAGCCTGTTACTGGGGGCGGCCCTGCTGATGGGCGGCCTGTCCCTCTCCTCGGCAGGCGCGGCGGGCCTGTCGCCCACCCTGCTGGAGCGGGCCAAGCGCGGTGACCAGAGCAAGGTGGGCGTGATTGTGCGCTTCCAGTTCGGCAACGACGCGCGGGGCCGTGCCCAGCTCAAGAACCTGCGCTCACAGCTTAACGGGCGTCTCGATCAGCTCGGCTCGGCGGCGGGTTTTCTGGCCAGCGCGATTAAGAGCGGTCAGGCCACCTCGCTGTGGCTGGACCAGAGTGTGTACCTGCCGTTGACCCCGGTGCAGGCCCGCGCCCTGGCCGCGCTGCCCTTCGTGACCGACGTGTTCGAGAACTTCAAGGTGCAGATTCCCAAGCCGCAGCGGGCCGTGGCCCTGAGCGCCTCGGCCGCCGCCGCCGGAGAGCCGTGGCATCTGGCCAAGATCGGCGCGCCGCAGGCCTGGGCCGCCGGGTTCAAGGGCCAGGGCATCAAGATCGGGCACCTGGACAGCGGCATTGACCCCAGCCACCCGCAGCTGGCCGGCAAGATTGCCTCATTTGCCGAGTTCGACGGCGAGGGCAACCGCAAGAGCAGCTCGGTGCACGATAGCACCGATCACGGCACCCACACGGCGGGACTGCTGGTGGGGGACACGGTGGGCGTGGCTCCCAGCGCGCGGGTAATCAGCGCGCTGGTGCTGCCCAACAACGAGGGCACCTTTGCCCAGGTGATTGCCGGGATGCAGTACGTGCTGGACCCCGACAACAACGCCGACACCGACGACGGCGCCGACGTGGTGAACATGAGCCTGGGTATTCCCGGCACCTTCGATGAGTTCATCGTGCCGGTGGAGAACATGCTCAAGGCAAACGTGGTTCCGGTGTTCGCCATCGGCAACTTCGGCCCGGCCAGCAGCAGCACCGGCAGCCCCGGCAACCTGCCCGACGCCATTGGCGTGGGCGCGGTGGACCAGAGCGGTAACGTGGCCAGCTTCAGCAGCCGTGGCCCGGTGGCCTGGAGCGGCAGGATCAGCGGCGTCTTTACCAAGCCGGACATCGCCGCGCCGGGGCAGGACATCACCAGCGCCATTCCCGGCAACAAGTACGGGGCCAAGAGCGGCAGTTCGCAGGCCAGCCCCATCACGGCGGGCGCAGTCGCCCTGCTGCTCTCGGCCAAGCCGGGCAGCAGCGTGGACGCCATCAAGAATGCGCTATACACCAGCGCCAGCAACGCCGGGGCAAAGAACAACAACGTGGGCTTTGGCCTGATCAGCGTGCCTGGCGCCCTGGGCAAGCTGGGGGCCAGTGTGGGCTCGCCTGCCCCGGCCCCGAAGCCGACCCCCGCGCCCGCTCCGGCGCCTGCCCCCACCCCACCGCCCGCGCCCACCCCGGCCCCGGCGCCCAAGCCCACTCCGGCTCCTGCCCCCACGCCAACACCACCACCGGCCCCCACGCCGACGCCGACGCCGCCCCCTGCCCCCACGCCCACCCCACCGCCCGCGCCCAAGCCCACCCCCACCCCTCCGCCCAGCGGCAACAAGACCCCCACCGGACCCGCCGGCTACGACCTGTGCGCCGTGGAAGGCCAGAAGTGCAACTTCAGCGGGCAGCGGCTGGCCGCCTTCGGCACCGAGGGCCAGTACGCCACCGGCACCGGCACCGACGGCTTCAACTGCACCGTGGCCGAGTGGGGCCGCGACCCGGCTCCCGGCAAATTCAAGGGCTGCTTTATCAAGCCGGTGCCGGGCGCCTCGGTTCCGGCGCCGCGGCCCACCCCGGCCCCCACGCCTGCTCCGGCCCCCGCACCGGCACCCAGTGCGGGCAAGCCCCGCGTGCTGCTCGTGGATGACGACATGGGCGTGGGCGCGGACGTGACCAGCGCGCTGCGCGACGCCCTCAAGGCCAACGCGGCCAGCGGCGGCGCCTTCGTGTGGAATGTGCAGGCGCAGGGCGCCGTGCCCCTGAGCGAGATGCGCAAGGCCGACATCGTGGTCTGGGCTAGCGGCGAGCAGTACCAGAACACCATCACGGCCAGTGATCAGAACACCCTGCGCCAGTACCTTGCTGCGGGTGGCCGGTTGCTGGTGACTGGCCAGGACATTGGCTACGACATCGGCGAGGGCGACTTTTACCGCAGCATCCTCAAGACCCGGCTGGTGGCCGACAGCAGTGGCACCGCCAAGTTCGTGACCAGTGGGGCGTTCGGCAACACCGCCTTTACCCTCAACGCGGCGGGCAGCGCCCAGAATCAGGTCTACCCCGACGTGATTGCCGATCTGGGCGGCAGCGCCACCGTTGCCTCGTGGGGCAGCGCGAATGCCAACGCCGGTACCATCACCGCCCAGAGCATCAAGGTGGATTCCAACCGGGGCCGCGCCGCCCAGAAGCAGCAGGACCCGCGTGGTCTGGTTGAGCAGCTGGCCGGCAGGATTGTCGGCGCGGCCCTGGGCCAGATTTTCGGCAACAGCCAGGCCAGTCAACCTGCACGCGGCGGCCGGGTCAGTGCCCAGAGCGCCGGGGAAAACGCCGGGGCCATCGTCGCCAACGACGCGGGCCGCTACCGCACCGTCAACATGGGCTTCGGCCTCGAGGGGCTGACCCCTGGCAGCCGCAACATCCTGGTCAAGACGGCCTTCGACTGGCTGATGCGCTAGGGGCTAAGCTGCAGAAAGTGGGGGAGAGGCCAGCGGCGCTCTCCCTTTTCCATTTCTTTAATGCCTCCCCATGGCTCCCCAACGCTGGCAGGCTAGGGTGACCCATGACAACCCTCAGAGACATCATGACCCCGGACCTGACGACTGTGGACACCCGCGCCACCCTCAAAGAGGTGGCCACGCACATGAAGGAGCAGGGCATCGGCAACGTGCTGATCATGGACGGCGATCAGTTGACCGGCATCATCACGGACCGCGACATCGTGGTGCGCGCCGTTGCCTACGGCCACGATTTCGGCACGCCCGCCAGCGACTACGCCACCGGCGACGTGTTCACCATGACCGCCGACACCCAGGTCGACGAGGCCGCGCGTGAGATGTCCCAGCGCCAGCTGCGCCGCCTGCCCGTCACCGAGGGCAGCCGGGTGGTGGGCATCGTCAGTCTGGGCGACCTGGCAGTGCGCGCGCGGACCGGCGCCGACGAGACGGCCCTGCAGGGCATCAGCCAGCCGACCAGCTGACCCCCTTCCACGGACGCCGCTACAGGTAGGCCAGCGCCCAGTCCGCTGCCCCGTGCCGCAGTCCGGCTACCAGCAGGGCCAGACCGTCCGGCGCTGCGCCCTGGTGGTGGGGCAATGGGCCAGCCAGCCTCTCGAACGCTTCCAAGCTGTGTTTCTGGGGCGGGTGTCGTACGGCGTCGACTGCGCTGCCCCTGACCTCGTAGACTGCGCCGTAGACGTTGCCCTTGCGGGCGTCCAGCGATACGGCCTGCAGACCGTCGCCGCGCACCAGTCCTTCCAGGGTGGACACGCCCAGGGTCGGTGCGGCCCACACCCGGCCCAGCCCCAGCGCGTAGCTTGCGCCCACACGAACGCCGGTGTACGAGCCAGGGCCGGTGCCGATGATGATCACGTCAGCCTGGAAGGGCAGGCCCGCCTGCGCGAACAGGTCGCGCGTGGCGGCGGGCAATTCCTCGGCGTGCGCCCGGCCCACTTCCCTGGAGAGGGCCGTCCCGCCGCCGTCCCAGCGCAGGGCCAGCGTCAGCCAGGGGGTGGCGGTGTCCAGGGCCAGAACCACTTGTGCAGGGGCAGTCATCGCCGGGCATTGTAGGGCCACGCTCAAGGTTGTCACCCCTTCAGGAACGTGACGCGGGTCTGACCGCAGGGGGCGGCGGTGCTATCCTCGGCTATCATGACTGAAATCGCCAAGGGCCTGGCAGGCGTTAAATTCACCGAGAGCAAGCTGACGTTCATCAACGGCGAGGAAGGCATTTTGCTGCACCTGGGTATTCCGATTCAGGAATGGGCCGAGAACAGCACCTTCGAGGAACTGTCGCTGGCCCTGCTGGAAGGCAAGCTGCCCACGGCGAGCGAACTGGCCGCGTTCGACGCGCACCTCAAGGAAAACCGCGCCATTCCGCAGCAGCTTCAGCAGGTTATCCAGGACATGCCGCGCGGCATCAACCCCATGCAGGCGCTGCGGACCGCCGTTTCCTACCTGGGCCTGCTTGACGCGCAGTCCGAAGACATCACCCCGGAAGCCCAGCGGGCCATCACCATCCGGATGATCGCGCAGTTCAGCACCATCATCGCGGCCATCAGCCGCACGCAGGAGGGGCAGGACATGGTGGCGCCGCGCCTGGACCTGACCCATGCGGGCAACTTCCTGTACATGCTGACCGGTCAGGAGCCCACCGCCGAGCAGTCGCGCCTGTTCGACATCGCGCTGGTGCTGCACGTCGATCACGGCATGAACGCCAGCACCTTCACGGCGATTGCCACGTCCAGCACCCTCAGCGACCTGTACTCGTGCATCACCTCGGCCATCGGCGCGCTGAAGGGCCCGCTGCACGGCGGCGCCAACGAGGCCGTGATGGACATGCTCGACGAGGTCGGCACGCCCGACAAGGCCGAAGCGTACATCGGCAAAAAGCTGGACAACAAGGAAAAGATCATGGGCGTGGGGCACCGCGTCTACAAGAACTTTGACCCCCGCAGCCGCGTGCTGCGCGACTACGCTGAGCTTGTGGCCAACAAGGAAGGCAAGAGCACCTACTACCAGATTCTCGAAACCATCGAGAAGACCGTGGTGGACCGTCTGGGGGACCGAGGCATCTACCCCAACGTGGACTTCTACAGCGGCACGGTCTACAGCGACCTGGGCATCAAGAAGGAGTTCTTCACCCCGATCTTCGCCCTGGCCCGCATCAGCGGCTGGTGCGCCAGCGTGATCGAGTACAGCCGCGACAACAGCCTGCTGCGCCCCAGCAGCGTCTACACCGGCGAGAAGGACGCGGAGTACGTGAAATTGCAGGACCGCAAGTAAGCGCAAGACACCTGCCCTGCCTCCCTCTCCAGCTCTGGAGGGGGAATTTTTATGGGTCGCGGTGGTTGCTGGACTGGAAAGTGGACTGTCTGCCAGCCTTCACCCCCATCTGACCTACGCGATGCCGCGCCGGCCCCGGTTCTCGGCTTCCACTGCGCGCTGGAGCTCCCCGATCTGCTTCAAGATGCCCAGCTGCTCGGCGGGCGCGGCCCCAGCCACCTGCTTTTTCAGCAGGCCGATCTCGGCGCGCATGGCGTCGATGCTCAGGGTGGCCTGGATGTCGTCCACGGCGGCGGCAGCGTAGGCGTTCACCTTCTGGTCGTACTGATCGTTGGTGGCCCGCGAATGGCCGCCGGAGTCGCGGCCCTCGAACAGCAGGCGGATCAGCAGCTGTTCCTCGGGCTGGCCCCGGAACACGTCCAGAATCGCGTCGGAACTCTGCGCGCCCTGCACGGCCAGCATCACCTTGCGCATGGATTCGTTGCGCCAAGGCGTGCTGCCGTCCAGCTTGGCCAGCAGGCTGGGATCGATCAGCAGCTGCCGCAGCAGCTTCAGCTCGTTTTCCTCCTCGCCGCGCCCGCTGCTCATGCCGGCCAGGTGGGTGTCGGTCAGGGTGCGCCGCTTGGCCTTGGAGCCGATCCATTCCAGCAGCGCCTCGGGCTTGATGCCCAGCGTCTCGCAGGCGGCCCCCCTGACGCCCTCGGCGATTTCGTCCAGGGGATCGAGGTTCTGCATGCGCGGCAGCAGTTCCATCAGAATGCGCCTCTTGCCCTCGGCGGTGGCGGTGCCGTGCGTCTCGATGGCGGCCTGTACGCGGTACTGCACCTCGTCAAGGCCCTGGGCCAGCGCCTGCCGGATGCCCGCGTCGTCGCCGGCCAGCAGCGCGTCGGCGGGGTCCTTGCCGCTGGGGACGGAGGTGGCCCGCACCCGAAACTTCGCGCCCAGCACCTGATCCAGACCCCGCAGCATGGCCTTCAGGCCCGCCTCGTCGTGGTCAAACATCAGCGAGATGCTGCGGGCGCCCAGCCGCTCCAGCAGCGTGGCGTGCTCGGCGGTCAGGGCGGTTCCCAGGCTGGCGACGGCCCCGGTAAAGCCGTGCTGGTGCATGGTGATCACGTCCATGTAGCCTTCCACCACAATCAGGTCGCTGTCGCCGCCCTCCGCCTTGCCCGTCTCCAGTTTGCCCAGCCCCGCACGCGCCTTGTCCAGCCCGTACAGCACCTCGCCCTTGCGGAAGGCGTCGGTTTCCGGGGTGTTCAGGTATTTGGGTTTGGTGTCGTCCAGCACGCGCCCGCCAAAACCCACCAGGCGGCCCAGGTGATCACGGATCGGGAACATGACCCGCCCCCGGAAGCGGTCATATACCCGCCCGTTCTCGGCGTTCTCGGTGAGCAGGCCCGCCTCCAGCAGCTGACGTTCGCTCAGGCCCTTGGTGCGGGCGTGCTTGAGCAGGCCGTCCCAGCCGTCGGGGGCGTAGCCCAGCTCGAAGGCGGCGATGGTCTCGTCGGTCAGGCCGCGCCGCCGGAGGTAGTCCAGCGCCGGGCCGGGCAGGTGCTCGCGGAAATACGCCAGGGCGAAGGCGTTCACGTCGTACAGGTCGCGGTTGCTGCGCTCGCCGTACTTGGCCTCCACCTGAATGCCCACGCGCTCGGCCAGCTTGCGCAGGGCGTCGCCGAAGCTCAGGTTCTCGCTGCGCTGCACGAAGCTGAACACGTCGCCGCCCGCCTTGCAGCCGAAGCAGTAGAAGTAGCCCTGATCGGTGTCCACCTGAAAGCTGGGGCTCTTCTCGTTGTGGAACGGACACAGGCCCTTCATGCGGCCCTTCCCGGCGGGGGTGAGGCGCACGTACTCACCGACGACTTCCGCGATGTTCAGCCGCGAACGAACGTCTTCCTTGGTCCCCATGTGTCCTCACCTCCTCCGCCCAGCCGCAGACGTCTCCACCCTGCAAAGAGGGGCCGCCGTCCGGGCATGATCTCGTAGTGTACGCTTCCAGGGTGCCTCCGTGCTAGAGGGCAAAAATGCCGTCCTGCACAGCAAAAAAGATGAGAGCATGGAATGGCGTGCTGCCAGACGTGCGCGGGCCTCCGCACGGGGCGGCGGGCTAGTACTGCCGGGTCACCACCATCCCGGCCTCACCCATGGCCTGCCCGGCTGCGCCGCCCACGCTGACCTGCACCGCTCCCGCATCGCCGGCGCGGATGCTCACGCCTGCCGGGTAGGTCTGGACGCTGCCCACGGCTGGAACCCCCTCGTACAGCACCCGGCCCGCGCCGTCGGTCACCCGTGCCCATGACTGGCCCACAAAGCGGACCGTGACGGTGCTGGTGGCGGATGAGGTGTCAGGAGAGGCAGAGGCCGGGGGCGACTTTGGCGGCGTGAGCGTCCTGACCCCGGTGTTCAGGTCTGTCAGGGAACTGGTCTCACCGCCAGCGGGGGGCAGCGTGGCGATCAGATTGCGGCTCTGACCCAGGTCGATGGTCTGTTTCAGGGGGGTGCGGCCAGCTGCCTCCACGCGTAACTCGGCCCTCCTGCGGGCGTCGACGGGGAATGACAGCACGGGGGCCTGGCCCAGGTTGCGATTGTCCAGGTAGACCATGGCGCCGTCCGGCACGCTCTTGATGGTCAGGCGGACGGTGCCCTGCGGGCTGGCGGGTGGGGGGGCCGGGGGCTGGACCGGCACAGCGGGAGGCTGAACTGGTGCCGGCGGTTGAACGGGCGCTGGTGTGCTGGGCACGGGCGCGGCGGGCGTGACGACCGCTGGAGCCGCACGGCGCAGCAGCAGCACGCCAACAGCCAGCAGCAGAACCAGCAGCACCGCAATCAGGGCGACGCGCCCCGGCCCCAGCGTCGGCGTGTCGTCCAGCACGGCTTCTGGGGGCGCACTCACCTGCAGCTCCGGCCCGCCGGGGCGCAGCAGGCGGTCAAAATCTGCCAGCAGCGGCGCCGGGTCCTGCCCCAGTTCGCGGGCGTAGGTCCGCAGGTAGGCGCGGGCAAAGGTGGGCTCCGGCAGGCCGTCCAGCCGTCCGTCCTCCAGGGCCTGCAGGTAGTCGCGGCGGATGGCGGTGCGCTGGGTCATCTCCCGCAGCGTCAGTCCCTGGGCCTCACGCGCCTGACGCAGCGCCGGGCCAAAGGTCAGGCCCGGACGCTCCGGCGGTGCTGCAGCCGGGTCCGGGGTGAATGTGGGATCCATGCTCAACCGCTGCTGCTGTTGCTGCTGGCCTCAGCCCTCATAGGGCTTGCCCAGCGCCTTGGGTGCGCGGCTTCGGCCGGTGAAGATCAGCGCCAGGATGGTGATCAGGTACGGCAGCGCCTGCACCAGGGTCGGCGGCAGCAGGTCGCCGCCGCCCAGGGCAATGGAGAGCGCCTGCAGGAAGCCGAACAGCACGGTGGCCCCCAGCACGCCCAGCGGCTTCCACTGCCCGAAGATCAGCGCGGCCAGCGCGATGAAGCCGCCCCCTGCGCTGATGTTGCGGACGTAGGAATCCAGATTGCCGATGCTCAGGAACACCCCGGCCGTGCCCGCCAGCACGCCCGACAGAATCACGGCGGTGTAACGCATGCGCCTGACATTGATGCCCATGCTGGCCGCCGCGCCGGGCTGCTCGCCGGTGGCGCGCAGGCGCAGGCCAAACGGCGTGCGGTACAGCACGTACCATGTGATTGCCACGGCCAGGAACGCGAAATACACCGGCGGCGAGAAACGCAGCTCACCAATGCCCCACAGCGGCAGCGCGTTGGCCACCTTGGGACTCTCGGTAGAACTGTCGTACAGCGCGGTCAGGATCACGGCCGGCACGCCGGTCGCCAGCAGGTTGATGGCCGTGCCGCTGATCACCTGATCGGCGCGGTACTTGATGCTGACCACCGCGTGAATCCAGGCGATCAGGCCGCCAACCAGCGCCCCGCCCACCCAGCCGGCCCACGGCGCCGCCGGCCCCAGCACCGGTTGCAGCAGCAGGGTTGTGACGGCCCCGCCCAGCGCCCCGAAGATAATCAGGCCGTCCAGCGCAATGTTCACCACGCCGCTGCGCTCGCTGAACAGGCCGCCCAGCGCGGTCAGCAGCAGCGGCACCAGGCTGCGGACAAAGGTGGCGAGAAACGCCGCCGTGAGGAGTTGTGCGAACAGCCCGTCCATTATTTGCCCCCTTCACGGGTGTTTTCTTCACTGCTGGAGCCCACGTTGGGGTTGGGCGTTCCGGCCTGCTGCGCGGCCACGCCGGGCGAGAGTGTGCCGCCCCCGTCGTTGCCGGTTTTGTCGGTGGCGGCCACCAGTTGCGGTGGCGGCGGGTCCACCAGTCGGCGGCTCAGGAAGCCCCCGGCGGCAATGAACAGCACGATCAGCGCCTTGAGGACCGTCACGATGTCCTTGTTCACGCCGTCGAGCTGCTGGTCAACGTCCACGCCTCCGGTGTCCACCGTGCCGAACAGCAGGCTGGCGAACACGACCCCGGTGGGCGTGTTCTGGCCCATCAGCGCCACGGCGATGCCGTCGAACCCCACGTTGACCGGCATGTTGCCCTTCAGGCGGTACTCGTCGAGTGCGCCGCCGTTGACGTAGTGCGTGCCGGCCAGTCCGGCGAACATACCCGCCAGCGTCATGGCCAGGATGGTCCCGCGCGCCACGCTGATGCCGCCGTACTCTGCCGCGCGGGGCGACAGGCCCACGGCCCGCAGCGCGTAGCCGGTGGCGGTGCGCCACATCAGCGTACCGAACAGCGCCACGCAGGCCAGGGCGATCAGGAACGACGCGTTGAGCTGGCTGCCGTTCACGTCTGCCGGAATCCCGATGCGCCACGTCAGCGCGCCCAGCGTCAGGGCCACCACAACGGCGATCAGCCCGCCGTTCCTGACGGCCTTGAGCAGGGACCGCGCGAGCACCAGCGCGATCAGCGCCACCACGATGCCGATGCTCAGAACGTAGCCGCCGCCCGCCGGACCCACGTTGAACAGGTCCAGCAGCGTGGGCAGCTGCGCCGCCTGCTGCAACTCCTCGCTCTTGGCCTCGAAGCCGGGCGCCTTGAACGGCAGGGTGTAGGTCTTGCCCAGAAAGGGAAAGGTCTCGGAGCCGATCATGAAGATGAACACCGCCGAGGCCACGTAATTGAGCATGATGGTGTTGATGACCTCGCTGGAGCCGAATCTGGCCTTGAGCAGCCCCGGAATCGCGCCCCACAGCGCCCCGCCCGCCGCCGCCGCCAGCACCGAGAGGGGCAGCAACGCCCAGCCCAGGCTGGGGGGACCGTACACGCCCACCAGCATCGCGCCAACAGCCCCCATGGTCAGCTGCCCCGGCGCGCCGATGTTGAACAGGCCGGTGCGGAAGGCGAAGGCCACGCTGAGGCCGGTGAAGATCAGCGGGGTGGCCAGTTTCAGGCTCGACAGCAGCGGCGACAGGCGGGTGACCGGCGCGAACAGCGTGGAGTACACGAAATACACCACGTCGCTTTTGGCCAGCCAGGCCTGCCACAGGTTCAGCTCGCGGCCCGAGGGGTTGACGATGGGCTGCACCACCAGCACCACGACGGCCCCCACCAGCACCGCCAGCGTGATGGCCGAGACCGGGACCAGCAGCCCGCGCAGGCGGTTGAAACGGTCCAAGACCCACTCGCGGGCGCTCAGGCCCGCGCCCGCCGCGATCAACCCGGCCAGCATGGGCAGAAACAGACCCAGGTTCATGCCGCCGCCGTCGTAGAAGTTGCGGAGTTGGCGTCTGGCCCCGGCACGCAGGCTGGTGTCGCTGGTCACCCGCTCGATCTGCACGGTCAGGCCGCTGCTCAGCGCCAGCACCGCCGCCACCGCCAGCCCGAAGGCGAGCAGGCCGGTGATCCAGAACCAGTTGGTGCGGCGCAGGGCCCCGATCACGGTGACGATCAGGGCCGCCAGCGTGGCCCAGCCCAGCAGGAGTGCGCTGCCAGGATCGGCCATCGGGGCCTGCTGATTGTTGGCCAGATTGAGGACCGAGCCGGTCAGGTGCAGCAGCACGGCGTCGGCACTGAAGCCGCGGCCCAGCGCGGCGAGCGGAAAGAGCAGCATACCTGCGGCGGCCACCGCGCACGCGATCAGCGCGACGCGCGACGCATCCCCGGATGGACGAGATTGGGTGTTGTGGGTCACGCGGCCATTGTAAGGGCCAGACGACCTGTGGGCGGGCCTGCGCGGGCCTGCGACACTTCGTGGGTGCACCCCGCTGCCGCACGCCGCGTCCGCCGTTGAACGGGACGCCGGGTGACGTTCCCTTTTTGCTATGCTCGCTGACGCTATGGAACGGACTTTTGCAATGATCAAACCCGACGGCGTGCGCCGCGGCCTGACCCCCGAAATTCTCGCCCGCATCGCCCGCAAGGGCTACCGCGTGGTGGGCCTCAAGCAGATGACGATCTCTCGCCAGACCGCCGAGACGCATTACGGCGAGCACAAGGAGCGCCCCTTCTTCGGCGAACTGGTGGATTTCATCACCGGTGGGCCAGTCGTGGCCATTGCGCTGGAAGGCAACGAGGCCATCGCAGGCTGGCGGGCCATGATGGGAGCCACCAACCCGGCCAACGCCGCGCCCGGCACTATCCGTGCCGATTTTGCCACCACCACTGGCGAGAACGTGACCCACGGCAGCGACAGCGCTGAGAGCGCCGAGCGCGAACTGGGCCTGTTCTTCGCGGCGGACGAGCTGCTGGCATAACGCCGCTGCTCTCCCACCGCCCGCACGGCCTGCCCAGATGGACGCCCCCGCTGGGGGGGAAGCGGACCTGCCGGGGTAACGGGCCGCCTGCATTCTGAACTGCTCAGCAGTGACAATTCCTGGCGACAGCACGCAGCTGTCGCCTTTTTTGCACTGTGGTGCCTGCCGGCGCGGGCAAGCTCCACCATGATTAAGTCCCCTTGAGTTTGGGCCAGGCGAAAGATTGCAACTTTCGTGTTATGACCCGTCCACTAGGATGTTGCGAGTTCATGGACAGGCGCAAGAGTTCACTTCAAAATCGGCTGTTCAGGAGCCAGCAATACGTGGTCTACGCGGCAGGACTGACCTACGTGCTGTTTGTGTTGCTGGTGACGCTGGTTGATCCGCCTGTGCCCTTTTCCCATGTTCTTCAGACGCCGAGGCTCGGTGTTGCCCTGGTGGTGCTCGTGGCCTGCCTGGCGGTGTGGGCGGCGCCGCAGTGGCTTCGCTGGATCTATCTGCTGGCCTACGGCGGCGGCCTGCTGAGCCTGATCTTCGAAGTGCCACACCTGCTGGCTTCCGAATCGAACCTGTTGCAACTGTATGTGTGGCAAAGCGTGAATGTCCTGATCTCCTTCCTGATTCTGGGGTCGCGCGTGGGCATGGGCGTCAGCCTGCTGACCCTGCTGACCCTGCTGGGCACACTGTCGCTCCAGGGGCCGCTGCGGCAAGCTCAGCTGGTCGACTGGATGACCGTGTGCCTGACGCTGGCCATTACTGCCTACATCTCGCACCTGGTGATGGTCTTTATCGAGGGCAATCTGCTGGTGCATCAGCAGGACCAGGGCAAGCTGCTCGCTGCCCGGCAGGACGCCCTGACCATGGTTTATGGGCGCGGCGCCATCGAGGAAGAGCTGGAACGGGCCATGGGGTATTCGCGCAGGCACAACACGCCCATGAGCGTGATCGTGACTGATATTGACCACTTCAAGAGCGTCAACGACAGGTACGGGCACGCCACCGGCGACGATGTGCTGCGGGCGGTGGCCAAGCGGCTGCGGCGCACGGTGGGCGGCGGCGGCGGCGTGGTGGGCCGCTGGGGGGGCGAGGAATTCATCGTGCTGCTGCCGGGCGTGGCCAAGCCCGACGCGCAGGCGGTTGCCGAGCGGCTGCGGCGGGAAATCTGCGATCAGCCGCTGGCTGACCTGAACGTCACGGCCAGTTTCGGGGTGGCCTCCTACCGGGGGGCCAACGACACCACGGACCAGCTGTTCGGACGCGCCGACCAGGCCATGTACGAGGCCAAGAATGCGGGCCGCAACGCGGTCAGATAGGGGCAGTCAGGTAGGGAAGGCGGTTAACCCGGATGAAGAGGTGTTGAACGCCTCCGGAAAGCTAGGCGGGCGGGCCTCCTCACGGGCGTCTGCTCCTGCCGGGATTGTGGCACAGAGAAACGTGACCTGAGTTAGCCGTGGCCTTCCCCGGCCTCCAGCAGTTCCACCTGCCGCCCGTCCGGGTCCAGCACAAAGGCCATGTCGCGTCCGCCAGGACTGAGTTCCAGCTCCCGGCTGACCGTCACGCCCGCCTCCCGCAGCCCCGCCAGCAGGGCGCGCAGGCCCGTGACATGCACGGCGATGTGTTCGGCCCAGTGCGGGTGAGGACGCGGCGACCCGTCCGGAATCTGGAAAAACTGCAGCCGCCCCGGCCCCAGCCGCAGGACCCCGCGCCGGTAGCCCTCAGCGGTGGTCAGGTTCTTCTCGGTCACGCCGCCCAGCTGCCCGTAGAAGTTCAGGGTGGCGTCCAGATCGGCGGTGACGAACGACACGTGTTTGAGCATGACCGCAGCCTAATGGATTGGGGGCGGCGGACGGGTCAATAACCAGGGCGGCGTTCTACCGATACAGACGGTAGGTGCCCTGGTCCTGGGCGCCCGTTGCGGTTCGGCTGGCCGTGGTGACAAGAATCGTGTTGTCGGCGCTGTTGACCAGCGAAATAATGTTGCCCGTGCCGAGACGAACATTGCCGCCAGTGGCCCCGCCAAATGTGGTGTCCTGCCGCAATGCAGGCGTGAAATGGGCGACGTAGGCGTCCCCTGCGTTGAGGCCGCCAACCAGGACGGCACTGTCATTGTCAACGACCAGTGAGGTGACAAGGGTCTGCTGAAAATTCGCCTCCTCACTGTCACTGAACTGGAATCTGGTGGCTGGCCCGTCGGTGCCGTCGGGGCCGAATGTCTGAAGGAACGCGGCGGTGAAGAACCGGGCATCTGCGCCGCCCGCGATGATCTGGCCATCGGGCCGGACTGCGACCGCGCGGAAGATGGCGTACCCACTCCTGCCGCCCAGGGCAATCCCGTCACCCGAGAAGGTGGCGTCGAGCCGTCCGTCTGGCAGATACCGGGCCAGAAGGGCGGGGGAGGAGCCTGCGGTCTCGGACAGCCCTGCCGCCACGATTTTTCCGTCGTCTTGCAGGGCAAGGCCGTAGATATCGTCGTTGAAATAGGAGGCGTTGCCGAAGCCGGGCAGCGTCTCAAAAGCCGTGAACACCGTACCGCCCTGGCCGAAACTGGCGTCTGGCGAGCCGTCGGCCTGCAACCGGACCAGCGCAAAGTCCAGGGCCGTGGACTGCGAGGCGGGCGCGGCGAACAGCCGATGGGCATGGCCGCCCAGCACAATCTTGCCGTCGGGTTGCAGAGCCACGTCCCGCGCGCCTGATCCTGAGGCTCCGCTGCTGGTGTACACCGGAGGTCCCGGTTGGCTCAGGGGCAGCCTGACCACGCCGCCTGCGCCAAAGCTGGAATCCAGCGTCAGGCTGCTCAGGTAGCGCACGGCGGCCATCTCGCCGTCGATCTGTCCCACGGCGACCAGCTTGCCGTCGACCTGCCGGGCCAGGGCATGGGCGACGCCATCTGACAGGGCCGCGCCCTGGGCCAGCACCGCGCCGGACGGCGACAGCCGAGTCAGTTTGAAGTCCGCGCCCAGCACCACGGCGGCGCCGCCCTCCTCGGCCACCACGTCCACGCCGCCCACGTCCACCCGGCCCCCGCTGCCAAAACTGGGGTCCAGGGCGCCGGACTGTGTGGGGGCCGCCGGGGCGCAGGTCAGCCGGGCGTCGGCCCAGTTGGCGTGATCGTAATCGATGCTGTCACCTGCGTCGGTTACGATAAGTTGGAGGGCATTCACGCCGCTGACCCCCACCTCGGCGCTTCTGGCGGCGTCGTGGCCGCGCAGCACGCCGCTGTCGTACAGCTTGCGGTCATCGCCGTACACCTGGAACACCACGCTGCCCCGGTCGCCCACCTCGTCATCGAGGCCCAGGCTGGCCGAGAAGGTGTTGCAGCGCCCGCCCAGGTCATAACTGAGGACGGAAAAGGCGTGCACACCCAGACCTTTATCGAAAATCCGTCCCCCGATGGTCAGTGCCCGGCCGTCTCCGAGCCCCTGTTCGCCGTTACTGCGGTCGAACTCCACCGGCCCCCAGCCGTTGGTGGCCGACACGTACGGCAGGTCACTCAGGAAGACGTCGCCGGTGGGCGGTGCGGCCGCGCACTCCACTGCCGCCTGAGCCCAGTCGGCGTGATCGTAATAATTGTTGTCGCCGCCGTCGGAAACCGACAATCTCAATTCCTTGACGCCGGCCACGCTGACGTTCAGCGCCAGGGCCGGGTTCCCGCCGCGCCGCAGGCCACTGTCGAACAGCAGCGTGCCGTCGCCGTACACCCTGAACTGCGCGCTGCCCCGCTGGCCCACCTCGTCGTCGATGCCCACCAGGGCGCTGAAGGTGCTGCACTGGCCGCCCAGCGCATAGCGGATCTCGGAGGCAGCATGGACGCCCAGCCCACTGGCGAACACCCGCCCACCAATGCTGAGGCGCGTGCCGTCCTGCTGGTCCTGCTCGCCGTTGCTGCCGTCCCGTTCCACCGGACCCCAGCCGCTGGTGGCGGAGGTCCATTGCAGCTCGGAGAGGAACGTCCAGCCCGCGTTCAGGGCCTGGGGGTTCAGGCTGGAGGCGGCGATGGGGGAGGCCCAGGGATAGGCGCGGCCGTCCGCGTAGGGATTCGCGCTGGGGGCATCCAGCCGGTCACTCCAAGGAAACTGCTGGCCACCAGCGTAGGGACTGCCTGCGGTCAGACTGCCGCCTGAGGCGGGCGTGGGTGCGGGGGTCTGGGAACAGGCAGCCAGCACGAGGGCCGTGCAGCCCAGCGTCAGGAATTTGAACTTTCCAGTCATGGATCTCCAGGTCAATCGGGCAATGGGCAAATAATGGACTGATGCGTGAGAAGGATGCCTCAGTATGACAGTTCTCTGACACGTGGAATGCTTAAAACAGAGGTTCAGTTCGTATGACAGCACACCAGCAGCGTGCTTTTCCAGGCGACCTGACCGCTCGTTCGGGGTCATCCCTCCCCCGGCGCGGTGAAAGAGTATCCACATGGAATACCGCGAGTTGAAAGGAACAGACCTGACTGTCAGTGCCGTGGGCTTCGGCGTGTGGACGGTGGGCACGACCTGGTGGGGCGTCAAGGACGAGGGGATGGGCAAGCGGCTGCTGCGCGAGGCCTTTGAGGCGGGCGTGACGTACTTCGACAACGCCGACACCTACGCCTCCGGCCGCGCCGAGGAAATGCAGCGCGAGGCCCTGGGCGACGTGCGCGAGAAGATCGTGATCGGTACCAAGTTTGGCTACGACATCTACAACAATCCAGACCGTCCGGGGCAGCAGGAACGCCCGCACGACTGGTCTCCGGCGTACCTCCGCAAGGCGCTGGAAGGCAGCCTGAAACGGCTGGGCACCGATTACATCGACTTCTACCAGCTGCATAACCCGCGCGTGGACGCCATCGCCCTCGACGACCTGTGGGCGGAACTGGACACCCTGAAAGCCGAGGGCCTGATCCGCGCCTACGGCACCGCGCTGGGACCGGCCCTGAACGAGCGGCAGATCGAGGAAGGCATCGCCTCCGTACGGGACCGCCACGCCCCCACCCAGATCATCTACAACCTGCTGGAGCAGGCACTGGGCGAAAAGATTCTGCCGGTGGCCGAGGCCGAGGGCGTGAGCATCGTGGCCCGCGTGCCGCACGCCTCAGGGCTGCTGGAAGGTTACATGACGCTGGACACCGAGTTCGAGCCCGGCGACCACCGCAACTGGCGTATGACCACCAACGCGAAGAAGAAGGCCTGGATGGAAGACGGGCTGAAGAAGGTGGAGGATCTGCAGCCCTTCGTAGCCGGCCGCACCATCGGGCAGCTTGCGTTGCAGTTCGCGCTGCACTCGCCGATGATGGCCTCAGTCCTGCCCAACATCTACGACGAGAAGGGCCTTAAGGAGTACGTCGCCGCCTTCGATGCCGCGCCCCTGACTGACGATGAATACAACGCGATCCAGAGGCTCTACCGCGACAATTTCGGCCTGACCCACGACCTGCGCGGACAGGCGGTGGCCCGATGAGCGACGAACAGCAGACGCCCCAGACCGAGGCGACTCCGCCTGCCGGACGCCCCGCCGCCAGCTCCGGATCAGCCAGTGGCCGTCCCAGGATGATGGTGGACCTCGATCCCAGCGGACAGGTCACCGGGCGCGAGGGTGACCGCAGCAACCGCCAGTTCATGAACTATGCCTTCTTCAAGCTGGACCCCGCCTTCCGCCGGTTGCCGCAGGCCGAGCGCGACGAACTGAAGGCCGAATTTCTGGCCGCCGCCGAGGGCTGGGTCAGCGACGCGCCCGCCCCCAAGGGCCTGATCCTGCGCCCGTACTCGCTGGTGGGCGTGCGCGGCGACGTGGATTTCATGCTGTGGCGCATCGCCTTCGACGTGCGTGAGTTCACCGAGGCGCAGGCCCGGCTGAACCGCACCCGCCTGATGGGCTACCTGACGCAGCCGTACAACTTCGTCTCCATGAACAAGCGCAGCCAGTATGTCAACCGCGTGGACGGTAGCGGGCACGGGCTGGAGGTGCTGCCGGGGCAGGGGCAGTTCCTCTTTATCTACCCCTTCGTCAAGACGCGGGCATGGTATGACCTGACGCCGCACAGCCGCCAGGGGATGATGGACGAGCATATCCACGCCTCGGTGCCGTTTAAGGGCGTGCGGATCAACACCAGCTACAGCTACGGCATCGATGACCAGGAGTTCGTGGTGTCCTTCGACAGCGACTACCCGCAGGAGTTCGTGGACCTCGTTCACCGCCTGCGCTACACCGAGGCCAGCATGTACACCCTGCAGGACACGCCGATGTTCACGTGCGTGAAAAAGGAACTGGCGGGCGTGCTGGACGATCTGGGCTGAGCCGACAACACTGGGTACATCCAAATTGAGCGTGCCGGGCTGGGTCAGGGGGAGCCTCTTTCTCCAGCCCTGCCCGGCACGCTCACGCGTTACGGGCGTCTACTGAACAGGCTTGAAGCCGCCCAGAACAAAGTCGTAGGCCTGCGTGGATGCGTTGTAGGTGGCCTCAAAAGTCGTGGGGTACAGGGTGGCCTGGGCTGGCCCGGCGGGCACGGGCAGGCTGAACGAGGCCTGACGTTGCAGCGCGGCCCGGCTCACCATCGGTTCCACGAAGATGAACTTGCCACCGTAATACCCGGCGATCATGACCTGATCGAACACCCCGTCCTTCATCTCGCCAGGAGCCTTGAACTCGGTGAGGGGCAGGGCGTGGTAGCCCATGGTGGGAACGCAGACGTCCTGAGGCGGGACGCCCGGCGGGACCGGGGGCAGCCAGCCGGCCGGCACCTTCGACGGGTCGCCCTGGGTGGCGTCCTTGCAATCGATGGCCTGCACCTGCGCCTTGGTGAGGTGATGGTAGTGAACGTCGAAATGCGGGGTGCCGTAACGCCCCAGCGGGTCGTGTCCCTGCGGCATGAAGTCCAGCGCCAGAAAGTTGATGAACGTGCTGTCCTGCGCCACCTTGGGAAAATTCAAGGTGACGGACTGGTGGTGACCGGCCATGGGCTCGTGGTTCACCGCTGACATGGGCAGCGTAAAGCCCAGGGTGCTCACCTGTCCATCCGGACCCATCCTGGCCCAGGTGCTGACGGTGGCCCCATTAAAACTTCCGCTCTCGCCCTTGAGGGTCTGCGGTCCCCCGCCCAGCATGCTGCAGCCGCCCAGCAGCGCGGTCCCCAGGAGCATTCCAGTGCGGGCGGCGGCGTGCCAAAGGTCGTGACGGTCCATACGTTCCCCCCCGGCCCAAACGTGGGCCTCAAGCCCAGGCATGTGTCGGGCGGGACGGCAGGCAGGGTCAGCAGAGTGTGCGACGTGGCTGTGGCGGGGCCGCTCCCAGATGAAGCGGGCCAGAGCCCAGCAGTTCTGCAGACAGGCCGTGGCAACACCTGGCCTGAGCTTTGTAACAAATTATACTTTACGAACCGTTGCCAAAGTACCTGAGAACACTTCATGAACACGTAATATGTGTTCCCGGTTCTCAATAGGTACCTCCGCTATCGTCGTCGCCTATGTCCACGCGCGGCGGCTCTGACTCCGGCCGTACCTAGCCCTCCAGCGTGGCGATTCCATGCTTCAGGGCATACAGTGCCGCCTGTGTGCGGCTGTCCAGTTCCAGCTTGCTCAGCAGGCGCGACACGTGCGTTTTCACGGTGGCCTCGCTGACGCCCTGATCGGCGGCGATGTCGCGGTTGCTGCGGCCACGCGCAATCAGCTGCAGCACAATGGTTTCCTTGGGCGTCAGCGTCTCACGCATCTCCGCGCTGCGGAAGTCGCGCACCAGTCGGCGGGCGGCCTCGGGGTGCAGCCGGACCTCGCCGCGTGCGGCGGCGTGGATGGCCTCGGCCAGCGTGTCGCTCGACGCGTCCTTGAGCATGTACGAAATGGCCCCAGCCTCAATGGCGCCGTTGACCTTGTGCTCCTCCAGGGTGCTGGTCAGGGCGATTACCTCGGTGTCGGGCAGGGCGCGGCGCAGCGCCCTGGTGGCGGTGATGCCGTCCATCACGGGCATCATCAGGTCCATGACCACCACGTCCGGGGTCAGCCGCTGCGCCTCGGCCAGGGCTTCCTCGCCGTTGCCCGCCTCACCCACCACCTCGATGTCGGGGTCCAGGCCCAGAAACAGGCGCAGGCCCTGACGCACGACGGCGTGGTCATCTACAAGCAGAACGCGAACGGTGGGCGTGGTTGGGGTGGACATGGGGGCCTCCTAGGGCTGCCGTGGTGGCGCTGTATTGACCGGAAATCGACCGGGACAGGGTGGTGACGGGACAGGACTTACGGGGAGAGGGGCTCGAGGGTGAACCTGTCGCCCGGCGCGTCGATGAACACGTCCAGATCGGGGGCACTGGCGGGCGGCTGTCCGGCAGGCAGGCTGAGCGTGTCACGGTCTGTGAAGCGCACGCGCAGGGTCAGGTCGGGGGCGGCGCGCAGGGTCACGTCGCCGCTCTGACTGCGGATGTCCAGATTGCCGCGCGTGCCCGCGAGGGCAGTGACCGCCACATCGCCGCTGGCCGTGGTGAGGGTGCCGCGCGAGAAGGCGGCGGGCAGGGTCAGGCGCACGTTGCCGCTGGCCGTTCCGGCCCCCAGCGTGCCTGTGGTGGCCCCGGCCAGGTCCAAGTCTAGGTCACCGCTGACCGTGTTGACGCGCAGGGCCTCGGGCGCTGCGCCAGAAGGGGCCAGAACCCGGATGTTGCCCGACGTGCTGACCAGGGCGACCGGCCCGCCCGTCTGCGCGGGCAGCGTGACCCGCAGCCCTCCGCTGACGCTGCGGGCATTCAGTGCCTGGAGCCGCAGCGGCGTCAGGTCCAGCGTCTGGTTCCCGCTCAGGGTATGGATGCCCAGCGTCAGTGGCAGGCTGCGGCTGGCGCGGAGGTCGATCACGTGCTGCACGGGTTCGGGCGACGCGACGGTTACGCCGTTCCGCTGCAGCGCCTGCACCCGCAGGGTCAGGCCAAAGTTCAGCTGAGTGCCGGTCTGCCCGGCGCTGCGGCCCGTGCTGAGCTGCACCGGGTTGCGGGCGCGGTGGGTGACCTGACCGCCCACCACCAGCGCACTGCCGGCGGGCAGCGCTCCCACGCTGAGATTGGTGCGGTCCCCGTCGATCTTCAGCTTCGCCGTCCGCGCCAGATCGTTGGGCAGGGGGCCGTCCAGCGCCGCCCGGACCGGGGTGGTCACGGTGCCCATGCCGGGGGTGGGCCTGACCGTCACGCCCTGCCACGCCAGCAGCGCGCCCGCACCGGCCAGCAGCAGGCCTAGCGCCATACGGGCCAGCACCGGGAGCAGCGGGCGGGTCTCGGGACTGACGGTCACGCCCCCACCCCCGCCGGTCTGGGCAGGGCGACTGGAGCGGCGGGCAGGCGCAGGGTGACGGCGGTGCCCTCGCCCGCCCCACTCCTGACCTCCAGCGTGCCTCCGGCACCCGCCGCACGCTCACGCATGCTGCGCTGGCCCAGCGTGCCGCGCCCGGCTGCCGAGGGGTCGAAGCCGCGCCCGTCGTCGCGGATGCTGACCGTTACCGCCGGTCCGTCCTGCGCCACCTCCAGCCAGACGTTCTGCGCGCGGGCGTGCTTGACCACGTTGTGCAGCGCCTCCTGCGCCACGCGGTAGGCGGCGGCCTGGGCGTCGGGGGACAGCGGCGGTTCAAAGTCCAGACGGGCGTGGACCGTCAGGCCGTGGCGGGCCTCCAGCGCGTGGGCGTGCTGCGCCAGGGCCGCCACCAGCCCGCCCTCTTCCAGCGCGTCGGGGCGCAGGCTAAAGAGCAGCGCCTTCATCTCCGAGACGCCGCCCTCGGCCAGCCGGATGGTGTAGTCCAGGCTGGCGCGGGTGCGTTCAGCGTCTCGGTCCAGGGTGGCGCGGGCGGTCTTGGCACCCAGCGAGATGCCGTACAGCGCCTGCGCCACGCTGTCGTGCAGCTCACGGGCCAGCCGGGCGCGTTCCAGCTCCCCGGCCCGTGCCCCGGCCCGCTCGATCAGCTGGGCGGCGTGCTGGGCGGTTCCGGCGTGATCGGCAATGCTCAGGAGAAAGGCCAGCTCGTCGGCGCCGGGGCGCACGCCTGCCGGGTACAGGGCGCGCAGGGTGCCGCCCTCCAGGGCGCCTGCCGAGGCCGGCAGCGTGACGGGCAGGGTGGCCAGGGCGCCGCCGCCCTGAATCAGCCGCACGTCCGCCTCGCCCTGGGACGGCAGGCGGTCCAGGGCCCCCGACAGCCCCGGCCCCAGTGGCCCGCTGACGGCGCGCAGCGTGCCGTCAGGCGCGGTCAGCGCCACTGCCAGCGCGGTGCTGGCCGCCCGCGCCTGGGCCGTCAGGTCTGCCAGGGTGGTGTCCAGATCGTCGCCCAGGGCCACCCGGCCAGCGGCGCGGCGCAGGGCCACCACCTCGCGCCGCGCCGCCTCGTAGCCGGGATCGCGCGACAGCAGGGCCACGGCCAGGCGGGTCCACATCCGGCCCATCAGGTTCAGTACACCCGCGGAGATCAGCAGGCCGCCCACGCCCAGCACCATCAGCCCGGCGGTGGACAGCGAGCCGGGCAGCAGCGTCTGCTCGCCCCAGACCACTGGAAAGGTCTGCGGGTACAGCGCCCACACCGGCGACAGCAGCCCCAGCAGCGTCAGCCCCAGCAGCGCGGCCAGCACCAGCCAGCACACCACCGCCAGCGGCAACTGCACCACGTGGAACAGCAGCGTGCGGTAGGTCAGCGGGTCCGCCAGCGTGGCGCGCAGCCACGCCAGCGTGCCGCGTGGGACGGGCGTCAGCGGCGGCGGCGCGAAGCTCACGCCCAGCACCCCGGCCAGCGCCCGCTGCACGTCGCCCAGGCCGCCCACCAGCCACAGCGAGGCCAGCAGGAAGGCTGCGCCCACCAGCAGCGCCAGCGTCAGCAGCCCGCCCACCACGCCCCCGGTGATCAGGCCCGCCGTGAACGTGCCCATCGGCAGCGCCAGCAGGATGTACAGCGCCGCGCGGTAGGTGTGGGGGTCCAGCAGATCGGACAGCACGCCCTCGCGCCGCCCCTGTCTGTCCGGGTGTGCCCTCACACGCACCATCATGCGACGAAGCTACGGCCCCCACGGCACGGGCGCGTCCGCCGAAAGGGGGAACCGGGGGTGGTGGGTGGACAGGACAGGGCGGCGGTGGGCCGCCTAGCGCTGTTCCAGGGCCAGCTCCACCAGCCGCGTGACCAGCTCGCTGTAGCCGATGCCCGCCGCCTCCCACAGCTTGGGGTACATGCTGGTCTGGGTGAACCCCGGCATGGTGTTGACCTCATTGAGCAGCAGCTCGCCGGTTTCCTCAACGTAGAAGAAATCCACGCGGGCCAGCCCGGCGCAGTCCAGGGCAAGAAAGGCGCTCAGGGCCAGTTCGCGCACGCGCCGGGCCACGTCCCCACTGATGGGAGCGGGAATGTGAATCTCGGCCAGACCCTCGGTGTACTTGGTCTCGTAGTCGTAGAACTCGGACGCGAAGCGCAGCTCGCCCACCGGGCTGGCGGTGGGGGCGTCGTTGCCCAGCACGCCCACCTCCAGCTCACGGGGCTTGTGGGTGGTCATGGCCTCCAGGATTACGCGGCGGTCCAGGCTGAAGGCCAGGTCCAGGGCGGCGTCGAGTTCGTGCGGGCCACCCACCTTGCTGATGCCCACGCTGGACCCCAGGTTGGCCGGCTTGACGAACAGCGGAAAGTCCAGTTCGGCGGCGCGGGCACGCACCGTCTGGGCGTCACGCTGCCACTCGCGGCGCACGGCCAGCCGCCAGTCCACCTGCGGAATGCCCGCCGAGGCCAGCACCTGCTTGGTCATTACCTTGTCCATGCTGACGGCCGAGCCCAGCACGCCGCTGCCCACAAACGGGATGCCCGCCAGCGTCAGCAGGCCCTGAACCGTGCCGTCCTCGCCCATCGGGCCGTGCAGCAGGGGAAACACGGCGTCGTAGCCCTCGGCGCTGGCGACGCGGTGCAGCACCAGGTCACCGCCCGACTCTGCCGCACCGTTTTCCAGCGCCTGCCGGGTGTCGGTGGGCGGCAGCCAGCGCCCCTGCTTGCTGATCGCCACCGGCGTCACGTCAAACTGGTCACGCGGTAGGGCCGCCAGGACGCTGCGGGCACTACTCAGGCTGACCTCGTGTTCCCCGGACTGGCCGCCTGCCAGCAGCAGAATGCGCTTCTTCATCGGGGCGCAGTATGTCATGGGGACGGTGCGCTGCCCTGCGGCCATGCAAGACAGGTCTACCGGGAGTCGGGACGGGAGGGCAGACAGGCCGTGACGTTCTTCGGAGGGCACCGCCGTGTGCCTGCCACCAGCCCGGCCCCTCTGAACTGCGCCCGCCCCTCATTTGTCCTGCCCTGGCCGTGGTGAAATAGCGGTCTGATGGCCGCGTCTTCCCCCTTTGATTCCCGGCAGGCCGAGGCCGGGCGCACGCCCACGCTGGCGGTGCTGGTCGGCATTTTCATGGTGACCGTCACGCCCTTCGTGGCCGGGCTGGTGCAGGGGCAGACGGCGGACTGGGGCCGCAACGTGCTGTACGCCGTCGCCACCGCCGCGCTGCTGTACAGCGTGTGGCGCGGCAGCGTGTGGGCCTGGCGGCTGACCGTGGGGCTGTGCATGGTGGCAGGCCTGCTGGTGTTCGTGGTGGGCATGCTGGCCGGCTCGGTGGCGTGGCAGGGCTGGGTGGTCAGCGGGGCCGGGCTGGCGTACCTGCTTCTGGGTACGGCCTTAGTGGGCACCGCCGTGATCCGCGCCTTTCTGGATTCCCGCTGGGAGGCGCGCGGGCGGCAGCTGAGGCGCGGACGGTGACCGACACAGCGGGCCGCCGCTTCACCGTGCAGGGCACCAACAATGCCTTCGTGTGCCGCAACTGCGGCGCGGAGGTCCTGCCCCTGACCAACGGCAGCGTGCGCAACCACTGCCCCGCGTGCCTGCACAGCCTGCACGTGGACGTGCTGCCCGGTGACCGCGCCAGCACCTGCCACGGGCTGCTGTCTCCGGTGGGTGCCGAGCAGAGCGGCAAGAAAGGCTGGATCATCGTGCACCAGTGCCAGAAGTGCGGTTTCACGGGCCGCAACCGCGCCGCCCTGGACGACGCCCGGCAGCCGGACGACTGGGACGCCCTGATCGGGCTGACGACGCGGCGCTAGACAGCCGTCCGCCCACTCTTTTCTCACCGCCTGACCCCAGACGGTATCCTGCCGCCCATGCTTCTCTGGCTTTTCTGCGGGTTCATCCTGCTCAGCGCGACGTTCATTCTGTTCCTCAGTCTGGGGCCGCTCAAGACCGCCGGGAACGTGCGGACCCTGCGGGGGCTGGCGGCCGTGCAGTACGTCGCCGCCGCCCTGCTGGCCGCCGCGCGAGTCACGGGGGCCGCGTGACCGGTACGCGGGGTGGGGTGCAGACGGTGGACCTGAATTTCCAGGACACCCCCGGCGTGATCGCCGCCTACATCCTGGACACCGGAGACGGGCTGGCGGTGGTGGACACCGGGCCGACCAGCACCCTGCCCACGCTGGTTGCAGGCATTGAGGCCCTGGGCGCAACGCTTGCGGACGTGCGCCACCTGCTGCTTACCCATATCCATTTTGACCATGCCGGGGCTGCCGGAAGCATCCTTTCGCAGGTGCCGGGGGCGCGGGCCTACGTCCACGAGCGCGGCGCGAAGCATCTGGCCAGCCCGGAACGGCTGGTGGCCAGCGCCACCCAGATCTACGGCGACGCGATGGACCGCCTGTGGGGCGAGATGCTTCCCATCCCCGCCGAGAAGCTGACGGTGCTGGCGGGCGGCGAGGCGCTGCACATCGGTGACCTGAGCGTGGACGCCCTGTACACGCCGGGGCACGCGGTTCACCACCTGGCCTACCACACGGGGAAAGACCTGTTCGTGGGTGATGTGGGCGGCGTGCGCCTGGACACGCACCAGACCCCGCGTGCGCCCACGCCGCCGCCGGACATCAACCTGGAGGTCTGGCGGCAGAGCGTGGCCGCGCTGCGGGAGCGGGACGCGCAGACCCTGCATCTGGCGCACTTCGGCAGCTACGCCCAGGGGGCGGCCCACTGGGCCGGCCTGCTGAACAAGATGGAACTGGATGCGGGGCGCATCCACGCCGGAATGGAGGCGGGCCAGGACTTCGGGGCGATCTCGGAGGCGTATACCAGGATGCTGATGCAGGAACTGCTGGCGGAGGGTGAGGACCTGCCCGCCCGCTACGACTTCGCCTGCCCGCCGTGGATGAGCGTGCAGGGGCTGATGCGCTACTGGCAGAAAAAGGCGGTGCGTCCGTCTTGAGGGTGCTGGTGATCGGCGGCGGCGGGCGCGAACATGCCATCGTCCATGCCTGCGCCCGACAGGGGCATACCGTGCTGTGTACCCCTGGCAACCCTGGTATCGCGGGGCTGGCACAGGTGCTGGACAGCCCCCAGGACGCCGACGCGCTGGCTGAACTGGCGCTGCGCGAGGCGGCCGACGTGGTGATCGTCGGCCCGGAAGCGTACCTGGCGGCGGGCGTGGTGGACGCCTGCACGGCACGCGGCGTTCCGGCCTTTGGTCCCACGGCAGCGGCCAGTCGTCTGGAAGGGGACAAGGGCTGGAGCAAGGCGTTTATGCAGCGTCACGGCATTCCCACAGCCCGGCACGCCACGTTTCATGATCTGGACGCGGCCCTGGCCCATCTGGCCACCCAGCCTGCGCCCATCGTCATCAAGGACGCGGCGCTGCGGGCGGGCAAGGGCGTCACGGTTGCCCACAGCGTCGCCGACGCTCAGGCGGCCCTGCGCGACATCTTCAGCGTGCCGGACGCCTGCGCCGTGATCGAGGACTTCATGACCGGGCAGGAGGTGTCGGTGCTGGCCCTGACCGACGGCGTAGCGTTTGCCCTGACCCCACCCAGCCAGGACCACAAGACCATCTTCGAGGGCGACACCGGCCCCATGACCGGCGGCATGGGCGTGATCTGTCCGTTTCCACTGTCTGATGATGCTCTTGAGACCATCAAGCAGCGCGTTATCGTTCCCACCCTGGCGGGCATGCGTGCCGAGGGCCTGCCGTTTCAGGGCGTGCTGTACGCCGGGCTGATGCTCACGCCGGACGGCCCGAAGGTGGTGGAGTTCAACGCCCGCTTCGGTGATCCGGAGGCCGAGGCGGTGCTGCCGCTGCTTCAGAGTGACCTCGCCCAGCACTGCCTGGATGCGGCTAACGGACGGCTGGACCCGCACACCGTCCGCTTCAGCGACGAGGCCAGCGCCGTGGTCATTCTGGCAGCCCCCGGCTACCCTGGCGATCCGCTGCGCGGCGTGCCGCTGGGCCTGCCGGGTGTGGGCGAGAACGAGATCATCTACCACGCCGGAACCCGCGAGGTGGGCGGTGAGCTGCACAGCAGCGGCGGGCGCGTGCTGGCCGTCACTGCCGTGGCCCCGACGCTGAACACGGCGCTGGCGCGGGCCTACGCGCTGGCAGACCGGGTGGAGTTTGCGGGAGCGCAGTTGCGGCGTGACATCGGCTCCCGCATCGGGGCGCGCGCAACCGAGGAGTAACCCCTCGCCTTGCCCCGGCCTTTGGTGAGCTGCGGCCTGCTCCCTGCCGGTCCTTTCCTGTAAACTGCCGGGCTGACCCTGCCTCTGGCCCTGCTGGAGAGAGGCGAGAGGACGGAGGAGAGCGCATGACTCAAACGGTAGATTCGCCCACAACAACGGGCATACAAAACGTGGGAAGCCGCAAGGTGGGCTTTATCAGCCTGGGCTGCCCCAAAGCCCTGGTGGACAGCGAACGCATCCTGACGCAGCTGCGCGTCGAGGGCTACGAGGTGGCCGCCAGCTACGAGGGCGCAGACGCCGTGATCGTCAACACCTGCGGCTTTATCACCCCCGCCGTGGAGGAATCCTTGAGCGCCATTGGTGAGGCGCTGGAGGCCACCGGCCGCGTGATCGTCACCGGTTGCCTGGGCGAACGCCCCGACAAGATTCTGGAGCGTCACCCCAAAGTCGCTGCCATTACCGGCAGCGAGGCGGTAGACGACGTGATGATGCACGTGCGCGAGCTGCTGCCCATCGAAACGGACGAATTTACGGGGGTGCTGCCCGTCGCGGCCCCCGGTATGCGGCCTGAGCGTGAGGTCACCAAGCACGGCGACGTGTTCGCGCCCACCATCAAGCTGACGCCCCGGCACTACGCCTACGTCAAGATCGCCGAGGGCTGCAACCACACCTGCGCCTTTTGCATCATTCCCAAGCTGCGCGGGTTGCAGGTCTCGCGCGACGCGGGCGCGGTGCTGTACGAGTCCTTCCGCCTGATCGCGGGCGGCACCAAGGAACTGATGATCATCTCGCAGGACACCAGCGCCTACGGTGTGGACGTGCGTTACCGCGAATCCGAGTTTCAGGGCGAACAGGTGCGCGCCCACCTGACCGATCTGGCCGTCAAGCTGGGCGAGATGGGCGCGTGGGTGCGGATGCATTACGTCTACCCGTACCCGCACGTCGATAAGATCGTGGAGCTGATGGCGCAGGGAAAAATCCTGCCGTATCTGGACGTGCCGCTACAACACGCCTCACCGCGCATCCTGCGGCTGATGCGGCGGCCCGGCGCAGGCAAACAACTGGACACCATCCGGCGCTGGCGCGGCATCTGCCCCGAACTGACCATCCGCAGCACCTTTATCGTGGGCTTTCCCGGCGAAACCGAGGAAGAGTTTCAGGAACTGCTGACTTTCCTGGAAGACGCCCGCCTGGACCGTGTGGGCGCCTTCGCGTACTCGGACGTGGAGGAAGCCGATGCCAACGCCCTGCCCGATCCCGTGCCGGAGAACGTGAAGCAGGAACGCCTCGCCCGCTTCATGGAAGTGGCGCAGCGCATCAGCACCGAGCGGCTGGCCGAGAAGGTGGGCCGGGTGATGGACGTGATCATCGACGAATTCAACGACGACGAGGGCGACGCGCCGGGCACCCGGCTGATCGGGCGCACCAAGGGCGACGCGCCCGGCATCGACGGTCAGGTCTATCTGTTCGCAGGCGATTTCGCAGGCAAGATTAAAATCGGCGACATTGTGCGCGCCCGCATTGAGGACAGCGACGAATACGATTTGTTTGGAGAAGTGGTGGAACGGCCAGAGTGGAAGCCGAATGTGCCGCAACTGGGGCATTTCGGGGGACATCACTGAAGCTGCCGTAGGTGCTAACGGGCGATGGGGGCCGCATCCTGTTCAGGCGGCCCCCATCGCTTTTGCTGAGCGTTATGCTCCCGGCGTGTACCGCCCCAGCAGGAATTCGACCACATCCTCTGCCCCATATCCCAAAGGCCATGCGGCGATGTCGTTCAGGCTGTCGCCGCTGGTCATCAGCGAGTCTTCCACGTAGCCACCCTTCTGGACCTGGGCGTATCCGGCGTCGGTCATCAGGGCGTTACATAGGCATTTGCGGCCCACAGTGTCCTCAATCTTGCCGCCTTTGGCGACGTAGGCGTCCACGGGCTCGGCGGCGCAACGCAGGCCGGTCTTGCCGTCCTCACCCGCGTAGGCTTCGCGCAGGTAGCCGATGTCGCACACGCGCGGGCGGGCCAGGTACTGTTCCATGCGGGCCAGCGTGTCGTCCACCTGCACCACCTTGAACGGAAACCCGGTGGGCGAGGCCAGCGGATCGGTGTACACGTCCACGCCGCCTTCCTTGGTCAGCACGTGAACCTGTTCGCGCAGATCGTCACGCAGGCCGCTGTCGGCGCAGTAGGCGAACAGCGTGCCCACCTGAATGCCCGCCGCGCCGCGTGCCAGCGCTTCCTGTAGCGCCTCCGGGGTGGCGCGGCTGCCAGCCAGCCAGAACGGGAGGCCCAGCTTCTTCATCTCGTCCAGATCGGCAATGTCGCGCTCGCCGTAGATCGGCTGGCCGGACTCGTCGAAGGTGGGCGTGCCGCGAGGCGGGGCATTGTGGCCCCCGGCGGTGGGGCCTTCAATCACAAAACCCTCCACCGAGCCGCTGGCCTTCTTCATCAGCACGCCCGCCAGAATGTGCGAGGTCACAATCGGGTAGAACTTCGGACGCTTCAACTCGCGCCGCTCCAGCCCGTACTCGGCAGGGTCAAAGGTCAGGACGGCGGCGTCCCCGCCCTTGACGTCCAGCTTGATCGAGGCCGGCCCACCCGCCGCAAAAGCGTCCAGCACGCCGGGAATCTCGCGCGGAATGCCCGCGCCCATGATCACGACGTCGGCCCCGGCCAGCATCGCGCCGTAGAGGGCCGGGACCGTATGCAGTTGCAGCTTGGTCAGCAGATTGACGCCCACCGGGTTGCTGTGCCCCTCACGCGCCAGGAACACTTCCACGAAACTGCCCATAACGCCCAGTTCCCACGCCGCGCCGTGCTTGGTCACGGTGGGCAGCGGCACGCGGCGGTAGGACTGGCCGGGGGCGCGTCCGCTTTCCAGGAAGTACATCCGAATGACCTTCTCGGCGCGTTCCTGGTTGGGATAGGCGGCCAGCGCGCGGCGCACATGGCCGCCCTCGTCGCCGTCCTGCAGGCGGCGCACCAGCACGTTGTCGATGCCGGTGCAGGACACGATGCCCAGTTGGCCCACGCTGGACACGGCCTGTGCCAGTCCCCAGTGCGAGATGCCCACGCCCATGCCGCCCTGAATGATCTGTGGCAGGGGTGGGGTGATGCGGGGGCTATCGGCGGGGGCGGACGTGTGTGTTGTGGGGGTTTGCGTCATGGTCAGAACCTTTGGGGGCGCCGAGGTCGGCGGGGTGGAAGCGGATGGGGCGCGGGATGAGGCGCTGGACAGGCAGGGTGCGGCGGGGAGGTACAGGGCAGCAGCATCCCGGATTTTTGTCCCGTCAGTATCTCACTGCCCCGCCGAATGGTGTTCAAATTGGAACGCAGTCAAAAGGTTGGCTGGGGCTGGTCTCAGGGTGCAAGGCCGCTGTAAGGCCGGGAGGCCTACACTTCGCCGGTGAATCTCGACGTCTTGCTGGTGGTTTTCGCAGGTGTGTTCGGCCTGCTGGTAGGTTCGTTTTCCAACGTGTTGATCTGGCGGCTTCCGCGCGGCGAGAACATTGCCTTTCCGCCCAGCCACTGCCCCCACTGTGACCACGGCCTCAGCCCGCGCGATCTGGTGCCGCTGTTCTCGTGGCTGTCGCTGGGGGGCAAGTGCCGTTACTGCCGCGCGCCGATCAAGACCCGCTACCCCATCGTGGAGGCACTGACCGGGCTGGGCTACGCTGGCATCGCCGTGCTGTTTCCCCTGAGCGTCTACGGCGCGGGCAGCCTGGGCCTGATGCTGCTGTTCACGCTGCTATTAGTGAGCAGCGCCATTGACCTGGACACATACACCATTCCCGACGAGCTGACCCTGCCGGGGGTGGCCCTGGGCCTGCTGTTCGGGTTCTTTAATGGCCGCAATGCGGTAGAGGGCCTGCCTGATCTGGCCGGGGCGGTCAACGGGGCACTCCTGGGTGCGGGCCTGCTGGTGGCCATCAACCAGTTCGGGTCCTGGGTGCTGCGCCGGTTCCGTGAGCGGCAGTACCCCGAGTTTCCCATCGGCTTTCAGCAGATCAGCCTCGGCCTGCTGGCGGGGGCGTGGCTGGGGCCGTGGTGGGGAGCAGGCGTGGGGCTGCTGTCGGCGGCCGCCAACGTGCTCGGCCGCCGTGTGGTGCGGATTCCAGAGGCGCTCACCCTGGGCGGCCTGCTCCTGAGCGTGGTCCTGGGCAGCGCAGGCATCGGTCCCGGCCTGATCCTGATGGTGCAGGGAGCGCTGGCAGCGGCGGGCGCGGTGTCGCTGGTGGCCGGCGTGTACTGGTGGGTCAAACACCGGCCCGGCACCGAGGATGACGGCGCGGACACTCAGTACGACGCCAGCGCGATGGGCTTCGGTGACGTGAAACTCGCTGCCGTGATCGGCGCTTTCCTGGGCTGGGAACGGCTGCTGGTGGCGCTGGTGGTGGCAGTGTTTGCCGGGGCTATCATTGGCGTGGTAGGGATGGCCCTGCGGCGCGAGAACCGCGTCAAGTTCGGCCCCTTCCTGGCCTTTGGCGCACTGGTGGCCCTGGTCTGGGGTGCAGGCATCGTGCAGGGATACCGGCAGATGCTGGGGTTGTAGAGCGCGGCTGTCATCGCGGCGGCCAGAGAGGGAGGCCAGGGTGAGTTGCCCTGGCCTCCCTCTTTGCGTCTGGAGACGCTGACGCCGTGGTCAGCTCACTTCATCATGGCGATGTCGATCGCCGTGCAGGTCACGCCCGCGTCCGCCGGGGTGCCGTCCGGGCCGCTGGCGGTGTGGACGTTGAAGTACTTGGCGTTCATGATCTCTGACTTGGCCACGCTGCCGCTGAGGCTCAGCATGCCCGCGGCGTCGGTCTGGCCCACGATCTTGCTGGCCATGATGGGCGCACCTTCACTGGCGCAGGGGTCAGCGCTCTTGGTGCCCATCACGTGATAATGGGCCACGTAATAGGTGCTGGGGGCCAGACCCATGACCTTGGCGGTGGTCATGACCATGGTGCCGTCCATCTTGGGCGTGACTGTGCCGCTGGAGCTCAGGGCCATTCCGGCCGGCTGCTTGTTGAGGGTGTAGGCCTTCATGTCACCCGACATCATGGTGCAGGCACTGAGGGCGACGGCCAGGGCGGGCAGCATCAGAATCGTTTTCATAGCGGAACCTCCGTGAAGCTTTGAATTGTCTTTCGACTCGCAGTGTGCCGTGTGCCCCTGACCCTGAGTGTCGTTTTCCCCGCTTTGTAACAGAGTGGTTAAGGCGGCTCATCCAACCTGGCGGCGGGCCCGGCATACCGGGGGGGAGAGAGGAAACGCCGTCCGGCGCACACAGTTTCTGACCGCCCAAGGACTTATACTCAGTCCAATTCCCATCACTTCCAGTTCCTGCGAGGTTCCGCCATGACTGCCACCGCACCTGCGTCCGCCGTTCCACAGCCTTCCGAAACGGAATTGCATCAGCTGTTCCAGACCCAGCAGGACTGGCGCTGGCGGGCCGCGCAGACCGGGGCTGCCGAGCGTCAGGCGATCCTGCGGCGGCTGCACGACGCGGTCAGGGCGCGGCGGGTGGCCCTGGCCGATGCCCTGGCGCTGGACCTGGGCAAGAGCCGAGCCGAGGCCGAGATCACCGAGATTCATCCGGTGCTGGAGGAACTGCAGTTCATCATCCGCCGCCTGCCGCGCTGGATGGCCCCGCGCCGGGTGGGCACGCCGCTGGTGATGGTGGGCGCGAGCAGCGAGGTGCAGTTTCAGGCCCGCGGCGTGACCCTGATCCTGAGCCCATGGAACTACCCGGTCAACCTGGCGCTGTCGCCGCTGATTGCCAGCCTGGCCGCGGGCAACACGGTGGTGCTTAAGCCCAGCGAGAAGGCCCCGAACGTCTCACGCGCCCTGCGGGAACTGCTGGAAAGCGTCTTCGAGCCGCGTCTGGTGACGGTGGTGGAGGGTGACGGCGCGGCGGCGCATACGCTGACCACGCTGCCCTTTGACCACATCTTCTTCACGGGCAGCGGCGCCATCGGGCGCAAGGTGATGGCCGCCGCCGCCCAGAACCTGAGCAGCGTGACGCTGGAACTGGGCGGCAAATCCCCGGCCATCGTGCATCCCAGTGCGGACCTGAAAGCGGCGGCCGAGCGCATCGCCTGGGGCAAGCTGCTGAATGCCGGGCAGACCTGCGTGGCCCCTGACTACGTATTGCTGCCCGAACACATGCGCGACGCCTTTGTCATGGAACTGGACGCCCTGATCGCGCGGCGCTACGGGGACCATGCGTGGCAGCGCGTCGGCCCCGACTACGGCCGCATGGTGGACGCGGGCAGCGTTGAGCGCCTGCAGAAGCTGACGGCCCGGAGTGTCGAACAGGGAGCGCGGGTGGCGCTGGGCGGCGAGTTCGATCCGCAGGCCCGCTTCATCTCGCCCACCGTGGTCACGGACGTGACGCACGACATGCCACTGATGGCCGAGGAACTGTTTGGCCCGGTGCTGCCGGTGCTGACATACCGGGAGTTTGGTCAGGCGCTGGCACAGGTGCGTCGGCTGGCCCCCCCGCTGGCCCTGTACCTGTTCGCCGAGGACGAAGGCGCGGTCACGCAGACCCGGCAGGCCACCACCAGCGGCGGCATGGTGGTGAACGGCACGGTGATCCACCTGACCAACCCGCACCTTCCCTTCGGCGGCGTGGGCAGCAGCGGCATGGGCAACTACCACGGTGAATACGGCTTCCGGACCTTCAGCCACGAGCGGGCCGTCATGCGCGAACCCGGCCGGTCCCCGGTGCGGCTGATGTACCCGCCATACGGTCGCCCGCTGCCGCGTCTGACTACCTGGGCCCTGCGGTTGCTGGAACGGCAGGCTGGCCCGCGCCGCTAGGGACTAGGGCGTGTCCTGGGATTTCACGGCGTCCATCACGGCAGGGGGGCGCTCCAGCCGTTTCGGGTCGGACAAGGCGCTGGCACTGCTGCACGGGCGGCCCCTGCTGCACCATGTCGCGGCCAGTTTGCAGGCCTGCCCGGCCCGGCTGCTGATTGCTCCCCCCGGTAAATACGTGCTGGACGGCTGGACGGTGGTGCCCGACACCCGTCCGGGCGAGGGGCCGCTGGCTGGCCTGGAGGCTGCCCTGCACCATGCCCCGGCCCAGTGGCTGGCTTTCACGGGGGTGGACCTGCCCGGATTGACGCCCGGATTCTGGGCGGCGCTGGCACAGGCCCGCACGTCAGAGGCGCTGGCCGTGCTGCCGCTGGATGAAGCGGACCGGCCCCAGCCGCTGGCCGGACTGTACCGCCGCGAACTGCTGCCGCGTGTCAGCGCCCTGCTGGACGCTGGGGAGCGGCGGCTGCGGCTTGCCGTGCCAGCCGAGCAGTGTGTGTTTCTGGGCGGCCTGTCGGCTGCTCTGCGGAATGTAAATACCCCTGAAGCTCTGGCGGCTGTCGCTGCTGAACACCCTGATTCACAAAGGCAATAAAAAAAGCCGCCTGGTTCGGCGGTGTTGACAAAGAAAATAGCGTAGTATTCAGCGCCTGTCAAATCTATGCATTGGGAACCGGACAAAAGTCTGAGTATTCACGGTCATATCGGCGTTTTACGATCCCGATTGAGCGTCCAGTCGGAACAGGCCCTATGCAGCTTGCGTCAGGGACGCCCAAATTTTTACGGGAGTGGCAGCTATGCGTGTATGGCCGGAGGGAGGGCACAGCTGGTATGCAGTCCAGAGATATCGACTCTGACGGTCTTTTTCCTCGCAGGTGAATTTTGTCCGGTTCCCAATACGCATCGGATGGTAGTGGGGTGTGAGCGGTCCCAGAGTCACGGCACATCGCTTGCAGCCGGGAGCTTTATCAGAGCGGCGGGGGAAGGGGTCCTAAATACAGAAAAGGGGCCGGAGCAGTACGCCCCAGCCCCCTACTCACTGAAGATTACTCGCGCTCGACGTTGCGCAGAAACGCGGGGATATCGTAGTCCTTGGGATCGTAAGTGCTGCCGCTGCCCCGGATCGGGCGGACGATGTTGTCGATCACGCTGGTCCGGCCGCCGCCGCTGGCGATACTCATGGGCGTCTCGTTGAATCCGGTGGCGATCACAGTCACGCGTACCTCGTCGCCCGCCGCCTCGTCGGGCGTGATGCCGAACAGGATGTCGGGGTCCTCGAAGCCGGTGGCCTGACGGATCTTCTCGACAATCTCGTTGGCGTCGGTCATGCTCAGGTCATAGCTGCCGGTCACGTTGACCAGGATGCGGCGCGCACCCTCGATGCCGCGTTCCAGCAGCGGACTGTGGATGGCGCTCATGGCGGCCTCTTCCGCAACCTTCTCGCCCCGGCCTGCCCCGATGCCCATCAGGACGGTACCGCTGTTCGACAGCAGGTTACGCACGTCCGCGAAGTCCAGGTTGATCATGCCCTCGACGTTGATCACGTCGCTGATACCCTTGACACCGTAGTACAGCACGCGATCGGCAATCAGGAAGGCCTCGCGGAACGACACCTTCTTGTCCACGGCGGTCAGGAGCTTCTCGTTGTCGACCACGATCATGCCGTCAACCGCGTCGGCCAGTCGGCTGATGCCTTCCTCGGCGATCCGCAGACGCTTGGGGCCTTCAAAACGGAAGGGACGGGTCACGATGGCCACCGTCAGGATGCCCATCTCGCGGGCAATCTGGGCCACCACCGGGGCGCTGCCAGTGCCAGTGCCGCCGCCCATGCCCGCCGTGATGAACAGCATGTCGGTGCCGCCCAGGTACTCCTTGATGTGCTCGCGGTCCTCAAGGGCCGCCTTCTCTCCCACGTCCGGGTCCGCGCCCGCGCCCAGCCCGCGCGTAAGGCGGTCGCCCAGCTGAATGCGGATCTCGGCGTGGCTCTTGGCCAGCACCTGTGCGTCCGTGTTGCCGGCGATAAACTCCACGCCTTCAAGTCCCGATTCAATCATGCGGTTAACGGCATTGTTGCCCGCCCCGCCCAAGCCGATCACGCGAATTCTGGCCGCTTGCATCTTTGGTCTCCTTGCCTCAACGTCCTGCCGGGCAGGGAGAGGTCGCTTTCTGGTTGGCGGTAGTTTAGCGCACCTTTGTGTGTGGTGCGGGGGAAACAGGGACACAGCCCAGCACGACGCGGTGAGCGGCCCGGAAGGACTCTCACCGCACGGCTGACCCGTGTGGGGTCACGTCAGGTCCATTCCTTGAGCCAGTTGCGGACCCGGTTGAGCAGGCCAGCGCCGGCGTCGCCGGAACCTGCCGGCTTGGAAGAGGATGGAGGTGATTTGGGGGTGGGTTTGGGCGGGGCGGCCTCTGGGGAGACGCCCGTGTCCAGTTGCGACTCTTCCGTGTGTTCGGTGTCCTTGAACACGATCTGTGGAATGCGGCCGTTCTCGCCCAGGCTGTACAGCACCAGACCGACGCTCGCGGCATGCTCGGGGCCGCCGACGATATCGGTCAGGCCACCGATGCCGCGCGGACGCCCGATGCGGACCGGCAACCGGAAGCGGTCGCGGGCCAGTTCCACCGTGCCGCGCAGCAGCGACGCGCCGCCGGTTAGAACCACGCCCTGTGCCACCAGTTCGGCAGGGCCAAGCGTGTGGTCAATCTCCTCGCGGATCATGGAAAAGATCTCCGAGAGCCGGGGCTTGATGATGCGCGAGAGTTCGAAGGCGCTGATGGCGTGGGTGCTGCCCGACGAGGTGGTGATCTCCAGCGTTAGGTCCTGATCGGCCAGATCCGGCAGGGCCGAGCCGTAGCGCTTCTTGACGTTCTCGGCTTCCTCCATGGGAATCTTGAGAATCTGCGCCAGGTCCGCCGTGACGTGTTCGCCGCCGATGGGAATGGTGGCCGAGTGCGCCAGGTTGCCGCGCTTGAACACGCCGATGTCGGTGGTACCGCCGCCCATGTCGATCACGATGACGGTCTGGGCCTGCTCGGCCGCCTCCAGCGTGGCCAGCCCCGAGGCCAGCACGTGCAGCACGAAGCCCTCGACTTGCAGCCCTGCCTCCTGCACGCAGCGGCGCAGGTTCAGCAGGGGTCCGGCGGTGCCGGCAACGATATGCACGTCGACCTCCAGCCGCACGCCGTGCATGCCCACTGCGCTCTTGATGCCTTCCTGACCGTCCACCACGTATTCCTGCGGCAGGGTGTGGATGATTTCCAGGTTGGGGTCCAGCGGCACGGCGCGGGCGTTCTCGATGGCGCGGTCCACGTCCGGCTGCCCGATTTCCTGGTTGCGCCGGATGGCGGCCAGCCCATGAGAGGTGATGGCCTTGGCGTGGTTACCGGCCACAGTGACGTACACGCTGCTGACCTTGACGCCGCTGACGCGCTCGGCGGCCAGCACCGACTGCTTGATGGCGTGGGTGGCGCGTTCCAGGTTGACCACGCTACCGCGCTTCATGCCCTCGCTGGGCACGCTGCCCTCGCCAATGATGTGGACGCCGCCCGCGGCGACCTCGCCGATAACGGTGGTGATTTTGGTGGTGCCGATATCCAGGCCCACGATGATCGTGTTGTCCTTCATTCCTGGACGCTCACCCCCCAGGGGTAGATGTTGAGGTTCTGTTTTGGATACATGCCGATGCTCCCAGCATACTTCAGTAAGGATTTGAGGTCGCCGCTCCAGACCGACCCAGCGGGCAGTTTGGCCCGGAGTCCGGTCGGGGTGTAGGCCACCGACTCAACATTGTAACCGCCCAGAGCAGTCAACACCTTCAAGGCATCTGGCAGACGGGACGGACCCCACCCCTGGATGAAGGGCAGGCCCTGAAAATCGGCGCTGCGCCCCGGCGAAAGCGGCAGGACCGTGCCGTCGGCGGCCAGCCCCACCACCGTTCCTGTGGCCTTTCTCCAGCGGGCCACCGGCTCGCGCTCGCGGACCTCCACGGTGACCGCGTCTGGAAAGCGGCGCGTGACCACTGCCGAGCGGACCCAGGGATCATTCAGCAGACCGCGTGCCCGCCACGCGCCGTAATACAACCAGCCAAAGCCCGGGGTCAGCCCGGCCAGCCCGCGCACCTGCCCGGCGCTCAGGTGCCGCGCCCCGATAACCTCGGTGGTGCGGATGGGCAGCGCGAACCAGCTGGCCGCCAGCGCCCCGGCCAGCAGCACGCCGCCGCCGAGCCACCACCAGCGGCGGCGGGAAGGTGCGTGCAGCGTCAGCAGCGGGGCCGCAGGGGTGATGTCCGGCGCCGCCTGGGACTCAGGGCCGGAAGGCCTGCTCACTCTGGCCCCACAGGCCACGAAAAGCCAGTGACGGCGGACGTCGCCTGCCCCAGCGCGCCGCCGGGCCACAGTTCATACTCCAGTTCCAGCGGCACGGCGACGCGCTGGCGGATCAGGTCCAGCAGCGCGTGAACGTCGCTGGCGGTTGCGCCGCCCAGATTCACGATGAAGTTGGCGTGCTCGGGGGCAATTAAAGCGTTGCCCACCCGCGCACCCTTCAGACCCGCCTCGTCGATCAGCCGCCCGGCTCCGACGCCGCCGGGATTCTTGAAGGCGCAGCCCGGCGTTTTCATCTTGGGCTGCCCCTTGCGGGCGGTGTCGGCCAGGGTCATCTTTGCCAGGACCTCTTCGGGCGTGCTGCGCTGCAGCTTCAGGCGGACGCGCGTGACAATGTGCCCCCGCGGAATGCCGCTGTCGCGGTAGCCCCAGCGCAGCTCACCGGGGGCGACCACCCTCAGTCCGTCCGGCGTGGCGATTTCCAGCGTGTGCAGGCCGTCAAACATCTCGCCGTAGCGCGTTCCGGCGTTCATCCACACCGCGCCGCCCACCTGCGCGGGAATCCCCACGGTGCCTTCCAGGTTGCCCAGCCCCAGCTTCTGCAGGGCGCGGACCAGTCCGGGCAGCGGCACGCCGCCCCCCACCCAGCCGGTCACGATCTGATCGCCGTCGCTGAGTGCGGGGTCCGGCATCAGGTCACGTTCGGCCAGCGGGCCGCTCAGGCGAATCACACGCTCGGGCACCCCCTCGTCGGCAATCACCAGGTTGCTGCCGCCGCCCAGGATGCGGTAGGGCTGGGCCATCGCCTCGGCCAGTTGCGCGTGGTCCGAGACGAACCAGACCTCGGCCTCGCCGCCCACGCCCAGCGTCGTGAAGCGGGCCAGCGGCAGCCGGTCCACCCGCGCGCCTGTCCGGCTGTGTGGCGCGGCAGTCACGGGCGCGCTCCAGCCGCGTCCGGGGTCACCAGCTCGCGCGCCAGCTTCCACACGTCGCCTGCGCCCATCGTGACGATCACGTCGCCGGGGGCTGCCGTCTCGCGCAGCACCTGCAGCACCTCCTCGCGGTCCGGCAGGTAGCGCACGCCCGCGTGGCCGTTGGCGGTCATGCGGTCCGAGATCAGCGTGGTGTGGATGCCCTCAATGGGCGGCTCGGAGGCGGCAACAATGTCCAGCAGCAGCACCTCATCGGCGTCCATCAGGGCGTCGGCCAGACGCGGCCAGCTCTGCTGCGTCCGCAGGTAACGGTGCGGCTGAAAGACCACCCGTACCCGCCGCCCGGTCTGTCGCGCGGCCTGAACAGCGGCGGCCACCTTGGTGGCGTTGTGCGCGTAATCGTCGATCACCAGCGCCCCGTTCAGGGTGCCGATGCGCTGCCAGCGGCGGCCCGGTCCCCCGAAGGCGGCCAGGGCGGCGGCGGCGGCCCCGAACGCCCCGCCGTACAGGTGGTTGACCGCCAGCGCCGCCAGCGCGTTCAACACGTTGTGCACGCCGGGTAACCCCACGCGGGCCTCGCCCAGCGCCTCGCCCTGAAAGGTCACCGTGAACGAGGTGCCGTCCGGGTCCGGGCGCAGGTGGACGGCGCGGTAGTCGGCCCCCTCGGCCTGTCCGTAACTGAGGGTTTCCTGCGTCCCCGCGCACAGGTCGGCAAGACCCGGCCAGTCGGCGCACAGCAGCACCCGCCCCGACTGCGCCACGTAACGGGCGAAGCCCGCGTGCTGCTCCTCCACGGTGGCCCAGTAGGTGGCCTGGTTGCCGCCCACGTGGTCGTCCTCGGCGTTGGTGAACACGGCGGTTTCACTGCCCAGTTCGGCGAAGGCGCGGTCCGACTCGTCCACCTCGGCCACAAAGGGGCCGGCGCCGACGCGGGCGTTGCTGCCGAATTCCGGGACGATGCCGCCCACAAAGGCCGAGGGGTCCAGGCCCGCCCCAGCCAGCGCCACGGCGATCATGCTGGTGGTGGTGGTCTTGCCGTGCGTGCCGATCACGCCGATGCTCGGCCCGGCGCGCAGCAGCTCGTCCAGCAGCGCCATGCGCGGGCGGACCTCAATGCCTGCTTCACGCGCGGCCACCAGTTCGGGATGCGACTTGGGCACCGCCTCGGAGGCCACCAGCACGTCAATCCTGCTGTGCGGCTGCGTAGTGACGTGCGCCGCCGAGTGGCCACGGCCTACCGCGATGCCCTCGGCCAGAAGCTGCGCCGTCAGTTCGGTCACCGACTCGTCGCAGCCGCTGACCCGTGCGCCGCGGGCGTGCAGCAGCCGGGCAAAGGCGCTCATGCCGATGCCGCCGATGCCCATCAGGTGGTAGTGCAGCGGTTCGGGGCGGGCTGCGTCGGGGGTGGGGGAAGGCAGGGAAGGGTCAGTCATGGTGGAAGGGGGGAGGGGGGCCATCAGCGCAGGCTGCCTTCGATCAGGTCGGCGAAGCGGGCGGCGGCGCCCACCGGGGAGCGTCCCAGCGCCGCGTCGCGCATCTCGGCGCGCACGGCGGGCGAGGAACACTGTAACACCGCCGCCCCCAGCTCCGCGCTCACGCGGGCCTGCTCAACCAGAATGCCGGCCCCTGCCTCCTGCACCATGCGGGCGTTGTGCAGCTGGTGGTTCTCTGCCGATTCGGGCAGCGGCACCATGATGGTGGGTACGCCGTGAAAGGCGGCCTCGGCCAGGGTGCCTGTACCCGCCCTTGTGATGGCCAGGTCCGCCGCCGACCAGGCTGCCACCGCGTCCACGAAGCCCGTGGCGTGGTACCAGTCCATGTCCTGCACCCGCGAGGCCACCTCTGGGAACCAGCGCGGCCCGGTGGAGTGCAGCACCTGAATCGCCTCGCTGCCCACCGCCTCTGAGACCAGATCGCGGAACAGGTCGCGCTGGCCCTGCGGCTCGAACTGCAGGTCGATGCGGGCGGTGGTGGCCGCCGAGCCGCTTTCCAGCAGGCCCTCGGTGCCCAGGATGTTGCGCAGCGTGTCCGGGACGTGGTTGTTCAGGAACAGCGATCCCTGCGAGCCGCCCATCACCAGAATGGTCAGCGGGCCGGCGCGCAGGTTCAGGCGATTCAAGGCCGTCATGCGGTCCATGCGTTCCTCACGCACCGGCATGCCCACCATGCTGGCCTTGCGGGGGTCCAGGCCCAGCACCCGCTCGTAGGCCGTGCCCACCGCCCGCGCCCGCCGCACCGCCAGCCGCTGGGTCAGGCCCAGGCGGGCGTTCTGTTCGTGCAGCACGGTGGGGATCCGCAGGCTCTGGGCAGCCAGCACCCCCGGCAGGCTGGCAAAGCCGCCGTAGCCCACCACCACGCCGGGCCGCAGCCTGGACAGCACCGCCCGCGCCTGCGCCACCCCCTGTCCGGCTCGGATCAACTCGCGCGGGTCGGGGCGGCCCTGCCCGCTGCGGGCCAGCTTGCCCGCGTCCACGCCCTGAAACAGCAGGCCCTGCTCGGCGGCAACGCGTTCTTCCATGCCGCCGCGCTGTCCCAGGATCATCGCCGCGTGCCCGCGCGATATGAGTTCGTGCGCGGTTGCCACCGCCGGGTAGATGTGTCCGCCCGTTCCACCTGTTGCCATCACCACCAGAGCCATTGGGGCGCAGTGTAGAGGATGGGGTGTGCCGGGTGGCGCGCGGTGGTCTGCCCAGGCCGTCCCGCCGGCCTCTGGCGGTGGGCCTCAACCGCCCGGAACGGCTCAGTCGGCCGGTGTGCGGCGCTCCAGCAGTTCGCCCAGCCGCCTCAGCACTTCCTCGATGTTGTCCATGCTGGTGGCGTAGCTCAGGCGCACCTGACCGGGAGCGGCGAAATCGGTGCCGGGAACCACAGCCACCCGCGCGTCGTCGAGGATGATGCGGGCGGCCTCCAGCTCGTCGGGGTGGATGCGGGTCGTGTCGGCCATCACGTAGAAGGCCCCCTGCGGCGTGGGCGTCGTCAGACCCAGCGCGTTCAGGCCGGCCACGATGCGGTCGCGCCGCTGGCGGTACGCTCCCAGGGTCATCTCGATAAATTGGGTGGTTTCCTCGTGCTGCTGGAACGCGGCCAGGGCGGCGTACTGTGACACGCTGCTGGCGTTGCTGGTGCTCTGTGACTGCAGGGCGTTCATCGCGGCGATCACGGGCTTCGGGCCGCCCGCGTAGCCGATGCGCCAGCCGGTCATGGCATACGCCTTGCTGGCCCCGTTCACGGTCAGCGTATGCTCCGGCGCGAAGGTGCCGATGCTGACCTGGGAGGCGTCGTACACCAGATGCTCGTACATCTCGTCGGTGACGATCATCAGGTTGTGGCGCTGGGCCACCCCGGCCACCGCCTGCAACACCTCCGGCGTGAACACCGCGCCCGTGGGATTGCCGGGGCTGTTCAGCACGATCATGCGGGTCATGGGGGTGACGCGGGCCTCCAGCGCCTGCGGGTCCAGCTGAAAGCCGCTGGCCGGATGCGTCGGCACGGCCACCGGAAACGCCCCGGTCAGCGCCACCATCTCCGGATAGCTGACCCAGTACGGCGCGGGAATCAGGACCTCGTCCCCCGGATTGAGCAGGGCGAAGAAGGCATTGAACAGCGCCTGCTTGCCGCCCGACGTGACCGTCACCGCGTCCGGCGCGTACTCCAGTCCGTTCTCGCGCCGGAACTTGGCGCTGATGGCCTCCCGCAGTTCGGGGATGCCGCTGACCGGCGTGTATCTGGTCTTGCCGGATTCGATGGCGCGGATGGCGGCGGCCTTGACGTGCGCCGGCGTGTCGAAATCTGGCTCGCCCACGCTCATGCTGATCACGTCCACCCCGGCTTTTTGCAGTTCCAGCGCGCGGCTGGTCACGGCCACCGTCGAGGAGGGCTTGAGGCTCAGCGCACGCGCCGACAGGGCAAAGGGGCTGCTCATGGGGTTCAGGGTACAGGGCCGGGGAGAAAAAACCGCCAGGAAGGTCTAACGGTCTCACCGCCCGCTGGTCCTCCTGACTGCCCCTCAGAAGCGGTAGGTGGCCCCCAGATTCACGCCCGGCGACACTTCTGCATCCAGGTTCAGTGCAGCAGGCCAATGCTGCGGGCGCGGCTGACGGCCTGGGTGCGGTCCCCGGCGTCCAGCTTGGCGTACAGGCGGGCCAGATGGTCCTTGACGGTGTCGGGGCTGACCCCCAGGTTCTTGGCAATCTCCTTGTTGCTGTAGCCCTGGGCCAGGAGGGGCAGCACCTCGGATTCGCGGGGGGTCAGGCGGGGCACGTCCACCTGCGGCAGGCGGTCAATTTCCGGGTGGGCCACGATGTCGCGCAGCTGCCGGGCCAGGCTCTCGGGATCGGTTTCCTTGCTGACGTAGCCGCGGGCCCCGGCGGCGCGGGCCGCCTGTACGATGGCAGGTTCGGCAAAGGTGGTGATCAGCACGCTGACGACCTGGGGGTGGGTCATGCGCAGCCGCTCGCAGACCTCGATGCCGGTCATGCCGGGCATCTTGATGTCCAGCAGCGCGGCGTCGGGCTGCAGGGTGCGGCAGGCGTCCAGGGCGCTCAGGCCGTCGGCGGCCTCGGCCACCACGTCGAAGCCCTGGTGCATCAGGGCGTACTTGAGGCCCATACGGAACAGCGGGTGATCATCAGCGATAACGAGTTTCATGGGGTGACCTCCGGAAGAGTCAGCGTGAAGATGGTGGGCAGGCAGGATGCGGACAGGGAAGCGGCGTCGTGCTCAGGCAGCTGGTGGGGGTGGTAGGTGTAGCGCAGCTCGCCGCCGTGCGCCTCGGCAATCCGGCGGGCGATGAACAGGCCCAGGCCCGCAGTTCCGGCGGTGTACTGCTGGCCGGCGATGGCGGTGGGCTGCGAGGTAAACGGCTGGGCCAGCAGGGCCAGGGAGCCGCCCAGGCCAGGGCCGTCGTCGGCCACCGCCAGCCCCTCAGGGGTGACGGACAGCTCAACGCGCGAGTGGGCGTAGCGAATGGCGTTCTCGGCCAGATTGGTCACGGCGCGTTCCAGCACCTGCGCGTCGGCCAGCGCAACACCGTGGCCCTCCACGCTCAGGGTCAGGCTGCCCCACTCGGTCTGCGGCTGCACCCGCCGGGCCACGCCGTCGAGCAAGGCACGCAGATCGGTGGGGACGCGCTGGATGCTCACGTCCTCGCGTTCGAACCGGTGGGCGTCGGCCATCTGCTGCACCAGCGCCAGCAGCCGCTGGGTCTCGGCCTGCATCTGTGTGCCCACCTCCCGGCGTTCGGCTTCAGGCAGCGGCAGGGTGGTCAGCGCGTGCGTGAGGTGGCCGGCGGCGATCAGCGGGGTTTTCAGGTCATGCACCAGCGTCGCCATAAAGGCGTTGCGGCGCGTCTGCTCGGTGCCCAGGCGGTCCAGCACATCCGTGAAGGCCCGGCGCAGCGCCAGGATTTCTGCCGGATCATCCGTGCGGGCGGGCAGGTCACCGCTCTCCACCTCTGCCTGCAGGCGGCTCAGGGGCCGCAGCAGCGCGCCGCTCAGGACGTAGCCCACCATGCCGCACAGGACGCCCACCAGCAGCATCCATCCCAGCAGCGCTCCTGCCGGAAGGTTCGGCTGGGCCGTGAAGGTGAGCACCAGATTGGGCAGAAACGCCAGCAGGAAGATCACCAGTGCGAACTGGGTCCGCAGCGTGTTGCGCCCGGCCCTGCGCCGCCCCGCCAGACCCGGCTCTGGGTGGTGTTCAGAAGTCAGGCGGGCACTCACGAAACTCAGCTTATGGGGGGGGGTCTGACAGAACCCTCACCGCAGCGGGCCGGGTGTGTTCCGGGTTTTCGCCTGCCCAGGCCCCGCTTTCTGCGGGTGGTGCGGCGCCCTGAACCCTGGACCGCTACACTCGGCGGCATGCAGCAAGCGTTAAAACACGGTCACGTTCGCGTGTGGTCCCTGCCCACCGGTCCCCTGCAGGAAAATGCCGTGCTGGTGGCGGGCGCGGAAGGTGAGGGCTTTCTCTTCGATCCCGGCGACGACGCGGACCGGATTCTGGCCCTGGTGCGCGACTCGGGCGTGACGGTGCGCGGCATCCTGCTGACCCACGCGCACTTCGACCACATCGGGGCGGTGCAGCCGGTGCGGGAGGCGCTGCGGGTGCCAGTGTGGCTGCACCCGGCTGATCTGGAAATCTACCGTCAGGGGGCGGCGTCGGCCGCGAGGTGGAGCCTTCCATTCATCCAGCCGGACGCCCCGGACCACGAGATCGCGCAGGACCAGGCCTTCACGGCCGGAGACCTGACCCTGGGTGCCCGCGAGCTGCCGGGCCACGCGCCGGGACATGTGGTGTTCCTGGCCGGGACCGACGGCGAGGACGGCGTGGTGGTGGCCGGCGACACGCTGTTTCAGGGCGGTATCGGGCGCACCGACTTGCCGGGGGGCGATCACCCCACCCTGATGGCAGGCATTGCGCGCGAACTGCTGACGCTGCCCGACGCCACCACGGTCTACCCCGGTCATGGCAGGGCCACCACCGTCGGGGCGGAACGCCGCAGCAATCCCTTCTTGCGATGAAGGCTGTCTGGCTCAAGCGGTCTGGGGCTGGGTGACGGGCCCGGTGGTCCGGCCACGGCGTGGACGCGCTACGCTGGGCCTCATGATCTGGCAGGGCAACATGAGCTGGGGCGGCATGTCTGGGGGCAGAGGCTGATGCCGGGCGCCGGCGGCGGGCCGGGCGCAGTGATTGCGCCTGGCATGACGGAGGTCAGCTACAGCACCAACCAGGCCAACGCGCTGATCCACCTGTACCGCGCCGAGGTCGGCAAGATGACCGCGTGGCGTCAGCGCCTGGACATGACCACCAACTGGTCGGTGGTGACCAGCGCGGGTCTGGCTTCCTTCGCGCTGGGGGACCAGGGCAACAGCCACGCCACCTTTCTGTTTGCCATGTTCATGAACTACTTCTTTCTGCGGCTGGAAGCCCGCCGCTTCCGCACCTACGAGATCGCCCACCACCGGGTGCGGATCATGGAGCGCTTCTTTTACCCCGCCATGCTGGGCGACAAGGTGGACCCTGGCTGGCATCAGCTGCTGCTGGCCGAACTGAGCAAGCCGCGCAGTCCCATGAGCCGCAACGACGCGCTGGGCTGGCGGCTGGGCCGCAACTACCTGTGGATCTACGCGGCGGTGCTGTTGGCGTGGATCGCCAAGCTGGACCTGGGCCAGCCCAAGGGCTATGTCCTGAGCTTTCCCGACGCCTTTGCGCTGGCCGACATCGGCAACTTTCCGGGCTGGGTGGTGTTCGCCATTGTCTCGGTGTTCTACAGCTACCTGATCTGGCTGGCCCTGCGCGCCGCACGTACCTACCCGCTGGAAGAGGGCTGAAGCAGGTCCACTGGTGGCGGCTGGCGAAGCCTTGCCCCGGTCCGGGCCGCATCAGACGCGCTTCATGAGTTCTCGATACGCTCCTTGCCATGCGTGACCTGCGTTTCCTTGCCGCCGCCCTGCTGCTGCCCCCCGTGCTGAGCGGCTGCGCCTTCGGGGCCTACCTCAGCCCCATGACCCCACTGGAACGCGCCGTGAACGGCACCTACGAGGGCATTGGCGTGGGCGGCACGGGCCGCGTGCCCTACCGCATGACCCTGACCGTGCAGGAGCGCGAGGGCCGCGCTGCCGGGGTCATCACCAACCTGGAAAGCCGCAAGGTCTACGCCGCCAGCGGCACGTTCAAGCGTCTGGACCAGGGCGGCGCATTGGAAATGAACCTGTTCGAGAACGGTGACAAGCACCGCGGCAATCTACATGCCACGCTGCACGGCACAAAGATCAGCGGCGTGCTGAGAACGGTGCTGCTGGGCCGGGAGCTGCTGGGATACACCATTGAGCTGAATCAGGTGCCGGGGGCGGCTCCGGTAGTGGCACCCGCTGCCGCGCCGGTTCCGGCCGTGCCCTAGAGCATTTGTCGGAATGGAAGCGTCAGAAAAAGAGTCGTCTGACGCTTTCATTCCCTGCGGCGCAGCGTTGTAAGTCCCAGATCCTCAATCGAATTCGCTCACTTCGTTCTGTCAAAAGTCAACAGCTCTTTTGACAGATGCCCTGGGCCGTTCGGGCGGACTGCGCCGTCTGTGCCTGAGCGGTGATCCCGGCCAGCCGGCCGCGTGGTTCCCCGCCCATCACCTGCCGCCCCGGCCACCTGCCAGGACAGCTCAGTTGCTGTTGCCCGAACCGTCCGGCCCCGGCTCTGGGCGCACTGTTGCCGCGCCCGGCGGCGTTTCGTGCGTGATCAGGCCCCGGCCCGTCTCTGCGCCCCCGACCAGCTGGCGCAACTCCTCGATCACGGCGTGTTCCTTGTCGTTGACCTGCGTGCCGCCAATGCCCAGAAACCCGCCTTCCTTGGCGGCCTCGGCGGTGCGCTGGGCCACCAGCATGATCATGTTGCGGTAGGCAGCGGCGTCCTCAGGACTGGCCTTGGCGCTGACCAGCCACATCGCCTGTCGCACGCCCTCCAGGCTCTGGTTTTTAACATCCTCAACGTTACGGGCGCGTTCCTGCTCGGGGGGGCGGGCGGCCGGCTGGCCCAGCAGGTCGGCGGCCATCGCCTCCATCAGCGGCGTGCGGCTTTCCTGACTGACGCTCTCGCGCATGGCGCTGGCAATAGCCCCGGCCTCGGCCAGCAGGCCAGTCACGCCGCTGGGGCTGGCGGCTACCACCGCGGCGCCGGCCCGTCCGGGGCCGGTCATGACCTTGAACCACTCGTCTGCAGTGAAGTTGTCTTTAAGGCTCATGCGCCCAGCTTAATGCAGCCGGCATAGGCCCAGGAAAGCGGCTTCACTCACGAGTCTTCACGTGATCCAGACGCAGCCGGACGCGCCCGGTGTCCTCGCGGACCGTGCGTTCGTCGGGCGCGAGGCCGTGGCTGCCGAACATGCCGCCCGCCGCCCGCATGCCACCTGCCGCGTCGCCGCGCTCCCGGTCCGTGTCCACCAGCGGTCTGATCCGGAAGGCCAGCACGATCAAGGCCACCGGCAGGACGATGAAGATCAGGACGGCGGCCCACATGACTGGTCTAACAGCCCTGTGTCGGAACAACGCCCGACTGGTCTTCAAGGAGGTGGGCGCGGGCCCAGGTGTCGATGGCGTCAATGACGCTCTGCAGTTCGCGCCCCACCGGGGTCAGCGTGTAGACGCTGCGGGCCAGCTTGCCGTGGGTGTCCTCGGTGCGCTTGCTGATGATGGCCAGCGTTTCCAGGTGCTCCAGCCGCTGCGTCAGGGTGGCGCTGTTGCAGCCGCCCACCGCGCGGGCCAGCTCATTGAAACCCTTCTCGCCGTCCAGCAGGGAACGGATGATGTGCAGCACCCACTTCTCCTGCAGCACGCCGATGGCCCGGTAGACCGGGCAGAAGCCCCGCTCTGTCACACCCTTCTCCGCCACAGCAGAGGCTCCGCGGGAGACGTGTTGAGTGTTCATGCCAGGATTCTACACCTAAAGGCAAAGTCAATTAAGCAACAGATCACAGCGCTTGACATTTTAAACCATGAGGTGTAGCGTTGCGCCCATGACCGCTACCCTGATTCAGCCCCTGACCGTCGCCGAGGCCATCGAAAGCCGCCGCAGCATTCGCAAGTTCGTGCAAGAACCCATCAACGAGGGTGATCTGCGCGAGATCCTGCGCCTTGCCGGCCTGGCCCCCAGCGCCTGGAATGCCCAGACCTGGCGCTTTGCCGTGGTCCAGAACCCCGAGATCAAGGCGCAACTGCAGGCTGCCGCCTACGGACAGCCCCAGATCGGCAGTGCGCCCGCCGTGATCGTGGTCTACAGCGACATGGAAGACACCCTGAACACCGTGGAGGACACCGCCCACCCCGGTATGGGCGAGCAGGGCCGCGCCGGGCAGCGCCAGACCTTCGACGGCGCGTTTGGCGGCCAGGACGTGGCCCAGCGCGGTCAGTGGGGCCTCTCGCAGGCCAACATCGCCTTCGGCTTCCTGATGCTGGCGGCCCGCAGCCTGGGCTACGACACCGTGCCCATGCTGGGCTTCGAGCCGCAGAAGGTGCGCGAGTTGCTGGGCCTGCCCGAGCACGTTCAGTTTGCCGGGCTGCTGCCCATCGGCAAACGCGCCGAGGACGGTTTCCCGCACCACCGCCACAGCGTTGAGCGCGTTGTCAAGTTTTACTGAACTCCGGTGCCGTAACGCCTCAGGCCGCCCTCCCAGTGGGGGCGGTTTTTCTGGATGGCTAAGGAGCGGTTTGATCCGATCCGCCTCTTTGCCTATTGACGTAATTTTGTCTGGGAATAAAATTCGCGGTGAAACTTGTCTGGAGTCTGGCGGCCCACATTTTTCCCCGTTCTCATTGACCACAAGGTTGTGTTGTGTCCAAGCGTCCCGCTGCCCTGATCTTTATCCTCATCACTGCGCTGATCGACGTTATGGGCATCGGGCTGATCATTCCCGTGCTGCCGGGACTGGTCAAGAGCCTGGCCGGGTCCGAGGCCGCCGGCGCACGCGATATTGGCCTGCTGACCGCCGCCTACGCGGTGATGCAGTTCATCTTCGCGCCGATTCTGGGGACGCTGAGCGACCGCTACGGGCGGCGGCCGGTGCTGCTGCTGAGCCTGCTGGGCATGGCGCTGGACTACCTGCTGCTGTATTTCGCGCCCAGCCTGTGGTGGCTGCTGATCGGCCGCCTGATCGCCGGGGTCACCGGGGCCAGTCTGACGGTGGCGAACGCCTACATCGCCGACGTGACGCCGCCCGCTGGCCGCGCGAAGAACTTTGGTCTGCTGGGCGCTACCTTTGGCGTGGGCTTCATTCTGGGGCCGGCGCTGGGCGGCCTGCTGGGCGAGTACGGGCTGCGGACGCCTTTTTTGGCGGCAGCGGTTCTGAGCAGCCTGAACCTGGTCTATGGCTACTTCGTGCTGCCCGAATCGCTGCCTGCTTCGGCGCGGGGCAAGCGGCTCAACCGCAAGGACCTGAATCCGTTCACGCCGCTGAAGGCCCTGGGTGAATATGCGCTGCTGCGTAATCTGGCCCTGACCTTTGTGCTGCTGGGGCTGGCTGGGCAGGTCATCTTCAGCACCTGGGTGCTGTACACCGAGGGTGTCCTGAACTGGACACCGCTGCAAAATGGCGTGGCGCTGGCTTTCTTTGGGCTGCTGACGGCCGTTGTGCAGGGCGGGTTGATCGGTACCGCGATCCGGCGCCTGGGGGAACGGCGCACCATTTTGCTGGGCCTGATGCTGTCCACCGCCGAGTTCCTGATCCTGAGTGTTGCGCGCAGTTCGCCGGTGCTGTATGCCTCGCTGGTGGTGGGCGCGGGCGGCGGGCTGGCGCAACCGGCCATCCAGGGCCTGATCAGCCGGCAGGTCAGCGAGACCGAGCAGGGTCGCGTGCAGGGGGCAATCACCAGCCTGAACAGTCTGGTGGGGGTGGTTGGCCCCCTGGTTGCCACCGCCGTCTTCGCGTACTTCAACGGCGGCGGCGCGGCTGTGCGCGTGCCCGGCGCGGCGTTCATCATGGGCGCGGGATTCTCGCTGGCGGGCCTGTTCATGATCTGGTCGGTGCTGCGCCGGACGCCGGAGCAGCCGTTGCTGGGCAGCGTGGGCGATTGAGGCCTCGTCAGCCCCCTTCACACCCCGAGCGGGGTGGGGTTGGGGGGTTTTGAGAGAAGCATTTTCCGCACTACAATCGGTGCAGGTCTGCCTTCACGCGCATTCTCAGGAGCCTCCACCCCTTGTCCATCCCCTCAACCGAACACCACAACGTTTCGACGGCCTATCAGGTCGGCGTCTTTGCGCTGGTGCGCCAGCGCGACACCTACCTGATTGTGCGGCCCCGCGTGCCGCTGTTGCCCGGCGGCGCACACGGGTTGCCGGGGCTCACGCTGCAGGCACCCAGCGGAGGCAATTTTGTGGAATCCCAGCTGCGCCGCGCATTGCTGGCGCAGGTGGGTATAGGCGTGGCTGACCTGCGTCTGGTGGGTTCGCACGCGGCCCGTGGCGTGCAGGACGGTGCGGCCGATGCCCGCCTCAATCTGATTTTCGGCAGCGAGTACTGCTCTGGCATTCTTAATCCCCAGCAGGACGAGCTGCTGGGTGCCGAATGGATGGACCCCCCCAGGCTGACGCATGCTGGCCTGCCCGAATACCTGATGGCGGCCATTCGCGACTTTGAGACGACGCTGGCCCCGGTCAGCGTCCCCGAACCGACGGGCCGACTCTCCAGACTTTTTAATCGGCAGAAGTAGACGGTACGAGGAGCAGCGCCGGAATCCACAGTTTGTGGGTGCGGGGTGCCTGCAGCGTCAGCCGGATAGGCGAACAGGCCGTGCCTTAGGGGGCACGGCCTGTTGAAGGAGGACTCGCTGTCGGGCGGAGGCGGGACCGGGAGGAACCCGGATGTCATCCGGGAAGGCTGTGCTCAGCGCTCGACGACGAAGTCCAGGGTCAGGGCCTGTCCCGCCGTGCCGTCCGCGAACATCTTGCTGAACGGGGTGGCGGTTAGACGGTGCGTGCCGGGCGCAAATCGGCTGGCGTTGCAGGGCAGATAGTCGCCCTTCTTGCCGCTGCTGCCCTTGCTGTCTCCGCATAAGGCAAAGGGGGCCTCGTTTTCCACGTAGTCCTTGACGCCCTTCTCGGTGAAGCGCACGCTGCGGACCCCATTGCCGACGTTGGCACGCATGTTCAGGCGTGGGGGCAGCGCTGACAGGCGCAGGCGCACGCCGGGCCGTACCGGGTCAAAGCCGGGAACCGGCTGGTTGGTGTCGGCATTGATCAGGGTAAAGCTGGTCACGGCCACGGCAGGGGCAGGCTGCGCAGCGGCGCTGCGAATCACCGTATAGGTCAGCGAGGCAGCCAGCCCCGCGGTCCCGGCCCCGTTGGCGGCGGTAAAGGGGGTGACCAGCAGGCTGTGCGCGCCGGGCGCGAACACGGCCGCCGGGCACGGCTCGTAATCGCCGCCGTTGTCGTTGCACAGCGAGTGCGGTGCGCCGCCCTGCAGGCGGTAGTTGCCATTGCCGTCCAGCCCGAACCACACGCTGCCCACTGCGCCAGAGACGTTGGCACGCATGTTCAGGCGGGCGGGTAGACGGGCCAGATCCAGGGTGGCGCCGGGCTGCACCGGATCAAAGCCGGGAACCGGTTGGTTGGTGTCGGCGTTGATCAGGGTCACGCCGGTCACGGTGGCCGGGGACTTGGGATTCACGGTGATGCTCTGGCCCTTGACCGTTTGCGCGGTGGCGGCGGGCAGCGCGGCAGTCACGAGGGCCAGGGTGCCCAGCAGGGCGGCGGACAGGGATCGGGTCTGGAACATAGGTCTCCTGGGAAATGGCGGAAGGCCAGCAAGGGGGGAGGGAGGCAGGGGATCGGCCGCCAGACTTCATCACGCGGACGTCGCCCTGGTCTTCAGTCCCCCTGGGTGTACCGGGCCAGCATGACGGCAGGCTGACCGAGGCCCACATCTGACCTCATCTCTGAGCTGTGGCGGATGCGTGGAGCCCGCCCAGATCGTTCATGAATACCAGTCTAAATCCTCAATAAACTTGACATGACTGCACTCAAGTTTCAGAATGCATTTAGCTTAAATGACGTCCCGTTCCCCTTTCTACGGAGGTTGCCACTTGAATCCCGAACGCTTTACCGAGGCCAGTGCGGAGGCCCTCAATGCCGCCCAGCAACTCGCGCAGCAGAGTGGGCACCAGACCCTGACGGTGCCGCACGTGCTGCGGACCCTGACCGACAATGACACCGCCGCCCGCGTCATCACCACTGCCGGGGGCAATCTTCAGCAACTCCGCAATGCGCTCGACGCCGAGCTGAACAAGCTGCCACGCGTGCAGGGCGGCGGCGGGGGGCTGTACCTCGATCCGGCATTAAGCCGGGCTTTCACCCAGGCCGATAACATTGCCGGACAGTTCGGGGACAGTTTTGTGGCTGCCGACGCGCTGCTGCTGGCGTTGTGCGGCGAATCGAAGTTGAAGGAGCTGCCCAGAGACGCTGAACTCAACCGCGCCATCACCGAGGCGCGTAAAGGAAAAACCGTGACCAACAAATCCAGCGAAAGCCAGTTCGACGCCCTGAACAAGTACGGCACCGACCTGACGCAGCGCGCCAGGGACGGCAAGTTCGATCCCGTGATCGGCCGTGACGAGGAGATCCGCCGCGCCATGCAGATTCTGCTGCGGCGCACCAAGAACAACCCGGTGTTGATCGGGGAACCCGGTGTAGGCAAGACCGCCATCGCCGAGGGCTTGGCCATCCGCATCATCAGCGGCGACGTGCCGGAAGGATTGAAGAACAAACGCATCGTCAGCCTGGAAATGGGCAGCCTGCTGGCCGGGGCCAAGTACCGCGGAGAGTTCGAGGAACGCCTCAAGGGCGTGATTGACGAGGTGATCGCCTCGGCGGGCGAGATCATCCTGTTCGTGGACGAGCTGCACACGATTGTGGGCGCGGGCAAGACCGAGGGCAGTCCGGACGCCGGAAACATGCTGAAGCCCGCGCTGGCCCGCGGCGAACTGCACCTAATCGGCGCGACGACGCTGGATGAGTACCGTGAGATCGAGAAGGATTCGGCCCTCGAACGCCGGTTCCAGCCGGTGATGGTGAACGAGCCGACCGTCGAGGACACCATCTCTATCCTGCGCGGTATCAAGGAGCGCTATCAGGTTCACCACAACGTGGAAATCACCGATCCGGCGCTGGTGGCCGCCGCCACCCTGAGTGAGCGCTACATCACCGACCGGCAGCTGCCCGACAAGGCCATCGACCTGATCGACGAGTCGGCGGCCAGATTGCGGATGGCGCTGGAAAGCAGCCCGGAACGCATCGATCAGCTGTCGCGCCGCAAGCTGCAACTGGAAATCGAGCGCGAGGCCCTCAAGCGCGAGAAGGACCAGGATTCGCAGAACCGCCTGCTGGACATCGAGGACAGTCTCAAGGCCATCACCGACGAGCTGACCGAGGTGCGCGGGCGCTGGGAGGCCGAGCGTGGTGAAGTGGCGGCCCTACGCGAGAAGCGCGAGTCGCTGGACGCCGTACGCACCGACATCGAGCGGGCCAAACGCGACTATGACCTGCAACGCGCCGCCGAGCTGGAATACGGCAAGCTGCCGCAGCTGGAGAAGGACGTGCAGGACCTGGAGAAGAAGCTCAAGGGCGCGGAATTCGCCCACATGGAAGTGACCGAGGAGGACATCGCCGCCGTGGTCAGCCGCTGGACAGGGATCCCGGTTTCCAAACTGCTGGAAGGCGAGCGCGAGAAGCTGCTGCACCTGGAAGACCAGCTGCACCACCGCGTGATCGGTCAGGACCGCGCCATCACCAGCGTGGCCGACACCATCCGCCGGGCGCGGGCCGGGCTGAACGACCCCAACCGTCCGCTGGGCAGCTTCATGTTCCTGGGGCCGACCGGGGTGGGCAAGACCGAGCTGGCCAAGGCGCTGGCCGAATACCTGTTCGACAGCTCTGACGCGATGGTGCGCCTGGACATGTCCGAGTACATGGAAAAGCACACGGTGGCCCGTCTGATTGGGGCACCTCCCGGCTACGTGGGCTACGAGGAGGGCGGGCAGCTGACCGAGGCGGTGCGCCGCCGCCCCTACAGCGTGCTGCTGCTGGACGAGATCGAGAAGGCGCACCCGGACGTGTTCAACGTGCTGCTACAGGTCCTGGACGATGGCCGTCTGACCGACGGGCAGGGCCGCACGGTGGACTTCCGCAACACCCTGATCATCCTGACCAGCAACGTGGGCAGCCCGCTGATTCTGGAAATGCAGGCCAGTGGCGAGAGCGCAGACGAGATCCGCGAGGCCGTACTGGGCGAGTTGCAGGCCCAGTTCCGCCCGGAGTTCCTGAACCGCGTGGACGACATCATCGTGTTCGATGCGCTGACGGCGGCAGACCTGCACCGGATTGTAGACATTCAGCTGAACGGCCTGAGAAAGCGGCTGGCCGAGCGCCGCGTAACCCTGCACATGGACGACGCCGCCAAGGACAAGCTGGCCCAGATCGGCTACGACCCGGCCTTCGGCGCACGCCCCCTGAAGCGCGCCATCGCCCGCGAGATCGAGACGCCGCTGGCCCGCGAGATCCTGCAAGGGCACGTACCGGACAACAGCGTACTGAACGTGGAGTACCGGGACGGTCACTTCGTGTTCGATACGGGCGTACTGAACTAGCGGTCCCTCACCTCCGCCTCTCTGACCAAGCCCCTGTCCCCGGCGGAGAGGGGCTTGGCAGGTCTGTGGGCGGTTCGGTGGCTGGATCAGGGATCACGTCCGGGCGTCGATCTGCTGAATGGCCCAGCCGTTGCCGTCGGGGTCCTTGAAGAAGACGAAGCCGGTGAAATTCAGGGCGTCATCATCGGTGGCGGGGCGCGTCCCTGCTGCGCTGATCACCTGAACCGGGCCAACCTCCACGCCGCGATGCACCAGCTGCGCGTGGGCGGCCCGCAGATCGCTGACCACCAGTTGCAGGCCCTGAAGCGAGCCGGGGGCCATGCTGGTCAGCCCCGTGCCCATCACAATGGAACAGCCTGAGCCCGGCGGGGTCAGTTGCACGATGCGCCGGGTCTCGCCCATCCGGGTGTCGTGATCAACCTTGAAGCCCAGCCCGGCCTCGTAAAAGGCGCGGGCACGGTTCACGTCGCTGACGGGCACCACCACGACTTCCAGCGTCCAGTTCATGGCGTCTCCTCAGCAAAGGTCAGGCCTGCTTGGCTCAGGATTCCCCGCAGTGGCTCCAGCGCCGCTGGTCCCAGGCCGTGCAGGGCCAGCAGCTGCCGTTCAGTGTGGGATGCCAGCTGTTCCGGGGTCAGAATGCCCTCCTCGGCCAGGGCGCGGCGGACCGGGACAGACAGGCCGGGTGGGGGCCAGGGGGTGACGTCGGGTGGATTCATGTGTTCTGTTCCCGAGCTTCCAGATGTTCGGCCAGCCGGTCCCAGGTTTCGCTGATGCCCTGGAGCATGCCCATCTCCATGACGGTCTTCAGCGCGTCCTCGGTGGCGTACACCGAGCGGCTGACCACGCGTGTGCCGCCCGCCACCTCCTCAAAGGTCAGCATGGTCTGCGAGGAAGGCATCTCGGAAGTGATCTCTCCGTCAGCATCCGAGAAATAGTCCGTGTAGACCAGCCGTTCAGGGGCCACGATCTCGTCGTAAATACCCAGGCCCCACGATTCCATGCCGTAGAAATCGCCCTGGGTGCGGTCCACGCACTTCATGCAGTAGTGCCAGCGGCCGCCGGGGCGCAGATCCACCGTGCAGTGGGTGAGATCCCAGCCGCGCGGTCCCCACCAGTGGCGCAGGTGTTCGGCCTGGGTAAAAGCTGCAAACACCAGCGCGGGCGGAGCCCGGAACGTGCGTTCCAGAACGAGTTCCTTGCCGTGTTCCACTCGGGAGGTCAGTGCAGGCACCGTGCTGGTCATGAGGTTTCTCCTGTGTTGGATGAGGGGACGGGTGGGGGCGGGTCCGGCTGCTCCTGAAGTGTTTGCAGGTAGCCGTCCAGGTTGTCGAAGCGTTCCTCCCACAGTTGCCGGTAGCTGGCGAGCCAGTCGTCGAGTTCCCGGAAGGCGTCCGGGCGCAGGGAGCAGATGCGGCGGTTGGCGCTGGCCTGCACGTCAATCACCCCGGCGTCACTCAGCACCCGCAGGTGCTTGGAGGTCTGCGGCTGCCGCAGCTGCAGGCGGGCGGCAATCTCGCCCACGGTCAGCGGCTCCCGGCGCAGCAGTTCCACCATCTGGAAACGCTGCGGGTCAGCGAGGGCCTGAAAAGTCGCGGTGTTCAAGGGCTGGGCTGGTCACCTCCTGAGGATCGTTGCTGAACTTATTATTCCATATAAAGAATATTCCTGTCAAGGCATGTTTCGAGTTCAAAATGTGTGGCGGCTGTTCGGGAGGCTTCCCGTCAAGACCGCCACAGGTTCCTGCTGTCTGGAGGTTGAGGTGGGGCTCAGGCCTTCGCCGTCTGCCACACCACCCCCACCGCTTCCTCCACGCTCTTCACGCCCGCGTGCCCATCCAGCCCCGGCGGTACGATCAGGCGCTTGTAGCCGGCGCGGCCTGCCTCCTCGGCGCGGCGCTGCGAGGCCACGGTGCTGCGAACTTCCCCGGCCAGGCCCACCTCGCCGAACACCGCCACGTTCCCCGGCAGGGCGCGGCCCACCACGGCGCTGTAGACCGCCAGGGCCACCGCCAGATCCAGCCCCGGATCAGGCACCTTCAGGCCGCCCGCCAAGTTCACGTAGATGTCCAGCCCGCCCAGCGTCAGGTCCAGGCGGCGTTCCAGCACGGCCAGCACCACGTCCACCCGGCGCGGGTCCAGGCCCACCACCACACGGCGGGCGTTGGGGTACGGCGTCTTGCTGGCCAGCGCCTGGACTTCCAGCAGCATGGGGCGCTGGCCGTCCACGGTGGCGGCCACCACGCTGCCCGGCACGCCCACCGGACGCTCGGCCAGGAAGGCAGCGCTGGGGTTTTCCACGGCTATCAATCCCTCGCCGCGCATCTCGAAGACGCCCAGTTCACCGGCCTGTCCGAAGCGGTTCTTGACGCTGCGCAGCAGGCGGAACGCGCCCACCGTCTCCAGAAAGACCGTGGTGTCCACGATGTGTTCCATCACTTTTGGCCCGGCCACCGTGCCGTCCTTGGTGACGTGGCCCACCAGCACGGTGGCGGTGCCGGTTTCCTTGGCCGCGCGGGTCAGCATGGAGGTGCCGTCGCGGACCTGCGCCACGCCGCCGGGCGCACCCTCGCCCTCCACGGTGACGGTCTGGATGCTGTCCACGATGCACAGCGCGGGCCGGTGCTCGTTCATCAGGGCGGCGATGTGTTCGGCGCGGGTGTCGCGGGTAAGCTGAATGTCGGCGGTGACGCCCAGCCGGTCGGCGCGCAGCCGGATCTGCTCCAGCGATTCCTCGCCCGCCACGTACAGCACGGTGCCGCCCGCCCGCGCCACGCTGTCGGCGACCTGCAGCAGCAGCGTGCTCTTGCCGATGCCCGGCTCGCCGCCGATCAAAGTGACGCCCCCGGCCACCAGCCCCCCGCCCAACACGCGGTCCAGCTCCGCAATCCCTGACGAGGTGCGCGGTTCCTCGCGCCGCCCGACGGTGGACAGCGCCGTGAGCTTGCCGCCCGTGACGCCGCCGTAGCCGCCTGCCCCGCCGCCCCGCGCCTTGCCGCCGGTGACGCTCGGCACCTCTTCTTCAAACGAGTTCCATGCCTGACAGTTCGGGCAGCGCCCCAGCGGTTTGGCCGAGGTGTAGCCGCAGCTGTTGCAGACGTATTTGGTGGTGACTCTAGCCACGCCGGACCCTAGCCATTCTTGGCAATGCTGATGTCTACCCCGTCAGAAGATTCACCTGCGGTGTCCGGGCTCACGCCGGGCCGCCCGTCCGCCCGCCAGTACGCGCCGTCGGCAGTCGCCAGGTACTCGCTGTCCAGCAGTTCGGTCAGCAGGACCGAGGGATCTTCCAGGGTGCTGTGATCAGCCAGCACGCGCTCTACCTGCCCCTGGTTGTAAGACACGCCCGGCTCGAACAGGCCGGTCAGGTAGTCCAGAATCGCCATCTGGTGGACGCGGCGGCGTTTGCTGGGCCAGGCGGTGATGCGGCCGTGGTCGTCCTGAAAGTCATTGATGCTTTTGGTCATGGCCCCATGCTACCCGCTGGGGGTGCGGGGCAGCGGGCAGGGAGGCACAAACTGCGGCGGACACCGAGAACACAGAGGGCTAGAACAGGGCCGGCCCCAGGCAGTCCACATACACGCTGCCCAGCAGCAGCAGCAGCACAAAGGCGAACAGCACGCCCACCATGATGCGCTGAACCACCCCGCGCTGCACGCCGAAGCCCAGCGAGGCGATGGTGACGGCACAGGCCGCACCGACGATCAGGTGTTCACGGCCCCCGGCCAGCGCCGAGGTCTGGAGGCAGGTGACGAGATCCAAGGGTGGGGTCCTTTGAGGGCCGCGTGACCTGCCCTCACCCCCACTGTGCCGCCTGCCATCTCGCAGAACTCTTTCAGGCCAACGTGGCCGGGCCGGCTGTCCTGTTCAAAAAACAAGACCGGCCGCCCCGTTCCGAAGAGGGGCGGCCAGTCCTGTGGGGCTCCGGGCGGTGCAGCCGGACTTACTTCTTGCTGGCCGCGATCAAGGCCGGGACGATCTGGTTCACGTCGCCCACAATGCCGTAGTCGGCCACCTTGAAGATCGGGGCCTCGGCGTCCTTGTTGATGGCGATGATGTTCTTGCTCTTGCCCATACCCGACAGGTGCTGCACCGCGCCGCTGACGCCCAGCGCGATATACGCCTTGGGCTGCACGGTCTTGCCGGTCTGGCCCACCTGCTCGGCGTAGGGCCGCCAGCCCGCGTCCACCACGGCCCGTGTGGCCCCCACACCCGCGCCGATGTTGTCGGCCAGACCCTCGACGTACTGCGCGAAGTTCTCGGGGCTGCCCACGCCGCGCCCGCCGGTCACGATGATCTCGGCTTCCGAGAGGGCCACGCGGCTGCTCTTCTCCACGCTCTTGCCGGTAATTTCCGTGCGGGAGGTGGGCAGGTCCAGTTCGATGTCGTACTGCTCGCCCGCCGCGCCTGCCGGGGCGGCCGGGGCAAAGCTGCCGGGCTTGACGGTGGCCACAATGACGGGACCACTGGCCTGCACCGTCTCGGTCACGCGGGCCAGGAAGGTGTAGCGCTGCGCCTGCAGGGCGTCGCCCTCGGCGCTCAACTTGATCACGTCTTCCAGGTACGGGGCGTCCAGCTTGACCGCCACGCGCGGCGCGTACTCGCGGCCCGAACGGCTGCCGCCGATCAGCACGGTGCTGGCCTCGCCTTCACGGGCGATCTGGGTCACGGCGGCGGCCCACACCTCGGGGTTGTACTGCGCCAGCGCGGGCAGGTCACCCACCAGCACCTGATCGGCTACGGCGGCGGCCTCGGTGGCGACGGCGGCCACGTCCTGACCGAGAACCAGCAGGGTGATGGGTCCCTCGCGGCCAGAGTCACGGGCAGCGGTGACCATTTCCAGGGTGGACTTGCCGAGTTTGCCCCCGGCGTGTTCCGCAACAACTAAAATCATGCCAGCACCTTCGCTTCGTTTCGCAGGAGGTCGAGCAGCTGTTCGGCGGCGGCCTGCGGATCCTTGCCGTCGATCATCCGGTTGAGGCGGGCGCGGGTCTGAATTTCCGCACCCAGGTACTGGACGCCCGGCTGCACGTCGTAGCTGCCCAGTTCGTCCTTGCGCAGCTCCTTTTTCTTGGCCTTCATGATGTTGGGCAGCGTGGGGTAACGCGGCTCGTTCAGGCCCTGCTGGGCGGTGATCACGGCCGGCAGACTGACTTTAAAGCCCTCGTTGCCGTCGTCCACGTCGTGGCGGCCGGTCAGGGTGTCGCCGTCGGCGCTCAGCTCGTTGGTCCAGGTCAGCTGGGGCCAGCCCAGGCGTTCGGCGCTGGCGGCCCCCAGGGCTTGGGAATCCCAGTCGGCTTCCTGGCCGCCCAGCAGAATCAGGCTCGTGCCCTCGGCCTGCGCCACCTGCGCCACGATCTTGCTCAGGGACACGGCGTCGAGACGCTCGTCGGTCTCGATGTGAATGGCGCGGTCCACGCCCATCGCCAGGGCGGTACGCAGCGCGTCTTCGACCTTCTTGGGGCCGACGGCCAGCGCCACGATGTCTTCCACGTTGGCGCCGCCCTCGCGCAGGCGCAGGGCCTCTTCCACGCCGTACTCGTCCATGCCGTCGATCACCAGCGTGGTGCCGTCCAGATCAACGCGGTCACCACTGACCTTGACACGCGCTTCAGCGTCGGGAACCTGCCGGACTAGGGTTAAAATTTTCATGCAACCTCCAGGGTGTGGGCCGGTTCAGCAGCGTCATGAACCCGCCAGTAAAATTAAACTCGGTCCAAGTTTAACAGCAACTCTTCGGCAAGAGCATAAGGCCTTTGCGGCCCTTCATTCTGAAACAGGCGGGTAAGCAGTAGGCGGGCAAAGGGCACAAAGAGCCCCTGAGCCGTTCCTACGGTAGGGACACCCCCCACATTCGCCGCAGTCTAAACCCGTCGTCAACCAGAGCATGAGGCATTCTCATGTTCAGCGCCGACGCTATGAAACATGAAGAAGCTGATCTCCCTGACGATTCTTGCTGCCGCCGCAACGGCCGCCGCACAGTCTTTTAACAACATCGAACTCGGCTTGACCGGCGGCTATGCGGGCGGCCTGAGCGGCGAGGCGTTTGTGCACGCGCCCAACGTGGTGGGTCCGGTGGGCATCAAGGTGGGCGTGGCCTATACCCGTCCTAGCGATTCGATCCGCGATTCGAGTGACATTGGTGCTGGCCCCTTCTCGGGATACAAGGCGGCTGGAGCCACCGAGAGCGGGAGCGCTACGGTAATTTCCGTGGACGGTACCTACGGTCTGGGCGAAGTGGCCCCCGGCATCGACACAATGGTCTACGGAGGCGCTCGTTACGGCATGTTCAAGGGCACCGAGGACTACGGCTCTGGTCTGACCACCACATACTCCAGCAACTCCTTTGGTCTGGGAGCAGGTGCGATGGCCAGCTACGCCCTGACGGGCAACCTGAGCTTGGTGGGCGATCTGGGCGCGGACTATTTCTTCAAGTCAACGATTGACCGCAAGACCAACACCGCTGCGGGACCGACGAGTGACTCCTACGCTACGGGCGACGCTAATTACAACGATTTCAATAACCGCTTCGTGCGCCCCGGCACCAACTTTAAGGCCCGTCTGGGCATCAAGTACATGTTCTGAGCTGAGGTCTTGAAATGGGGTGGACAGGCTGCGGCCCGTTCACCCTTTTTTGGTCTCCTGAGCATCCAGATGGCTTTTGAGCGCCTCGAAGCCGGCCACCGCACGCGGGAATCCCAGATAGGGCACGCACATCATCAGCGCGCCCCGAACTTCCTGCTCCGTCGCCCCGGCGTTCAGGGCGCCGCGCAGGTGGGTCCGCAGTTCCGGCGGGCTGCCTAGCGAGACCAGCAGCGCACATGCGATCAGCTCCTGCGTCTTCAGGTCCAGCGCCGACTGCTCGTACACGGTGTCGTAGGCAAAATCCTGAATGTGGGCGGCCAGGGCAGGGTCCAGGCCCTGCAGGCGCTCCAGGATGCGGTCGTGCTGGGAACCAAAAATCACCCTCCTGGCGCGGTCCTGCGGGCGGGATGGGTCCATGTGGCCTTCGGTGTCGGTCATGCCAGACAGGGTAGCGGGCGCGGGCGCCGGGCCCTGTGAAAGACGGCCGTCAGGCGGGAAGGACTACAGTTCGCGCAGGCCAGAACGTAAGTTTGGGCGCGTGTGCACCGGGAGGGATGCTTTAGACTCAAACTGTCCGTCCACCCCGAATCTGCTTTCTGCTCACCCTGTTTTGGCCCACCCTGCTTTGAACGAGCCCCGTTTGAACGAGCCACGCGCGAATGTGCGCCCTCCGCCCCCTGGGGGTCTTCCATGAACCGATATGACGACCGCGCCCGACTCGTGTTCCACTATGCCCGCGAGGAAGGCAACCGCCTGGGCCACGCGATGGTCGGCCCCGAACATCTGCTGCTGGGCCTAATGCGTGAGGGCGGCACCGCCGCCACCATCCTGACCGAATTCGGAGCCAGCCTGGACGGCCTGCGCCGCCGCGTCGAGGAGATCATCGGACGCGGCGAGGGCAACCGTCTCAATGACGCCCCCAGCATCACGCCGCGCGCCCGCCGGGTGATGGAACTGGCCAGCAGTGAGGCTCGTAGCCTGGGTGCACAGGTGACCAGCACCGAACACATTCTGCTGGGCATCATCCGCGAGGGCGACGGCGTGGCCTTCCGCATCCTGCAGGAGCTGACCAAGGACGTGGACACCATCCGCTGGCGCATCCTGGCGCAGGGCGAGAGCAGCGGGGGCAAGGCGGCCAAGCCCGTGGCGACGCCGTTTCTGGACGAATATGGCCGTGACCTGACCAAGTGGGCCCGCGAGGGCAAGCTGGACCCGGTGGTTGGCCGCAGCGAGGAAATCCGCCGCGTCACGCAGATCCTGACCCGCCGCACCAAGAACAACCCGGTGCTGATTGGTGACCCCGGCGTGGGCAAGACCGCCATTGTGGAGGGGCTGGCCCTCGCCATCGTGGAGAAGCGCACGCCGCCCAACCTGCACGGCATCCGCCTGATCAGCCTGGACCTGTCGGGCGTGGTGGCCGGAACCAAGTACCGCGGTGAGTTCGAGGAACGCCTGCGCCAGATCATCGAGGAACTGCGCAACGCCAAGGTGATGGCCTTTATCGACGAGCTGCATACCCTGGTGGGTGCGGGCGGCGCGGAAGGCACGCTGGACGCGGCCAACATCCTCAAGCCCGCGCTGTCACGCGGTGAGATTCAGGTGATCGGTGCCACCACCACCGGGGAATACCACCGCTACATCGAGAAGGACGCCGCCCTGGAACGCCGCTTCCAGCCGGTGATCGTGCTGGAACCCAGCCCCGCCGAAACCTTGCAGATTCTGCGTGGCCTGCGGCCCAAGTACGAGGAACACCACGGCGTGCAGATTCCCGACGCGGCGCTGGAACTGGCCGTTCGCATTGGTGAGCGCAGCCTGCCGGGGCGCAACTTTCCCGACAAGGCCATTGACCTGATCGACGAGGCCGCCAGCCGCGTGCGTCTGAACATGAGCATCGATCTGCCGGTGGCCGAGAACGAGGACGGCGAACCCTACGTGACCCGCGAGGACATCGAGAGCGTCATCAACTCGATGGGCGGCATCTACAGCGAGGAAACCGCCGAGCAACTCGGCGATCTGGAGGCCAGCCTGGAAGATCAGGTGTACGGCCAGCCGGACGCCATCAAGGCCCTGAGCTCGGCGCTGCGCCGCGCCCGCGTGGGCCTGGGCGGACGCACCCGTGTGGCGGCCAGCTTCCTGTTTGTCGGCCCCAGCGGTGTGGGCAAGACGCACCTGGCCCGCGCCCTGTCGCGCAGCCTGTTTCACTCCGAGCGTGCCCTGATCCGGGTGGACATGTCCGAGTTTCAGGAAAGCCACAGCATCAGCAAGCTGATCGGCTCTCCTCCCGGTTACGTGGGTTACGAGCAGGGCGGCCGCCTGACCGAGGCCGTGCGCCGCCAGCCGTTCAGCGTGATCCTGCTCGACGAGATCGAGAAAGCGCACCCGGACGTATACAACACCTTCTTGCAGGTGCTGGACGACGGCCGCCTGACCGACGGGCTGGGCCGCGCGGTGGACTTCCGGCGCACCATCATCATCATGACCAGCAACACCGGCTTCAACGTCGGCCCCACGGTCGGCTTCAGCCCGGTGACGCCCGACAACAACGCGCCGCTGCGCCACATCTTCACCCCGGAATTCCTGGACCGCCTGGATGACGTGATCCGCTTCAGGCCGCTGGGCGAGGAGGAACTGGTGCGCGTGGCCCAGCAATTGATGGGCGAGATGCGCGAGGAACTGGCCAGCCGCGAGCTGAACGTGACCTTCGATCCGGCCATTGCGTCGTGGTTGGTGGGCAAGCTCAAGGCCCGCAGTCCCAAGCACGCGGTGGGCAGCTCGCGCCAGCTGCGAACGCTGGTACGCGAGGAGATTGAGGACCCGCTGTCCCTGGAACTGATCAGCCGCGACGGCGACGAGGTGCGCGTGGTCCTGACCGACGCAGGCGTGCAGTTCGAGCGCGGCACCACGGCCCCGCCGCAGATTCTGGCGTAGGATACGCTGTTGCCCTCAGCCCTCTTCCCGGTGAAGAGGGCTTTTTGTGGTGGGGAAGTGGAGGGGGCGGGGTGTGTTCAGCAGTTCAGCATCAGCAACCCCCACCCGTGATCATTTCGGTCACCTGCGGGGGAGAGGAGGGAAGATCAGGCGGGTGCTAGCGTCCCTTCCCGGCTCCCGCGTTGCGAATGGCTTCCAGCAACCGTCCCACGGCCTGAGCCACGTTTCCAGCCTCGCGGCGCACCTCCGGGTCACGGGAGAAGCGGGTCAGACGTTCAGCGGCGTCGCGCACGGCGCGCAGCAGGGCCTCAGTGGGCACGCTGGTGCGGGCCTTCCCTGGGGGTGTTTGTGGATCGGTCATGCGTTCACCTCCGCCGCAGTCAACCACAGGGCGCGGTAGGGGTCCAGGGTCAGGGTGGGGCGGGTCAGATGAAAGGCGCTGCCGCTCAGGGCGTCGCGGGCCTCCTCACCCAGGTGGCCGCGCAGGGTGTAGGCCGGCAGCACCACGCGGTCCTCGCTGAAGTTGTACAGCTCCAGCAGCGTGCCGTGCGGGTGATCGCGGCGCAAGACCAGCACGCGCGGGTCGGGGCTGGCAACCACCCGGCTTTCAACCGAGGCGTGCAGGTGCGGCAGCGTCTTGCGCACGGCGATGATGTGGCGCAGGCCCGCACCGACCCGTCCGGCAGGGGTGTCAGGGTGTGCCTGAACGGCCTGCACCAGCGCCCAGTCCATGCGGGGGCGGTGCAGCCAGCGGTTGTCGGCGGCGTGTTCGGGGGTGTCAGCGTAGCCGTAATCGTTGGTCAGCGCCAGCTCGTCACCCATGTACAGCAGCGGCAGGCCGCCGAATCCCAGGATCACGGTGTGCAGGAGTAAGAGCCTCTGAACGGCCAGCTCAATCTGGACCCCATCCCCGCCCTCCAGCGCCGTTTCCAGCCCGGCCAGACTGGCCGCCGTGCCGCTGATGCGCCGGTCTCCCGTGGCCGGGTTGTGCTGAAAGACCAGGCCACGCGCAAAAGATCCCTGGAACTCCCCGCCATAGAAGTCGCTCAGGAAATGGCGGTGGCCCGGCCCGGCCATGCCCACCCGCGCCGCGTCGGAGTCGCTGATGGCCCAGCCGATGTCGTCGTGACAGCGCACGTACAGGCCCCAGGTGGTGTTGGTCGGCTTGGGGGCAAAGGCGCGCAGGGCCTCTTCCATCAGGCGGGTGTCGCGGCTGGCGAGGCTGCTCCACAGCTGCACCATCAGGCTGTTGTGGTACGCCATGTCGCTGACCCGGCCGTGGTGCGTGCCGGTGCCCAGATAGTGAATCAGGTCATCCGGCGCCACGATGGCCTCGGCCTTGAACGCCACCGCCGGGGCCACGATGCGCGCCGCCGCCCGCAGGGCGCGCGTCAGGTGATGCACCTCCGGCTGGTTCTGGCTGTCGGTGCCCAGCCGTTTCCAGATAAAGGCGATGGCGTCCAGCCGGAACACCTCCACGCCCCGGTTGGCCAGGGTCAGAATGATGTCCACGAATTCGGCCAGCACGTCGGGATTACTCCAGTTCAGGTCCCACTGGTAGGTGTTGAAGGTAGTCCAGACCCAGCCGCCTGCGCCGCCCTCACCCGCCTGCCCCTCTCCCACCTCTGGGTCCCAGGTGAAGTTGCCGGGGGCAAAGTCGGGAAAGACCTCGGGCAGGGTGGCTTCGTAAGCATCCGGCAAACCACGGTCTGCGAACAGGTGGAAGTAATCACGGTACTTGTCCTCGCCCGCCCGCGCCCGCTCGGCCCATTCGTGTTCGCGGGCCACATGGTTCAGAACCAGATCCAGCACCAGGCTGATGTCCCGGCCCCGAAGGTCACGCGCCAGCGCCGAGAGATCATCCATGCTGCCCAGATCAGGCCGCACCGAGCGGTAGTCGGCCACGGCGTAGCCGCCGTCGTTCTCGCCTTCACGCGGGCGCAGCAGCGGCATCAGGTGCAGATAGGTAACGCCCAGCCCCTCCAGGTAGTCCACGTGCTCCTGCACGCCCCGCAGCGTTCCGGCGAAGCGGTCCGTGTAGGCCACGTAGCCCACCATGTTCGGTGATTGCAGCCAGTCGGGTGACAGCAACCGGGCCTCATCCAGTCGCCTCAGGTCGGCGGGACGGGTGTGGTAGGCGTGCAGCATGATGTCCAGCAGGCGTTCCAGCAGCCCGTCCGCGCGTTCCCTGTAGACCGCGCGCAGGCTCTCCAGCAGTTCGGGGCCGTACCGCTCCAGCCGCAGAAAGAAGGTTTCAGCGTCCCGGTCGTCATCGAAGGCCAGCCGCAGACGCTCGGCCTGTTCAGGGGTCAGCAGGGTGGTGGGCATAGTGTCTCCCAGCATACGGTGTGAATGGAAGTGTTTCCAACACCTCTGGCCATAGGCATGCAGCGACAAGAAAAGAGAAGGCGGCAGATCGCTCCACCGCCTCTGGTTCAGATTGGAATTACTTCATCGCGTCTTCGCGGGTAACGTTCAGGTGGACAGCCACATTGTCCATGCTCTCCACCTGCGACAGTGGCACGTAATGGTGCTGGCCGTCGCTGCTGTCACTTTTGGTCAGCTTGATCCTGTCGCCGTCCAGATGGTCCAGGGTACCGACATGCTCGCCATTTCTGTCCACAACCTGCAGGTGCTCACCCCCCTGATCCAGCCGGGCCTTAAGCTGTTCGGCGATGCGGTCCGTGATCTGACCGGCCTCCATGTTCTGATTCTGTGTCATGCCTCCAGGCTAGGCCCGCCAGATGACCGTCTGGTTGGATGGGAGATAACCCGCCGTTGAGAAGAGCATCACCCAATGTTGAGGTTGCGGCCCGCTGCAGCAGATTGCGTAAGCCGCGCTGCACAGACGGGCACGCCTGCCCCCTACGCTGCGGGGCATGTCCTTTTCCGTCGTGGACGTCGGCCATGATCGGGCACTGAAGCCGGAGGCCTTTGCGGGTGACCCGGTGGACGTGGCGCGTTCGCTGATGGGCGCGGTGCTGGTGCGCGTACTGGAGGATGGCGCGGTGCTGGCCGCCCGCATCGTCGAAACCGAGGGGTACGACTGCCCGCGTGACCCCAGCTGCCATGTGATCGCACGGCTGCCCGGCGCGGCGGCGGCGATGGGCGGCGAACCGGGCCGCGTGTACTTCCACCACGCCTACCGGCAGGCGCTGCTCAACGTGGTCTGCCGCCCCTCCGGGGTGCAGGCGTCCATCCTGATTCGGGCCGCCGAGCCGCTGCTGAGCGAGGCGCGGATGCGCGAGTTGCGGTCCGTCAGACGCGCGCTAGACCTGAGCAATGGCCCCGCCAAGCTGGTGACGGCGCTGGGATTGACGCCGGAACTGGCCGGCCAGCCGGTTGACACTCCAGCTTTCTACATCCTGCCGGGTCAGGCGGTGCCGGATTCGGAAGTGGAAGTTACGGCCCGCGTGGGCCTGCGCCGGGGGGCTGATCTGCCCTGGCGTTTTCTGCTGCGGGGCAACCCATGGGTGTCGCCGGGCAAACCGAGCGCGGCGACCACCGAGACCGGTCTCAGCGGGCCGTGAGCGCGGCCACACCCTGAATGGCCGTGAGGGTTCCGGCCTCCACCTCGGCGCGAAGCTGCTGGAGTCTGTGCAGATCCAGGCTGTCCCGGAAGGTTCTCCAGGCCGCCTCGCGCAGCAGCTCGTCGAACCACTGGGCGGTCTGGGTGCGGCGCTTGGCCGTCACATCTATCTCCGCCACGTAGTCCAGTACCGCTGCCCACACCTCCGGCACGCCCTCGCCGGTCAGGGCGGAGGCCCGCAGCGCACGGGGCCGCCAGGGGGCGTCGTGTGGGGTCAGCAGCCGCAGGGCGGCGCGCAGCTCAGTCTGGGCGCGCACCGCCGCCTTCGGGGCGCTGTCGGCCTTGTTCACCACGCACACGTCGGCCAGTTCCATGATCCCGCGCTTGATGCCCTGCAATTCGTCCCCGGCGTTGGGCAACGTGAGCAGCACGAACAGATCGGTCATGGCAGCCACCTGCGTCTCACTCTGGCCCACGCCTACGGTCTCCACCAACACCGTGTCGTAGCCTGCCGCCTCGCACAGCGTGATGGCCTCGCGGGTGCGCCGGGCCACGCCGCCCAGATTGCCCCCCGCCGGGCTGGGACGGATGTAGGCGCCCGGATGGACGGTCAGCCGGGGCATCCGGGTCTTGTCGCCCATGATGCTGCCGCCGGTGCGGGCGCTGCTGGGGTCCACCGCCAGCACCGCCACCCGGCGCCCCGCATCGGCCAGATGGACACCCAGCGCCTCGATAAAGGTGGACTTGCCCACGCCCGGGACCCCGGTCAGTCCCACCCGAATGGACTGCCCGGCATGCGGCGCAACTTCCGAAAGCAGCTGCTGGGCCTGCGCCTCGTGATCGGCGCGGGTGGACTCGCTCAGGGTGATGGCGCGGGCCAGCGCGCGGCGGCTGCCGGCCAAGAGGGGCGCAGCGAGGGGATGGACGGACATGCGCCCAATCATAGAGAAAGCCCCACCACTTGGGCGGGGCGGTGGGGGACTGGACGGTCTACGCGCCCGCCGGCCGCGGATTCATGACCGAGAAGACCGCGCCCGCCGGATCGGACAGCACGGCCATGCGGCCAAAATCCATGTCGAAGGGGGGCACCAGCACCTTGCCTCCAGCCTGTTCGGCCCGCTGCACAGTCTGGTCCACGTCGTCGGCGTAGAAATACACCATCCAGCCTGCTGCGCCCACGGCGTTCCAGTTCTGCGCGTTGCCCGACACGCCCGCGAAGGACTGCCCGCCGTGTTGCAGGGTATGGTAGGTCCCCTGGGGCATTGGGGTGCTGGTGGCCCCGAGCACTGAGGCGTAGAAGTCCACGGCACCTTCGGCATTGCGGGTGTTCACCTCGGCCCAGACCAGGCGGCCCGGCCCGTCATACGCCGCGAAGCCGCCGTGCCGATCATCCTGCCACAGCCCGAAGGAGGCCCCGTCGGGATCGCTGAACTGGCCCATGTGACCCTGATTGCCGATCTGCATCGGGCCAGACTCGGTGTGTCCACCCAGCGCTGCGATGCGTGCGGCATCGGCGTGAATGTCTTCGCTGGCGAAGCTGACCCGCCAACCGGGGGAGCCCTTCAGCCCTTGCGGCGGCGGCGGCGAGATGCCGGCCACCTTATTGCCCGCACGGTGGGCAGTGGCATACCCGCCCATCTCCTCCCAGAGCTGATATTCCCAGCCGAACAGGGCGGCGTAAAAGTCGCGCGCTGCCTGCGGCGCAGGCGTGATGAGATCCACCCAGATGGGTTCTCCCGCAGCAATGGGCGGTGGCACGACGGGGGCGAACGTCTGCGGCTGGAACATGGGTTGTGCCTCCTGTTGAATTGGGCTTCAACAGCAGCTTAGCCCACAATGCTCATTCTGTCAAGGGCGTAATCATCTATCGCTATTCCGCTGTCGCAACAGCCGCAGCACCTCGCGCGCGCTGGTCAGGATCGGGGTGCCGGGGCCGAAGATCCCAGCCACACCCGCTTCACGCAGCGCCGCGTAATCCTGCTGGGGAATCACGCCGCCTGCGATCACCAGAATGTCGCCCGCGTCCTGAGCCTTCAACGCAGCGATCAGTTGCGGAATCAACGTTTTATGCCCCGCCGCCTGAGAGCTGACGCCGATCACATGCACGTCGTTCTCCACGGCCTGCCGCGCGGCCTCGTCGGGGGTCTGGAACAGCGGGCCCACGTCCACGTCGAAGCCCAGATCGGCAAAGCCGGTGGCGATCACCTTGGCGCCCCGGTCGTGGCCGTCCTGCCCCATCTTGACCACCAGCATGCGCGGGCGGCGGCCCTCGGCCTCGGCAAAGGCCTCAATGTCGCCCTGCAGGGCCGCGAAGCCCTCGTCCCCGGCGTAGCCCTGGGCGTACACGCCGCTCAGGGTACGGACCTCGGCGCTGTGGCGGCCCCACACCCGTTCCAGGGCGTCCGACACCTCACCCACCGTGCAGCGGGCGCGCATGGCTTCCACCGACAGGGCCAGCAGGTTGCCGTCTCCGGTGCGGGCGGCGTTTTCCAGCGCGTCCAGGGCAAACTTGACAGCCTCCGGATCACGCTCGGCTTTCACCCGATTCAGCCGCGCGATCTGCGACTCCCTCACCGCGTCGTTGTCAATCTCCAGCAGCTCCACGGGCGTCTGTTCCTGGAGCTGGTACTTGTTGACGCCCACAATCACGTCCTCGCCCCGGTCGATGCGGGCCTGTTTGCGGGCCGCGCTTTCCTCGATCCTCAGTTTGGGAATCCCGGCCTCGATGGCTTTTGCCATGCCGCCCAGTTCCTCCACCTCGCGCATCAGCTCGCGGGCCTTTTCGGCCAGATCAAAGGTCAGACGTTCCATCAGGTAACTGCCGCCCCAGGGGTCCACCACGTCACTGATGCCGGTTTCCTCCTGAATCAGCAGCTGGGTGTTGCGGGCAATCCGGGCCGAGAACTCGGTGGGCAGGCCAATCGCCTCGTCGAAGGCGTTGGTGTGCAGGCTCTGGGTGCCGCCGAACACGGCGGCCATCGCCTCCACCGCCGTTCGCACCACGTTGTTGTAGGGGTCCTGCTCGGTCAGAGACCAGCCACTGGTCTGACAGTGGGTCCGCAGGGCGCGGCTCATGGGGTTTTTGGGGTCAAAACCCGTCATGATCTCGTCCCACAGCAGCCGGGCCGCCCGCAGCTTGGCAACCTCGGTGTAGAAGTTCATGCCGATGGCAAAGAAGAACGACAGGCGTGGGGCGAAGGCATCCACGTTCAGCCCCTTGGCCAGCGCCGCCCGCACATATTCCAGACCGTCGGCCAGGGTGTAGGCCAGTTCCAGCGCGGCGTTTGCGCCCGCCTCCTGCAGGTGGTAGCCGCTGATGGAGATGGAATTGAAGCGCGGCATCTGCTGCGCCGTGAACTCGATGATGTCCGCCACAATCCGCATCGAGGGTTCCGGCGGGTAGATGTAGGTGTTGCGGACCATGAACTCCTTGAGAATGTCGTTCTGGATGGTGCCTGAGAGCTGATCCAGCCTGGCCCCGCCCTCCTGCCCGGCCACGATGTATCCGGCCAGAATCGGCAGCACCGCGCCGTTCATGGTCATGGACACCGACATCTGGTCCAGGGGAATGCCGTCGAACAGCAGTTTCATGTCCTCGACCGAGTCAATGGCGACCCCGGCCTTGCCCACGTCGCCCTGCACGCGCGGGTGGTCCGAGTCGTAACCCCGGTGCGTGGCGAGATCAAAGGCCACCGACAGGCCCTTTTGCCCGGCGGCCAGGTTGCGGCGGTAAAAGGCATTGCTGGCCTCGGCGGTGGAAAAGCCCGCGTACTGCCGGATGGTCCACGGGCGGGCGGCGTACATGGTGGCGCGCGGCCCGCGCGTGTAGGGGGGCAGGCCAGGCAGGGTGTCGGCCGCGCCTTCGGGCAGGTCGGCTCGGGTGTACAGCGCCTTCAGGGTCAGCCCCTCGGGCGTCGTGCGGTTCAGGGTTTCGGGCTCCGCGCCCTTCAGGTCCTTGCGGGCCAGCGCCTTCCAGGCGTCCAGCTTGGGTGTGTGTTGCTCGCTCATGCGCTTGGCCTCCGTATGGGGCCATGATGCCACGCGCGGGCCTAACGGGCGTTAGGAAGGGACTGAGGCAGGAGCGGAAGGGAGAGACTGCCTCAACTTTGCTCGGCCACTGCCCGCGTCAGCGCCTCCTCAATGCCACGTCCGCGCCATACCGTCGCCAGGGCCTGCATCTCGCCGTCGGTCCAGACCAGATGCGCGCCGATGACGGCCCCCCCGGCAATGGCCAGGGCGGCGCTGTGCAAGCGCTCCAGCGGGGCGCCGGGACACAGCCGGGCGGCGGCAGCATGCAGGGCGGGGGCCAGCGGCAGGGGCGGACGGGTCACGCGGACACGGGCAGGCAGACTCACACTTACAGGGTACCGCCCACAGGGCACACAGCCGCCTGCCGGATGGGGGCCAGGGGGGCGAGGTGTGACTTTCTTCGCTGTCCTGAAAGACACTTTGAATAGAATGCCCCCCGATGACCGACAGACCAGGATCCGCGTGATGGGGACGCCGCACTGATGCGCGCCCTGATGTGGCTTATGACCGTGGTTCTGATGGTGCTGGCGGTGGCACTGGCTGTCCTGACGCTGGGGGCTTTCGCCTCGCTGGGGTCCACGGCGCCGCTGTGGCTGCGCTCGGTAGGCAGCCTGGAACACGCCGTGAGCGGTCAGCTGGGGCTGTCCGGCATCACGCACTTTGCGCGCGCGGTGGGGCTGGCGGTGCTGACCAGCGCCCTGGCGGCCCTGGCGGCGTACGTGAAGCCGCGGGCCTGAGCCTGCCTGAACTACCGTGCTGGACCACCCTGCGGCGCTGATTAACGTGGGCGGACCGGAGCATTTGTCCGTTCAGGTGTAGTCCACCCTTCGGGCGACTGCCCTAGCTCAGCGCCCGGCTGAAGCTGTGGGCGGCGCGCAGTTTCATGTCCTCGATGGCGTTCCAGTCGGGGGTGACGCGGCGGACGGCCTCTTCCGTCAGCAGGGCCGCTGCCGGGGGAAGCGGGTGGCTGGGTGCGCCCGCGTCGGCGCAGAAGCCCTGCACCTTGGGGTCGTAGGCAATGCCGGAAAAAGGCGTCCCGGCGGCGGCGGCCAGGATCAGGGCATGCAGGCGCACGCCGATCACGTAGCCGCTGCGGGCAATGGCGTCCAGCGCCGTCTGCGGATCGCGGGTGCTCACCACGTGGTGGGCCCCTAGGGCGTGCGCGGCCGCGTCGTCGTGGTCCGGCATGAAGCTCAGGGCGGTGACGTGCCGCCCCGCCTGACGCAGCTGCGCGGTGACCTGCTGCAGCGGCTCCAGCGCCTGCACCACGTCCCCGCGCGGGGCGATGATCACGCCCTGCAGGTCACGCGTTAATTCCGGCGTGGGCGACAGCAGCAGGGCCGGATCGCCCCCCAATTCCGCCCGCAGGCCCAGGCCTTCCAGGACTTCCAGGCTGCCCCCGTCGCGCACGATGATCCGGAGTCCCGCCAGGGCGGCGGCCACCTTGCGCCCTCCCTCCGGGGACAGCGGCCCGACGCTCTGGTTAAAGATCACCACGCGCTTGCCCATCAGCCGGGCCAGACGGATCACGCCCAGGTAGTAGCTGAGGGTCCGGGCGCTGGTCCTGTCCTGAAGAAGGCCGCCGCCCCCGCTGAGCAGCACCTGCGAGCGGGCCAGGGCCGACAGCAGCGGCAGCGGTCTCATGCGCGCCGCCGCCTCGCTGCCGAAGGTCTGGGCCGAGGCCTGGGGCGTGTTCGAGAGCAGCAGGGGCGTCAGGCCGCGTTTTTTGATCTCGCGGGTGATGGCCAGCGCAATGGCCTCGTCGCCGGTGTTGCCGAAGCCGTAGTAGCCGCTGACGGCCACCCGGCGGGTCATGCCTGCCCCCTGGCGGCGCGCGGTGAGCCGGAAGTGGTCCACAGCCGCATTCCGTAGCGCAGCAGCCCGATGGCGACGCCGCCCAGCAGCAGCCCCAGTCCCAGTCCGATAAACACACGCGCCGCGCTGATCAGCAGCGGCGTGTGAAAGTGCGAGAAGGTGTTCAGGATGCTGGATTGCCCCACCACGCCTGCCAGGATCAGCAGCCCGCTGAAGTAGCCGGGCAGCGTGCCGCTGAGGCCCAGCAGCGCCAGCGGGTGCGTGGCGATCTCCTTGAAGCGCGGGCGGATGACCGAGTCCTGCACGTCACGCCGCAGCGACGCCTCGAAGTCGCTGACCGGGCCGCCGGTGGTGTTGCCGCGCCGCTCGAAGACCAGCGACAGCAGGATCAGCCCCAGGGCCATCACGGCCACGTCGCCCAGCCGGATGGGCGCGGCGTAGATGTCGGTCGCCGTCTTGCGGATGTCCTGGCGCGGCAGGAAGCTCAGCGCCACCAGCATCAGTGGCAGCAGCAGGGTCAGGCCCACCCCACGGAACGGCTCCAGACCCAGCGTGCTCTCGCGGCTGGCTCCCAGCGCCGAGACGAACAGCACGCCCACCAGGCTCAGCCCCGTGGCCACGAACCAGTCGGTCACGCGTGAGCGCCGCAGCACCAGGCCCAGCGCCGGGAAGGTCACGGCGGCCACCAGGGCGGCGCCCGAGAAGGGGTGCAGCGCGTTCAGACTAAAGGCCACCAGCGCCACCCCCGCCGCCGCGAGCAGCCCCAGCCGTGAGAGCGGCAGGCTCAGGCCCAGCAGCAGCAGCGCCGCCAGCGGCCCCACGACGCTCAGGCCCCGCAGCAGCGGGCTGGGCGTGAAGGTGCCGACCTGCGGCGTTTCCAGTGTGATTCCGGAGCGGGCCAGCAACTGCTGCGTGCGGCCCAGCATCGCCTCGGTCTCGTTGATGGTGGGGTAGGGGCGCAGGTACAGCAGGCGCATCCCGCGCTCACGGGCGGCCAAGTTGTACTTGCTGGCCACGTCCAGCGGATCGAGCTTGTTCTGATAGGCAGGCGAAAGCGCGAACAGGCGCACCCCGCCGTGTTTTTCCACCAGCGTGTCCAGCCCCGATTGAATATTGCCCTCGATGATGGCGGGCAGGCGCTGGCCCATCGCCCTGTCCACCTGTGCCAGCAGTTCCGGCGTGCGTGACCCGATCACCTCGTCGCCCGTGAAGGCGATGAACGGCACGTCCGGCCAGTCGGCACCCACCCTGGTAGCCGGCACCGCGTCATCCTGGTAGGGGCGGTAGACCAGCGTCAGGCCCTGCGTCTTGAAGGCCTCGATCTTCTCCTTGTCCGGCCCGGCAGGCAAGAAGGTGGGGTCCGTGGGCCATTCGGTCCAGGTCTGCCCACCGATCTGCACCGTGCGGGTGGGAATGGTGTAGCGGTCCGTGATGTCGCCGGGCTGCACCCCCGGCGCGGTCTGCATATACACCGCGTTGGTCTTCACGCCCTGTCCCGGAAAGTCCATCGCCAGGTCCGAGCCGTTTTTCAGGTAGACCTCGCCGCGCTGGATCAGGCTGGCGATGGTGTCCTCGTACAGCGCCACGCCGTTCACGCCCAGCGCCCGGTAGCGGTCCAGCAGTGCCTGCGGCTCCAGCCCGAAGCGGCGGGCCTGCGTGACCAGCGCCGGATAGTCCATGACCAGCGCCGCCGTTTTCTGGGACTGCTCGTACTGCACGCGCCCGAAGGCCAGCAGCAGCGCCGGAATCAGCGACAGGGCGATCAGCCCCAGCAGCAGCGGGGTCCATGGATGGCGCGTGGCGGGCGGCAGGGTCGTCGCGGTCACGGGAACGGGGGAGGGCGGGGCAGGCTGAGGCAATGGAGCGCGGTTCGGGTCGGTCACAAAGCACATCCTAGCGGTGGGGTGGGGCGGGGAAGAGAAAGCAGCCAAAAATCGCAGCATCCTAGCGCCTGGGCCGGGCCGGCACGTCCGCCGAAGGGTGGAGGGCCGGGGATACCGGTCTTGTGTCCGCCCTGTCCGCTGGTACGCGGGCTGCCTTGCCGTGCCGCCCACGCGCTACACTCCACTGTCACGCCCAGCGCCGGGCGCGAGAAAGGCCCCGGAATCCATCCGTCAGGCTGAGAGGAGAACAGCAGACATGAAGGCACACATGATCACCTACGGGTGTCAGATGAACGAGTACGACACGCATCTGGTCCAGTCGCAACTGGTCAGCTTCGGCGCGGATCTGGTGGAGAGCATTGACGAGGCCGATTTCGTGCTGGTGAATACCTGTGCGGTGCGCGGCAAACCGGTGGACAAGGTCCGCAGCCTGCTGGGGCAACTGCGGAAGGTCAAGGCCCAGCGCCCGCTGGTGGTGGGCATGATGGGCTGTCTGGCACAGCTGGAAGAGGGCCAACAGATGGCCCGCAAGTTCGAGGTGGACGTGCTGCTGGGGCCGGGCAGCCTGCTGGACATCGGCGCGGCGCTGGAGAGCAACGGCCGCTTCTGGGGCCTGCAGTTCAAGGATGAGCTGCATGGACACATCCCACCGTCGCCCACCGGCCGGTTGCAGGCGCACCTGACCATCATGCGCGGCTGTGACCACCACTGCACCTACTGCATCGTGCCCACCACGCGCGGCCCGCAGGTCAGCCGCTCGCCCGACGACATTCTCAGGGAGCTGGACCTGCAACTCGCAGCCGGCGTGCAGGAAGTCACGCTGCTGGGCCAGAACGTCAACGCTTACGGCGTCGACGGTGGCGCACGGCTGGCCGGGTACCCGTCGTTCGCCGATCTGCTGCGGCTGGTGGGCGGAAGCGGCGTGCGCCGCATCAAGTTCACCACCAGCCACCCGATGAACTTCACCGAGGACGTGGCCGCCGCAATGGCCGAGACGCCCGCCGTCTGCGACTTCGTACATCTGCCGGTGCAGAGCGGCAGCAGCCGCGTGCTGCGGCGCATGGCCCGCGAGTACACCCGCGAGAAATACCTGGGCCATATCGCGGACATCAAGAAGCACCTGCCGAACGTGGTGCTGGCCACCGACATCATCGTGGGCTTTCCCGGCGAGACCGAGGAAGACTTCCAGGACACCCTGAGCCTGTACGACGAGGTGGGGTTTGATAGCGCCTACATGTTCATCTACTCGCCGCGCCCCGGCACGCCCAGCTACAAGCACTTCGCGGACCTGCCGCGCGAGCTGAAGACCGAGCGTCTGCAGCGCCTGATCGTCAAGCAAAAGGAGTGGAGCAAGCTGAAGAATGCGGGCAAGGTGGGTACCGTGCAGGAGGTGCTGCTGCGCGGCGACGCTCACAGCGAGGGCTTTCTGGAAGGCCACACGCGCGGCAACCACCCCACTGTGGTCCCCAAGGCCATCGGCGCGGACGGTGCGGGCGTCTACTCCGTGCGCATTGGCCACAGCACCCCGCACATGCTCTACGGCCAGATCCTGGGCGCGGACGGCCAGCCGCTGCCGGAAGTGCCCCGGCTGGAACCGCAGGCGGCGGCGCTCAGCAGTCCCTTGCAGATGGCTTGAAACCCCCAACGCCAGTCATCATGCAGCCCTCTTCGCGTGAAGAGGGCCTTTTCATACCGAGTGGGAGAGGCGCGTCTGTGAGGCGGCGCTTCCGGCCTACTGGATGTTCACCTGAAAGGCCGGCACTTTCACCTGCACCGTGCGGAATCCATCGGCCCCCATGCCTTCCGAGGCCAGCTTGACGTTGATGCTGGCCTGGGCCTCCAGCGTGCGCAGGCCGGTGTCCTGGGGAAACTCCACCACGGCCTCGATGCGCTCGCCGATGTTCCACGCCCTGGGCGGCAGGTACGACGCCACGCACACCTGAAACTGCCCGTACTTCAGCTCCGGCTGCCCGGTTGTGGCCGCGTCCTGCACGCTGAGCCTGAAAGGACGTGGGCAGTCGTTCTTCAGCAGCAGATCGTGCGGCCCAAGGTTAACGAGCGTGACAGTCAACAACCGGCCATTGACGCTGACGCCGGAGCTGATCTGGGTTTGCGGCAGGGTGACGCGCGGGGCGCATGAGGTGGCGGCCAGAGCCAGACCCACCAATACAAGACGCGGTGACAGCAGCTGGGGAAGGCGGAACATGGCGCTCAGGGTACCAGCACCGGTCTGAGAATGGGGGCATGCAGCGGTGTGCCGTGCTCTCCACAGCGCGTCCTGCCAGGACGACGGTTGACGATGAAAGCAGGGGGTATGGGCCGTGAAGGGACGGCCGTGTGTACGACATGGGTTGCACCGGACCGTGAGGCGGCACGGAGCACCATTTTTGCGGATTCACGTCTGACTGCTGGGCCCAGCAGGGCTGGACGGGATCCCCCGCCCCCCCCACCCTCTTCAGCAGATGCTGGCCCAGTTCACACAGAGCCGATTGACCTACGCTATGATGCGCCCGTTCAAACACTAGACAGGTGACAGGCCGGGCAACTTCGACCTTTGCGTTTTTGTTGGCTCTCCCACCCCACCCGTCAACCCCTTTCAGGAGGCTCCATGAAGAAACCCACCAAAAAGTTGGCCGCTCTCAGCTCATTCCTCGTTATTTCCGCCGCGCTGGCTGCGTCCCCCGCCGATACCCTGGTCATTCAGTCGGCCGGTGACGTGCCCACCATGGACCCGGGCGTGACCTACGACACGTCGTCCTCGGCGCTCGTGGACAACATGTACGAAACGCTCCTCACCTATGACGGCGCGAGCCTGACCAAGCTGGTGCCGCTGCTGGCCACCAAATGGACCCCGAGCAACGGCGGCAAGACCTACACCTTTGATCTGCGCAAGAACGTCAAGTTCCACAGCGGCGCCACCATGACCTGCGCCGACGCCGAGTACACCTTCGAGCGCAACCTGGTCACCAACAGCGGCGCCAGCGGCAACTGGTTCCTGGCCGAGGCCCTGCTGGGCACCGGCAGCAACGCCGCCGACGACAAGAGCATCACCTGGGCCAAGATCGACAAGTCCGTGGAGTGCAACAACAACGGCCAGCTGATCTTCACGCTGCCTGCCGTGGATCCCGCTTTCCTGGCCAAGCTGGCCTACACCGGCATGGCCATCGTGGAAAAGGGCTACAGCGCCAAGATCGGCGAGTGGGACGGCACCGAGAAGACCTGGAAGGACTGGATCGGCAAGGACCTGACCGGCAGCGAGCTGAGCAAGAAGCCCAACGGGACTGGCCCTTACAAGCTGGTGCGCGCCGACGCCAACAACCACCTGTTCCAGGCTTTCGACGGCTACTGGGGCAAGAAGCCCACCATCAAGAACGTGATTCGTCAGAAGGTGCCGGAACTGGCCGCCCGTCAGCAGGCACTGCTGCGCGGCGACGCCGACATCATCGAGGGTTCGGGCCGCGCCGTCGACGAGGCGCAGATCAAGGGCAAACCCGGCGTGACCTGGGTGGACGACCTGCCCAACACCACCGCCACCGCCATCTTCATGAACGAGAACATTCAGGGCAAGGGCACCGGCCTGCTGGGCAGCGGCAAGCTGGACGGCAAGGGCATTCCGGCCAACTTCTTCAGCGACGTGAACGTGCGCCGCGGCTTCTCCTACGCCTTTGACTACGAGGGCTACATCAAGGACGTGCAGAAGGGCAAGGGAATGCAGCGCACCATGCTGCTGCCCGACAGCTTCCCCGGCTACGATCCCAAGGTCAAGACCTACTCCTTTGACGCGGCCAAGGCCACCCAGTACTTCAAGCGCGCCTGGGGCGGAGAGCTCTGGAAGAACGGCTTTGTGCTGACGGCCAACTACCGCGCCAATACCCCTGCGTCGCAGACCGCGATGGAAATCCTCAAGAAGAACATCGAGTCGCTGAACCCCAAGTTCCGCGTGAACATCCAGTCCAAGCAGTGGAGCGAGATGCTCAGCGACTCCCGCAAGGGCGAGGAAGCCATGATTCTGGTGGGCTGGGCGCCTGATTACGCCGACGCCGACAACTTCATGTACACTTTCTACGCCAGCGACGGCTACTACAGCCCGCGCAGCAACTGGAAGGACGCCAGCGTGGACAAGTGGCTCAAGCAGGCCCGCAGCACCATCAACGCGGCCGAGCGCAACCGCCTCTACACCCTGGTGGGCAACCGCGCCTACGAGCAGGCTCCTTACATTCTGGTGCCCGCGCCCGTGAACTACATCTTCCACAGCAGCCGTCTGGGCGGTGAGGGCCGCACCAAGGCCACCTTCAACCCCATGACCTCGCTGCTGTGGAGCGGGCTGACCAAGAAGTAAACCCCTGGCAGCACAGCAGGACCGGGGAGTTCCAAGAACAGCGGGCGGGGCGGCCATGAGATGGGTTGCCCCCCCGCTTCCCCTTTGCACCTGCGTTTTGTAGACTGCCCCCCTTCTGATGACCCACACACCTCCACAGCTTTTCACGGCGCGCCTTCCTGCCCCGCTTCCGGGACGGTTGCCACAGTGAACACCTCTTTCCGCCCACCGACAGCGAGGCCCCCATGCTGAATTTCACCGTCCGCCGCCTGCTCCAGATTCCCATCGTCATGCTTATCCTGTCGGTGCTGGTGATCGGGCTGACCCAGCTGCTCACGCCTGAGCAGCGCGCCGCGCCGTACATCCGCAGCGAGCAGCAGGCCGCGCGTCTGGAGCAGATCATTGACGAACGCGGCCTGCGCGACCCCTTCCCGGTGCAGTACAGCCGCTGGTTTTCCAACGTGGTCCAGGGCGACCTGGGCTTTTCCAAGGCCAGCAACAAGGAGGTTGTCGCCACCATTCAGGAGCGGCTGCCCAACACCATCGAGCTGGCGCTGCTGACCGCCATTCCTATTCTGCTGCTGTCCATCTGGCTGGGCACCCTGAGCGCGCTGCACAAGGACAAGCTGATCGACCAGATCCTGCGTGTGGTGGTGGTGCTGGGCTACAGCCTGCCGACCTTCGTGCTGGGCATCGTGCTGCTGGCAGTGTTCTACGCGTATCTGGGCTGGCTGCCCGGCGCGGGCCAGCTGGAGATCATCAACCAGTTCTCGGTGGGAGACATGCGGCGTTACACCGGCATGATGACCGTCGACGCCGCGCTGAACGGTCGCTGGGACATTGCCTGGGACGCGCTGCGTCACATGATTCTGCCTGCCGTGACCCTGCTGATCGTCCTGAGCGCCAATCTGGTCAAGGTCATGCGCAACAGCATGCTGGAAGTGCTGACCAGCGATTACGTGCGTACCGCCCGCGCCAAGGGCCTGTCGTCCAAGGTGGTGAACGGCAAACACGCCCGCCGCAATGCCCTGCTGCCCATCGTGACGCTGGGCGGCTTTTTGGTGATCAACCTGCTGGGCGGCTCGATCATTACCGAGACGATCTTCGCCTACCCCGGCATCGGACAGTGGTTCGTGCAGGCCGCGCTTCAGCTGGACATCGCCGGGGTACTGGGTTTCACGCTGCTCTCGGCCATGCTGGTGGTCATCATGAGCACGGCGGTGGACATCCTGTACGGCGTGATCGACCCCCGCGTGAGGTTCCACTGATGAGCCCTTCCTTCATCCCCGGAGAATTTGCATGACCACCACGTCCTCGGCGCCCATCGCCATTGAAAAACGCGGTGCCTTCCAGATGTTCTGGACCGGCCCGGCCATGCGCAAGCTGCGGCGCAACCCGCTGGCCATCGGCGGGCTGATCATCACGCTGCTGTTTGCGCTGCTGGCATTGTTTGCCCCGCTGGTGGCCAAGCCCACCGGCAACTGCCTGCGCGACCTGAACATGACCACCCAGAACGAGGTATACAACCCGCTGGGCGCGCCGTTCTGGAAGGCCGTGCTGACCCCTCCGGCCAGCTGTTACAAGATCGAGCGCCTCAGCTTTGCCCAGGAGCCGGCGCCGCCCAACTCGATTGCAGGAGCCACGGCTCCCTTTGGCACCGTCAACGGCTACAACATCTTCTACGGCCTGGTGTGGGGTACCCGCACCGCGCTGAAGATGGCCTTTACCATCGTGGGCATCACGCTGGTGGTGGGCGTGCTGGTCGGGGCCATCAGCGGCTTTTACGGCGGCTGGATCGACAACCTGATTCAGCGCTTTATCGACGTGCTGTTCGCCATGCCGGGGCTGGTGCTGACGGTGGTGATCCTGACCATCCTGCGTGCCAAGAATCCGGGGGGTGATCCGACATGGCCGATCATCCTGGCGTACTCGGTGGCGGGCTGGGCCGGGTACGCCCGCGTGATCCGCGGAGACGTGCTCAAGACGCGGCAGCTGGAGTACGTGGACGCCGCCCGTGGCCTGGGTGCCCGTGACATGCGCATGATTCTCAAGCACATCATTCCCAACAGCGTCACCACCGTGTTCACGATCTCGGTGCTGGACCTGGCCACCGTGCCGCTGGGCATCGCCGCCCTGAGCTTCCTGGGCCTGGGCTTCGAGCCGGGTTACTCCGAGTGGGGGCAGCTGGTGGACTTTGCCCGGGCGTGGCTGAAACCCGAATACTGGTACGTGCTGGTCTTCCCGGCAGCCTTTATCGTGCTGTTCAGCCTGGCCTTCAACCTGTTCGGTGATGGCCTGCGCGACGCGCTGGACCCCAAGACCCGGTAATCTCGGCCAAAAGGGGGCGGTGCCTGGGTGTTAAGCCCAGGCACCGCCCCCTTTTGCCTGTCTGATGGTCGCATGGGCCTGCAGCTCAACCGGCAATAAATTCAAACACGTGGCCTTCCGGATCGCGCACCGCCAGCCCATGATCGTCCCGCAGGCACGGCAGTCCCGCCGCGACCACCAAGGCGCCCACCGCGTCCACGTCGGCGTAGAAGCGCACCAGCGCGTGATCGCCCCCCAGCATGTCGGCCAGTCCCACCTGCGGGTCCCAGGCGTACAGCCATCTGCGTGGCGTGCCGTTGCCGTCCGGCTCGGGGTGCGGCCCCAGCGTGAACTGGGCGAAGTCGCGGTCCTCCTGTTCCTTGGCCAGGGCGAAGCCGTAGGCACGGGGTAGGCGTTCCTTCATGGTGGGGTAGTCGCTGAAGGCCAGGGCCACCTCGCGCAGGCCCATGACCGGCAGGGCGTGGGGCGGGCGCTGGACTGGCGTGGGCGCAAAATGCGGCTGGCGCGCGTCGGCCCGGTCCACCCCGCGCAACTCCAGCCCGTGCCCGAAGGGGTCGAAAAAATACAGCGTCCAGTCCGGCCGGTCTTCCGTGCCCAGATTGATCTCCTGCCACTCCAGGCCGTGCGCGTCCAGCAGGCCCTTGCTGGGCTCCAGATCGCTGGGCTCAACCTGCCAGGCGTAGTGAAGGTGCGACGCCCCCCGTGGCCTCAGCGGGGCCAGGCGTTCGTCGTTGGCCTGACGCGTGATCGGCTGCCACAGGGTCAGGGTCTGGTGCGGGTTGACCACAAATTCGGCCACGCCCGCTGCCTCGTCGTGGCGGGCCAGTTCCAGGCCCAGCACCTGCGAGTAGAAGCGCACGCCGCGCGCCAGATGATTGACCTCCAGCGTCAGACCAGCCAGATCGAGAATGGGGGAGAGGGACATGCCCGCATTTGAGCGCAGGCCGGCCCCTCTCCCCCACAGGTTGGATTCAGGACTTCTTTAGGCGAACTGCTTCGGGCGAAGCACGTTAAGCGGTCTGCGCGTGCGCTGCGTCCACCAGCACCTGCGCGCCCTGGCCCAGCGTGTCGGCGGCCAGTTCGGCCCCCAGCTCGGCACATTCGCTCGCGTCGCCGCTGGTGGTGGCCCGCAGAACCTGCGACCCGTCCAGCGCGGCCACCCAGCCTTCCAGGGTCAGGACGCCGCCCTTGATGGTGGCGTGCGCGCCCACCGGGGCCATGCAGCCCGCGCCCAGGCCCGCCAGGAACTCGCGCTCGGCGGTGATGCGGTCGTCGGTGGTGTGGTCGTGGATGGCATAGGCCACCTCCACGGTCAGGTCGTCGTCGGCGCGGGTTTCCAGTGCCAGGGCGCCCTGACCGGGGGCCGGCAGCATGATGTCCGGCTCGATGAACTCGTCGATGCGGTGGCGCATCTCGGTGCGGATCAGCCCGGCGGCGGCCAGGATGATCGCGTCGTACTCGTCCGAGGCCAGCGCGGCCAGCCGGGTGTCGATGTTGCCGCGCAGGCCCACGATCTGCAGGTCGGGGCGGAATGCCTGCAAGAAGGCCTTGCGCCGCACGCTGCTGGTGCCGACGCGGGCGCCCTGGGGCAGTTCCGCAAGGCGCTTCATGCCCTCCTTGCCGATCAGCACGTCGCGGGCGTCCACCCGTTTGGGAATCGAGGCCACCTCCAGCTCTTCAGGCTGGGTGGTGGGCAGGTCCTTGAGCGAATGCACCGCGATGTCGATGCGCTTTTGCAGCAGCGCGTCCTCGATTTCCTTGACCCAGAAGCCCTTATCACCTGCCCGGGCCATCGAGATCAGGCTGGCGCGGTCCCGGTCCCCCTTGGTGCTGATGGTCTGAATCCGGAAATCCGTTTCGGGCCATTCTTCCTTGAGCCGGGCCACCACCCAGTGGGTCTGTGCCAGCGCCAGCGTGCTGCCGCGCGTTCCTACCGTCACCGTCCGCATAACTGAACCAGTATAGGGGGTGGGGGAGGCCGCGCGTATGCGCCCTGTCCTTCATGTCCGGTTCTGCCGTGCCCGGGTCTGCGGGACGAGTTGGTCCGTGACCGGGGAGATCCCACCCCAGTGACCCGGACATCACGGTCGGCGCAGGGACCGCCCAGTATGGTGTCGGCCAGGACCAGCACGTCCTCCGAGACTGACCACACCCCCAAGACCGGCCGCCAGAGCCCGCACCCCCCGAGGAGCCCGATGACCCAGACCCAGGACAAGCCAATGGAAACCAGCCTCCCGCAGCGCACCCGCACCTACACCTGGCAGGACCCGCTGATCGGTGCGGGCGCGGCCCCCGGCCTGAGCGGGCTGGCGTACCTGCGCGGCATGGCCCGCGGCGACTTTCCCCCGCCGCCGATCGGGCAGACGCTGGGCTTCACGATTGGCGGCGAGGAGGACGTGCAGGAGGGCCGGGTCACCTTCCGCATGCGGCCCGAGGAGTTTCACTACAACCCCATCGGCAGCGTTCATGGCGGCGTGTACGCCACGCTGCTGGATTCGGCGCTGGGCTGCGCGATCCACACCCTGCTGCCTGCCGGGGTGGGCTACACCACCCTGGATCTGGCGGTCAAGTACCTGCGGCCGCTGCAGCTTGGCCTGGGCGAGGTCCGTGCCGTGGCCGAGGTGATCAGCGTGTCGCGCCGGGTGGCCACGGCCACGGCGCAGATCGTGGACGACGCGGGCAAGGTCTACGCCACGGCCACCACCACCTGTCTGGTGATGCGGCCTGAGCGCGCCGCCGCCCAACCGATCCGGGCATCAGGCGCCCAGGAGACGGTGGCCCAGGAGGCAGGACAATGACTGCCCACACTCCTGCGTCCGACGCCATCCTGGAGGGGCTGGGCGGGCAGCGCGGTCTGGTGGAGCATCTGGGCATTACCTTCAGCGAGGCCAGCGGCGCCAAAGTGGTGGCACAGATGCCGGTGGAAGCGCGGGTGCATCAGCCGTTCGGCATCCTGCACGGCGGCGCGAGCGTGGCCCTGGCCGAGAGCGTGGCCAGCACCGGGGCGTACTTGAATGTGCGGGACCGCGGGATGCTGGCGGTGGGGCTGGAAATCAATGCCAACCATCTGCGCAGCGTGGTGTCCGGCACGGTCACGGCCACTGGCACCCCCATCTTCCAGGGCCGCACCACCGAGGTCTGGAGCATTGAGATCGTCGACGGGCGCGGCAAGATGGTGTGCGTCTCGCGCTGCACTCTGGCCATCATTCCCATGCCTGACCGGACCGAATCTGGACCGGAACAGGGCCGCCCGTCATCTGAAGGACAGCCGGCCATCTGACCAATCGCTTGAGGCCGTTCTCTTCCTGGCCCGGCACAGCCCTGAACCCACGCTCAAGGTGCCTGCACCACGCTGTCAGACAACTGTCATGCGCCGGATTTAAGCTTTGATGGAGTGGTGTACTCCACCTCTCGTCCCTCCCTCCCTGGACACGCTACCTCCCCCCGGCGTGTCCGTCTGCTGTGGCGCGGGGGGCAGGGCGAAAGGTGAATGTCCGCCCGGCGACGCCTCACCCTCCCGCCCGGAGCCGGAGTACACTCGCTGCATGTTGCCCCCGCTGGTCAAGCAGGTCCTCGACAACTTCAACTTTGACATCGACCCGGACCGGAGCCGCGACGAGAACGTCGACGAGGTCATCAAGAGCGCGGCGCTGCTGTCCGGTGCGGTGGCCATGGAGCCGATTCCCTTTGCCGACATTCTGGTGATCACGCCAGTACAGGCCAAGATGGTGCTGCACATCGGCAAGATCTACGGCTTCGACATCTCTGCCGAACGCGCCCGCGAGATTGTGCAGGAACTGGGCGTGACGCTGGCCTACGGCATGGCGGCCCGGCAGGTGATGCGCGGGCTGGCGAAGATGGCGCTGCCCGTCATTGGCGGCATCATCACCGCGCCCGCCGTGTACGGCTGGACCTTCGCGCTGGGGCGGGTGGCGCAGAACCACTTCGAGCGCAAGCAGCTGGGGTTGCCCGACAGCCGCCGCGAACACGTCAAGGTCATTCAGGAGGCCAAGCAGCAGTCGCGCAAGGTGCTGCCCAGTGCCCAGGACTTCTCGGACCTGGCCAGCGAACTGCGTCGCCGCGCCGACGAGAAGAACAGGAGCCAGGGCGGGCCGAACGGCCCCAACTGAGGCAGAGACAGTCAGAAACGTGGCGGCGGAAGTAACTGGCGCCGCGTTTCTGGCCGTCGCGCGTCAGCGCAGCAGCCGGGGACGAGAAAAACCTATCTCCTGGGCCACTGGAAGACCCGCCCGTCCGTGAGGGTCAGCCGTACGGTAACGTGCCCGTCGCCCGGATCGTGAATCGCGCAGGTCCGGGTCTCGGGCGGCGGATCGCACAGGCCGCTCTCGAAGCCGCTGACGCTGAGACACGGGCCGCTGGCATCCTGCTGGCCGTCGCCAACCACGTCGGCGGCAATCGCCACCTGGCGCACATATTCCTCGAAGCGCACCGGATCGGAGGCCATCAGCCGCTGCGCCGCCGCCTGCCGCGCCGTCTCGTCGGCCTGACGCTGGCGTGTGGCCCCCGCCTCCCGAGCGGCGGGAACGGCCCACAAGGCACCCATCATCAGGGCGGCCAGAACCAGCGCAGTCCGTACCAGCGCGGGCCACGGACGGGGGGAGCGGCGGATCACGCCCGCATCCTAGCGAAACCGCTACTCTTGGGAGCGTGAAGCGCAAAACCTTCGATCTCCGGCCCTGGGCGCGGGTCACCGACTCGGCCCAGACCGTGCTGGCTGTGCCGGGCTACGTGATCGTGGATTTCACGGCCCGGACGGTCATTCGCCCGCTGGAGGTCTCCAGGCCGGGCACCGGCCTCTGTCACCGGATTCTGGATCACGGCTACCGCTGGGTTCGCTGTCATCCGACGGGGGCGGGCGAGGGGGTCATGGGCGCGGCCCTGACCGTGCAACTGGACGCGGCAGGCCAGCCGGTGCAGTTCTACGTGGACATTCACGGCGGTGAGGGCGTGCAGGAGGACGGGCTGCCGTGGCACGACGACCTGTACCTGGATGTGGTGGGCGACCCCGACGAGGCCGCGCGCTGGACCATCACTGCTACCGAGATCATCGACGCCGATGAACTGGAAGAGGCCGTGCAGGCCGGGCTGGTCACCCCCGAACTGGCCGCGCAGACCTGGACCCATGCCCGCCAGATCGAGGAGTTGCTGCGGGCCGGGACATACCCGCCTGTGGACGTGCTGCGCCGCTACGTCGAAGACCCCTACACCTGAGCGTCACCCTCGGCCCACGTCCCCTTCTCCTTGAACCCAGAAATCAAACCCGGTTCAAGAATCCAGTTCCCAGAGGTCTCTATGCCTGAATCCACGCTGCACTCCCCCCTGCCCCCGCAAGCTGTCCAGACTGTTCAGGCCGCGTTGCACGCCATTCCCATGAACGCCACCGTGGGCGTGACCATCACTGACGTCGGCGTGGGCTGGGCCACTGGAGAGTGCCCCGACACGCCCGCATACCACAACCACCTGGGCACCATTCACGCCGGGGCGCAGTTCCTGCTGGCCGAGGCGACGAGTGGAGCGGCGTTTGCCGGGGCGTTTGCGGCGCACATCGCCGGGGCTGTGCCGCTGATCGAGCGGCTCGACACGCATTACGTGGGCCGCGCCCGTGGGGGCCTGAGTGCCCGCGCTGAGGCCCGTGCCGGGGACCTGGCTGCCGCCCTGGAAGCCTATGCCACAGACGGCAAGGCCCGCCTGACCGTTGCTGTCAGCGTTCGTGATGGCGAGAACAAGGAAGTGATGCGGGCGGTGGCGCACTGGTACCTGCGCTCCATGGCCACGCTGCGCGGAAACTGACCGGCGGGCTGCCCTCCCCTGTGACCAGCCACAAAAAACTCCCCAGCAGGGTGGGGCGGGGACGTCGACGAGGCGGGTGGTCGGCTGGGCCGCCGCTCAGGCTCAGCGGGCCACGCGGCTCTGGATTACCTCTTCCAGATTGGGCAGGCGCACCAGCCCACGCCAGTAGGCCCGGATGGTTTCCAGCACGTGCATGTATTCCTGGTAGTTGCCTGGCTTGACCACGTATCCGCTGATGTGCTGATCGTAGGCGCGGTGGATGTCGGTAGGGTGCTCGGACGTGGACAGCACCAGCACCGGAATCGAGCGGACGTCGGGCAGCATCTTGACCCGCTCCAGAAACTCGTGTCCGTTCATGATCGGCATGTTCAGGTCCAGCACGATCAACTGGGGGCGGGACCCCGGCACAGGGTCGCACAAGTAGGCCAAGGCTTCCTGACCGTTCTGGACATGGTGAACCTGGATGTCCTGGTCCTGCTCGGCCAGCATGTCCTGGAACAGTAGCGCGTCGGCCAGTTCGTCCTCGACCAGCAACAGTTGAAAGGGGGCGGGACTCATGAAATCAGACTAATAATCGGGTGAAGCAGGAATCGTTGTCCAGTTGACAATGTAATGCTCTCGCAAAGAAAGGCATGAATGCGGGCCGTGTTGCGGGTTGATTCCAGTGCGGGTGTTACCTTGAGGAATGCTCCCCACCTCGCCGCCTGAACGCTTTGCACTGGCGGCTTTCGATGCCTTGCTGGCCAACATCGCCATTATCGACGGGACCGGAGTCATCGTGGCCGTCAACCGGTCCTGGACGGTCTTTGCGTGCAACAACGGCGGAACTGGCGAGGATCTGGGGACCAACTACCTGAGGGTCTGCGACGCGGCGCAGGGGGAGGACAGCGGCGATGCCCGCGCCATCTCGGCGGGAATTCGGGCGGTGATGGCCGGTGAACTGAGGCTCTACGAGCTGGAATATCCCTGTCACACGGCCACCGAGCAGCGGTATTTCCTGGCCCGCGTGACCCGCTTCGAACAGGACGGGGAGTGCTTTGCCCTGGTGGCCCATGAGGACATCACCCGCCGCAAACTGGCGGAGCTGGAGGTCACGTCCCTGAACGCCTCGCTGGAGCGGCGCGTCCTGGAACGCACGAAGGCCCTGGAGGCCAGCGAGGAGATTCTGCAGAGCGTGAACCGCGAACTGGTCAACCGCAACGAGGAACTCTCGCAGTTCGTGTACGTCGCCAGCCACGATCTGCAGGAGCCGCTGCGGACGCTGGGGGCCTATACCGACATCCTGCGCCACCGCTACCGGGGCAAGCAACTCGACGAGCGTGCCGACGGCTACCTGGACCACATCACCGAGCAGGTGGGCCGCGCCCGCCGACTGGTGCGCGACGTGCTGGCGCTGACCACCGTCAGCGAGGACGCCCCGCGCACCGCGACGGATCTGGGGGAACTGTCCCGGAAGGTACTGGCGGACCTGCCGTGGCCGTCAGACGCCGAACTGCAGATTTCCGAGCTGCCGCCGGTCTGGGCCAACCCACCCCAGATGCGGCAGCTGCTGGACAATCTGCTGGGCAACGCCCTTAAATTTCATGGGGCCGCGCCGCTGCGGATCGAGCTGAGTGCCGAGCCGGACGGCAAACTGCATCTGTTCACGCTGCGCGACAACGGCATCGGGGTCGCGCTGGAACACGCCGAGAAGGTCTTCGGCATGTTCCAGCGGCTGCACGGGCGCACCGCCACCGGGGGCAACGGCATCGGGCTGGCGGTGTGCCGGCGGATCGTGGAGCGCCACGGCGGCCGCATCTGGATCGAGGCCAACGCTCAGGGCGGCACCGACCTCCGGTTCACCCTGCCCGCGGTTCAGGACACGGCGGTTCTGGAGACGGAACAGCCCGGGCCTGACACTCAGGTGCCGGCCAGGTAGCCAGGCCGCTGCGCTTCCCTGGCCCCGCTCTCCTTTGGCCCGGCCGGTCTTTGCTACGCTGCCGCCCGTGACCTCTCCCGATTCAGCCCCGACCCGTCCCAGCACCGCACCCCCGGCAGGTGTGCCGCTGCTGATGGCCTTTGATCTGGACGGCACCCTGATCACCGAGCAGGGCCGGGCGGCGGACGCGGCCACCGCCCAGGGGCTGGCCCGGCTGCGGGCGGCGGACGTCAGGCTGGCGATCATCACCGGGCGCGATACGGCCCCCGACGCCGTGATGGACGCCATGCAGCCCGACGCCGTGGCCACCAACAACGGCGGGCGCATTGTGGTGGGGGGCGAACTGCACACCGAGGCCCGCTTCACGCCCAGGGACCTGGAGGCGGTGCTGGCCCATGAACTGACGGGCGCGCGGACCGTGCTGTTCACCGCCGAGCGCCTGTTCGTGGACCTGCCGCGCGGCACCGAGCCGGAACCCTGGATGATTGCCCGCAACTTCGGCCCGCTGAACGAGGCGCCTGCCGGGGACATCCTGAAAGTCGGCTTCTACCACCCGCAGGTGGCCGGTCTTGCCCGGCGGCTCAGGGAATCTCACCCACACCTGGTCCTGACCGGCGCACAGGACCCCTATGTAAGTTTCCTGACCGTCACGCCGGAAGGGGCGCACAAGGGCGCAGCCCTGACCCTGATCGCCGACGCGCTGCGGCTGCCGCACGGGCGCGCGGTGGCCTTCGGCGACAGCGACAACGATGAGGCCATGCTGGAGGTGGCGGGCTACGCCGTGCAGGTGGGCACGCTGCCGCTGCTGGCCCGCCACGCCCACACCCGGCTGGAACGCCAGAGTGATCTGGGCGCGTACCTGAACGCCTGGGCAGACCGGCTGGAGCGCGAATAGCGAAGAGGGCTGTCGTACTGACTCCGATTGAATCGTTTGTAAAAACGATGGACATCCGAGCGAAGCGGGCGGGAGTAGAACGGGTTCCGGGCGTGAAGTTTGCAAATCGGCGCGTTCCCGATTTGTAAGCGAAACAAATGGAACCCGTAATCACGGCCTGTCTGGGCGGCTGAACCAGTCCGTGGGTCTGCATAGAATTGCCCCCTGCTCAGTGGAGGGGGCATGTTCGGGGGGTGAATGCCGGGCGGGCCAGGGCCTACTTGGCGGTCAGGGCAAAGCTGTCGACAATTGCGCGCCCGCTGTCCAGCAATGCCTCGGGCGTGCCAGTGGGGGTCACCAGGGTCACGGTGTACAGGCGGTTGTTCTTCAGGGTCAGCACCTGGGTCCAGCGCACCTTGCCGCCGTCGCCGTCGCCGGTGTAGCTCCACAGGATGGCGTTCTGGCCGCTGACCCGGATGGTCTTCTCGCCCAGCATTTTCAGGTTGGGGACCACGCTGGGCATCTTGCTGGCGTTCAGATCGCGGACGTCGGCCAGCGTGGCCTTGAGGTCCGCCGGGATATCCTGAACGACCACGGTCACGGTGGGCCGCAGCTGCCCCACAGTCTTGTTGACGAAAGCCACGTCCACATTCGGCACGTTTTTCAGTGGGGTCCAGCCGCCGGGCACCTTGATGCTGTAGCCCTGGTTGCTCGTCACGGTGATGGCCTCGATCACCCGCTGGGGTGCCGGGGTGGCCGCCGGGGCCGGTGAGGAGGCGGGAGCCGTCTGGGCCAGCGCCACAGGCAGGGCGGGCAGGGCAAGCAGGGCAAGCAGGGCGAGGGTCAGGGCAAAACGCGTCATGCGCGGAGAGTAGTGCGTCAAAGTGAGGCGAGTCTGACTGGGGCGGCGCTGGTCGATCACGTGTTGTGGGTTACTTTCTGAACCTTGCGTCAACGCGGAACGCAACCCAGTCCCCCACAGATCCATATAACTGGAAGTATGAAAAAATTACTGACTGCCGCTGCCCTGACCGCGACCCTCGCCGCATGTGGTGTGCTGGGCCTGCCGCCGGGTGGGGTGACCAGCTACACCCTGCCCGGCAACGCCGTGTTCCCGGAGGGGATTGCCCACCTCGCGGGGAGCAATACCTTCTACGTGGGCAGCACCACCGATGGCACCGTTTTCAGGGGCACGCTGGGCCAGAAGGACACGCAGGTCTTCCTGCCGCCTGTGGCCGAGCGCCCGACTGCGGTGGGCATGAAGGTGGACGCACAGAACCGCCTGTACATCGCGGGCGGCGGCAGCGGCAAGCTGTTTGTGTACGACACCGTGAGCGGGTCGCTGCTCAAGACCCTGACCACCCCCGCGGCCCCGGCCACCTTCCTGAACGACATCACGCTCACGCCCGACGCGGCCTACGTCACCGATTCGCAGCGCCCCGTCCTGTTTCGCGCCGCCCGCACGGCCTCTGGCGTGGGCGACATGGAAGCGTGGCTGGACTTTACAGGCACGGCGCTGCAGTACCAGACGGGATTTAACCTGAACGGCATCGCCTCCACGCCCGACGGCATGACCCTGATCGTGGTCCAGAGCAACACCGGCAAACTGTTCCGCATCACCGTGGCCGACCGGTCCGTGACCGAGATCAACCTGAGCGGGCAGACCGTCAAGAACGGCGACGGCATCCTGCTGGACGGCCAGACGCTGTACGTGGTCCGCAACGCCGACGTTATCATCGTGCCCGTCACCATGTCTGCCGATTTCAGCCGGGGCACCCTGGGCACGCCGTTCAGTGACCCCACTCTGCGTTTCCCCACCACCATTGCGCAGCAGGGCAAGCGGCTGCTGGTGGTCAACGCCCAGTTCGACAAGCGTGGCCCAGGCCTGACGCCGGAGCTGCCGTTCACGGTCTCGGACATCGCCATCAGGTAAACATTCCCGGAGAATGAAGAGGCAGGGGAGCTGCACGCCGGCCCCCTGCTCAATCTGCCGAAGCCACGGACAGACGCGATAGCGTCGCCACCCGTCCACCGTCCAGATGCAGGTGGTGTGTCAAGCCATCCGGCGCGTCGCTGTCCCGGTGGGCGATGACCATCAGATGGGTGCCTCCGCGTACCAGCTCCGGCAGCAGCGCCGAGAAGCGGGCGCGGCTCTCGCCGTCCACGAAATCCAGCCCCTCGTCCAGAATCAGCAGGGTGGGGGCGTGGGCCACCGCGCGGGCCAGCAGCAGCCGCCGCAACTGTCCCTGTGACAGCGTTGTTGCCTGGCGCGGCAGGAGGGCGAGCAGATCAAGCTGAGTTGCAAGTTCATGCACCCGTTCCAGCTCTGCCGCGCTCAGTTCCGCCACAAAACCCTCGGTACCGTGCCACGCACTGGCAATGATGTCCTGTCCGGTCCAGTCACGCCGCTGGCGGATGCCCAGTTCGGCCCCGACAAGGCCCACGGTGCGGCGGCGCTCGGTCAGCAGGTCGCGTGTCAGGTAGGGGCGCGTCACGCTTCCGCCCAGCGCGGGGTACAGCTCTCCGGCGATCACGCGGGCCAGGGTACTCTTGCCGCTGCCGTTCTCGCCGGTGACCAGCCAGTGCTGCCCCGCTTCCCACGTCCAGCCCAGCGGCCCCAACGCGCGGTGGCCGTTGCGCCAGACCTCCACATCCTCTAAACGGATCAAGTCTCCGGTACCGGGCGGGATGGGCAGACGCAGGCGAGGCGGGAGAGAGGGCAGGGTGGCCTCCTCCTCACGCACCTGTCCGCCTTCCACCCGCACCGTGCGCCACGGCAGTTCGGGCGCCTCGTCGGGGCGGTGGGTAGCCAGGACGATGGCGACGCCGGAAGCGTGAACGTCCTTCAGCACGCGGCCCAGCTCTGCCCTTGCCCCCACGCTCAGGCCATCGGTAAATTCATCCAGCAGCAGCGCCTCGGGCCGGGGCATCAGCGCGCGGGCCAGCACCACCCGCCGCCGCTGCCCGTGGCTGAGGGTGCGGAAGTCGCGTTCCAGCAGCGACTCCAGCCCAGTCAGGGTCACGACGTCCGACAGCCGCGCCTCCGCGTCCGGCGTGGCCTGCCACAGCCGCAGGGTGTCGCCCTCAAAGGCCGCCAGCAGCACGTCGCGCACGCTCTGCGCCCAGTCGCGGGTCAGGTAGAACGCCTCAGCATCCGGGCCCACCACCGACAGGCTGCGCCGCGCCCGCACCGCCGAGTTCTGCCGCACGCCGTTCAGGCCGTAGCTGCGCTGGCCCAGCACCGGCGAGACCTCCCCTGCCAGCAGGCGCAGCAGCGTGGTCTTGCCGCCGCCGTTGGGGCCGAACAGACGCAGGGCCTCACCCCGTTTCAGGCTCAGGTTCACGTCTTCCAGCAGGGTGCGGCCCGCGGCCCTCACCGTCACGTCCTTCAACTCCACCAGCGTCATTGCAGACGAGTCTAGGGCCTTGTGGCACGGGAACCTTCCGCGCGGCCCCCTCGTAGTGCTGTCAGGAGGAACTTCATGGGCCCACTCATCGTTATCGTCGTTCTCGTTTTACTGGTGCTGATCACCCTGCTGGCGGGGGTCAAGAGCGTTCCGCAGGGCTACGAGTGGACGCAGGAACGCTTTGGCAAGTACCAGCGCAGCCTCAAGCCCGGCCTGAACCTGATCATCCCGTACATCGACCGCATCGGGCGCCGGGTCAACATGATGGAACAGGTGCTGGACGTGCCCAGCCAGGAGGTCATCACCCAGGACAACGCCCTGATCACTGTGGACGGCGTGGTGTTCTATCAGGTGCTGGATTCGGCCAAGGCCAGCTACGAGGTGCGTAATCTGGAGCAGGCCACCCTCAACCTGACCATGACCAACATCCGCACCGTGATGGGCGGCATGAGCCTGGATGACCTGCTGAGCAACCGCGACTCCATCAACGCCCGCCTGCTGGCCGTGGTGGACGAGGCGACCGAGCCGTGGGGGGTCAAGGTCACGCGCATTGAGGTCAAGGACATCCGCCCGCCGGCCGATCTGGTGGCCAGTATGGGCCGGCAGATGAAGGCCGAGCGCGAGAAGCGGGCCAACATCCTGGACGCCGAGGGCTTCCGTCAGGCCGCGATCCTCAAGGCCGAGGGCGAGAAACAGGCCGAGATCCTGAATGCTGAGGGCCGCCGTCAGGCCGCCTTCCTGACCGCCGAGGCCCGGGAGCGCGAGGCGGCGGCAGAAGCCGAGGCCACCCGCATGGTCAGCGAGGCGATTGCTTCGGGCAACGCGCAGGCCATCAACTACTTCATCGCGCAGCGCTACGTCGATGCCCTAAAGGACATCGCAGTTGCCCCCAACCAGAAGACCCTGATTCTGCCGATCGAGGCCACCAGCATCCTGGGCAGCCTGCAGGGCATCGCGGAGGTGGCGAAAGAGGCCTTCGGCGGGACCAAGCGGTAGGTATGACAGACTTGCTGCCGACGTTTGAGCGCGTCCTGCCCGGCCACTGGTGGGTGCTGGGCGCGGTGCTGCTGATGCTGGAAGTGGCCGCGCCGGGCATCTTCTTTGTCTGGCTGGCGCTGGCCTCCTTTGCGCTGGGGCTGGTGGTGTTCGTGCTGCCGCTGGCCGTGCCGATTCAACTGGCGCTGTTCGCCGTCCTGAGCGTCGTGGCCGTGTTCCTGGGCAAGCGTTACGTGGGCAGGCTGGCGCTGGGCGGCCAGGAGGGTGACCGCCTGAACACCGGGGCTAGCCGTCTGGTGGGCCGCACCGTCACCGTGACCGCCGCCATCCAGAATGGAACGGGCCGCGTTCGCGTCGGCGACAGCGAGTGGCGGGCCACCGGCCCCGACACCCCGGAAGGTGCCCAGGTCCTGATCGTGAGCGCCGAGGGCACGACGCTGGCGGTGCGGGAAATCAGCGGGACGTGGGTGTAGGCGCGGGGCTGCGCCTCTCGACACGCTGTCTTTCCCTGATGACACGCCTCTTCGAGATCACACCAAAAAAAGCCCCTCCACAACGTGGAGGGGCTTTCTCGTTGAAGTCTGGCTTCAGCGCTTGCTGAACTGGGGCGCGCGGCGGGCCTTCTTGAGGCCGTACTTCTTGCGCTCGACTTCGCGCGAGTCGCGGGTCAGCAGGCCCGAGGGCTTCATGACGGCGCGGAAGTCGGGGTTGACCTTCAGCAGGGCGCGGGCAATGCCCAGCTTGATGGCGTCGGCCTGGCCGGTGGGGCCGCCGCCGGTCACGGTGATTAGGGCGTCGTAACGGCCTGCCGTGCCGGTCTCGCGGAAGGCCTGCAGGGCGTGAACGGCGCGCAGCAGGCCACGGAAGTAGCTCTGGAACTCCTTGCCGTTGACGATGATCTTGCCTTCGCCGGGGCGCAGGAACACGCGGGCCACGGCGGTCTTGCGGCGGCCCGTGCCGTAGAACTGTTCAGGTTGCTGAATCGCCATGATTATTTGACCTCGTTATTTTTGGTGCGGGCAGTGTTGGTGATGGCCAGGGCCTGCGGGTTCTGCGCGACGTGCGGGTGACGTTCGCCGGCGTAGACCTTCAGGCGGTTGTGCATGGAGCGGCCCTGGCGGCCCTTGGGCAGCATGCCGAACACGGCGTGCTCAATCACGCGCTCGGGGTGCTTGGCCAGCCCCTGACGGGCGGTTTCGCTCTTGAGGCCGCCCTGGTAGCCGCTGTAGCGGGTGTAGACCTTGCCGTCGAGCTTGCCGCCGGTCAGCGCGATCTTGGATGCGTTGACCACGATCACGAAGTCGCCCTGGATCATGTTGGGGGTGAAGTCGGGGCGGTGCTTGCCACGGATGCGGCTCGCCACGACGGTGGCCAGGCGGCCCAGCGGGATGTCGGTGGCGTCTACCACAATCCAGTTCTGCTCGTCATTTTTAGGAACAAAGGTTTTCACGGCTGTACTCCGGTCATCTGTGGGATTTGGCGGCGACACGCCCCGGCCTTCATGGGGGAAAGGTTCGTGCGTGTCCGGGTGCCTGCCCGGCTATCCGCGCCCTACCAAGCGCAAGACACTAAAGGTCAGGCTATCAGATTGAGACTGGGGTGGGCAAGGGGAGGCTGACGGCAACGGATGCCTGGAAATTTTTTCAGGCGGACGGCTGGATAGACGTGGCCTGGACATGCGGCGCCTAGAAATGCGGAGCATGCTGCGCGGGGGGCACGATACTCGCGTGCATGTCGAGCGCGTAGCGGTCTGTCATGCCGGCCAGATAGTCGCAGACCACGCGCGGCAGGGCCTCGGCCCCAGCGCGCTCCCGGAACTGCGGCGGCAACATGCTGGGCCGCCCCGTGAAAGCGTGGAACATCGTGGTCAGCACCCGGCTGGCCTGCTCCACCTGCATCTCCACGCGCCAGTGGCGGTACAGGTTGTCCTTCAGAAAGATGCCCGTGTCGCGCAGCAGGGCGCGCAGCGGGGGGCTGTAGGTGATCAGCCGGTCCGGCAAGGCCCGAGCCGCGGCAGCGCTGCCCACGCCGCTCGCGGCAATCGCCGCGTCGCTGGCCGCCGTCAGGTCGCTGATCAGCCAGCCCAGCAACTCACGGTGCAGGGTTCGCCGCTGCCCCTCCGAGAGCACCGGGCCGTCCACGCCGGCCCGCCGGGTCAGCTGCTGCCACAGCGGCAGCTCCAGCAGCCCGGCGTGGGACAGCAGCCCGCTGCGCAGGCCGTCGTCCAGATCGTGGGCGGTGTAGGCCAGGGCGTCGGCCGCGTCCACCAGTTGGGCCTCCAGGCTGGGCGGCCCCAGCCCGGCGCGGCGGTGTTTGTTCAGGCCGTCCAGCGTGTCCAGGGTCAGGTTCAGGCCAGGATGGTCCGGCCTGGGCTGTTCCAGCACCGAGACGATGCGCCGGGCCTGGGTGTTGTGGTCAAAGCCGCCGTGCCCGGCCATCAGGGCGTCCAGCACCCGTTCCCCGGCGTGACCGAAGGGTGGGTGACCCAGATCGTGTGCCAGGGCCACAGTCTCGGCCAGCGTCTCGTTCAGGCCCAGGTTCAGCGCCACCGAACGGGCCACCTGCTGCACCTCCAGCGTGTGCGTCAGCCGGGTGCGGTAGTGGTCGCCGCTGGCGTTCAGGAACACCTGCGTTTTGGCCTCCAGGCGGCGGAAGGCGGTGGTGTGCAGCACCCGGTCCCGGTCCTTTTGAAAGGCGGTGCGCGTTCCGCTCTCGGCCTCCGGGTATTCCCGGGCGCGCGCGTCGCGACTCAGGGTCGCGTAGGGCGCGAGCGTCTGCGCCTCGCGGGCCTCCAGATCGGCGCGGCTGAGCATGTCGCAAGTGTAGGGCAGGCGGGGGGTGGTCAGAGCCTGTCTTCACAAAGCTTCAACCTCGCAGCCGTCCGGCCCACTGCACGGCGCATCCCACCCCCCTAAAATGCCGGCATGAAGCCCGCCGTTCATCAGGCAGCCCCCGAGTTCACGCGTCGCAGCGACGACGGACGCACCGTCCGTCTGTCGGCCCTGCGTGGGCAGTGGGTGGTGCTGTACTTCTTCCCACGTGCGGGGTCGGCCGACTGTTCTATAGAGGCCCGGCGCTTCGAAACCGCCCTGCCCGAATTCGAGCGCCTCAACGCGGTCGTCATCGGCGTCAGCGCCGACACCGAGGCCCATCAGGCCCGTTTTCGTGACACCTGCGGCCTGACGCACCCCCTGATTCCTGACGGTGACAGGGTGCTGTGCCGGGCGTACGGCGTGGTGCGCGGCCTGGGCGGCCTGCTGGGCCTGACGGCCCGCGTCACCTTCCTGATTGATCCGCAGGGCCGCCTGGCCCATCAGCACCGCAACGCCAACCCGGCGGGCCACGCCTCGGCCATGTTGCAGGAGCTGGAGCGGCGGGCCGGGATGGTCCAGGCGGGCTAGCAGTGGCTGTCCTCACAGCCGCCGACCTGCGTGCGGCGGCCTTCCGGACCCTGACGCCGCAGCTCTCGCTTCAGGCGGCGCTGGACCGCATGGGCTTCTTGCAGGCCGATCCCATCCGTGCCCCGGCCCGCGCCCAGGACCTGACGCTGCTGGCCCGCGTTCCTGGCTACCGGGCCGGCGAGCTGGAACGCCGCTACGCCGAGCTGGACGCCGAGGAGGACATGATTCCCAACTACGGCTTTGTGCCCAGGGCGGTCCAGGCGCTGCTACACCCGCGTGAAGTCGCGCCGGGCCGGGTGGAGCGCGAGCATCCCGCCCTGCTGGAGGAGGTCCGTGTCCTGTTGAACGGAGGTGAGGAATTGCATCCGCGTGCGCTGGCCGCCGCGCTGGGCCGGGGCCGCACCGTCAACGCCTGGGGCGGGCAGTCCAGCATCAGCACCCGCATCCTGGGGGCGCTGCACTACCGGGGCGAGGCCCGCGTGACCCGCCGGGTGGGCGGCGTGCGCGTGTACGGCCCCGCGCCGCATCTGGCCGCCCTGCGCGCGCGTCCGCTGCCCGACGCTGAACGCCTGCGCCGAACTGTGCATCTGCTCGCCGCCCTGTACGGCCCGCTGCCGGAGGCCAGCCTGCGCTATCTGGTCAGCCTGTCGGGCTTTGGCCTCCCGCACCTGCGCGGCGGGCTGAAGACGGCTTTCACGGTGGCGGTGAGAGAGGAGCTGGCGGGCGCGAGGGTGGACGGCGTGTCCTACGTCTGGGGGGTGGACCACCCACCGTCCGACGCACCTGTCCCGCGCGGCGTACGAATCGTGGGGCCGTTCGATCCGCTGGTGTGGGACCGCCGCCGCTTTGAACACCTGCATGGCTGGCCCTACCGGTTCGAGGCGTACACGCCGGCCGCCAAGCGCACGATGGGCTACTACGCGCTGCCTGTGTTTCAGGCCGGACGGGCGGTGGGCTGGGCCAACCTGAGCGTTGGTGGGGGAGAGCTGAGTGCCGATCTGGGCTTCACCCCTGGCTTTCGCCAGACCGCTGCCTTTCGGAAGGGGCTGGCGGCCGAAGTGCAGCGCTACCGGGCCTTTCTGACCGGGCCGGCCTTGCCAGAATGAGTGAGGTGTGTAAAGCACTCATGACGCTATGATCGGAACCATATGAGTGATGGCGAGAGAAAGTATTTCGGCACCGATGGCGTGCGGGCCGTGGCGGGCGAGTTTCCCCTGACGGCTGCGTGGGTGATGACGCTGGGGGCGGCGGCGGGTGAGGTGCTCAAGCGCCGCTCGCGGACCGGCAAGGTCAACGTGGTGATCGGCAAGGACACCCGCCAGAGCGGGGACATGCTGGAAGCGGCCCTGGCGGCGGGGCTGACGGCGCGCGGCGTCAACGTGATTCACGTGGGCGTGCTGCCCACCCCCGGCGTCAGTTACCTGGTGCGGCAACTGGGGGCCGATGCGGGCGTGGTGATCAGCGCCTCGCACAACCCGTACCAGGACAACGGCATCAAGTTCTTTGGCCCGGACGGCCAGAAGCTCAGCGACGCCACCGAGCATGAGATCGAGGCGGCCATCGACGACGTGCCTGGGCTGGTCCCGGTGACCGGCGTGGACCTGGGCGGCGTGACCAACTCCACCGAGGCCGAGCGGATCTACATTCAGTACCTGACCTCGCACGCGCCGGACCTGAGCGGCCTCAAAATTGCGCTGGACTGTGCCAACGGCGCGGCCTACCGGGTGGCCCCCAAGGTGTTCCAGGCGGCGGGGGCCGACGTGTTCGCGGTGTACACCACCCCCGATGGGCGCAACATCAACCGAGGCTGCGGCAGCACCCACATGGATCACCTCCAGACCATCGTCCGCAACGGCGACTACGACCTGGGCGTGGCCTTCGACGGCGACGCGGACCGGGCGCTGTTCGTGGATTCACGCGGCAACGTGGTTCATGGCGACCATATGTTGCTGCTGAACGCCCGCGCCCGTCCGGCGGCGGCGGTGGTGGCGACCATCATGACCAACATGGCGCTGGAGGTGAAGCTGCAGGAGGCGGGCATTCCGCTGGAACGCACCGCTGTGGGTGACCGCTACGTGCATGAGCGCCTGCATTCCAAGGGCCTGCAACTGGGCGGCGAGCAGAGCGGGCACGTGCTGTTTCTGGACGTGTCGCCCACCGGTGACGGGGTGCTGACCGCGCTGCTGACCCTGGCCAGCATGAAGCAGCTGGACACTACGCTGGACGTGCTGTTCGACGAACTGACCATGTATCCGCAGACGCTGGTGAACGTGCGCGTGGCCGACAAGAAGGCCATCGCCCGCGACGAGGGCGTGCAGCTCGCGGTCTCCCGGGCCGAGGCCCAGCTGGCCGGGCGGGGCCGCGTCAACCTGCGTCCCAGCGGCACCGAGAACCTGATCCGGGTGATGGTGGAGGGCCAGGACGCCGCCGAGATCCATGAGATTGCCCGCGTGCTGGCCGCCGTGGTAGAGGAACGTGGACTGAGCGGCGCGGCAGCTGTCCAGTAATACCCCCCGTTTCTGACGGTTGTCGTCAGTTCCGCCGCGCATGGCTCTCATTGACCCTGGGCACAATGGCGTCAGGAGGAACTCTCATGAACAACACCCAAGGTACGAAGGCGCTGGTGACTGCGCTGTTGGCCGCTCCCCTGCTGGCGCACAGCGCAGGCGCGCAGAACTCCCCCCTGAAAGTCACGGCATCCACCCTGCTGGTGGCTGAGGTCAAGGAGGACGGCAAAACCGTCGAGAAGCTGACCGACACCGCCAACCGGGGCGTGGCGCCGGGCGACCTGTTGCAGTTGCAGCAGCGCGTGGAGAACACCAGCCGGGTGACGGTCAAGCAGATTAAGCTGAACATGGCGGTGCCGGCGGCCACGTCGTTCGTTGCGCAGCAGTGCAGCGTGGACGGCGTGACGGCGCTGTTCAGCATCGACGGCAAGAGCTACGCCGCAGCGCCTCTGAAGAAATTCGTAACCGTCACCGAGAACGGCCAGGACGTCAAGAAGGAAGTGACGGTCAACCCCAGCGAGTACACCAACGTCCGCTGGCAGCTGCCGGATCTCAGGGGCGGCGAGTCGGTCACCTGCTTTATCCGGACCAAGGTGAAGTAAGCCCTCTGGGGCAGACGGGGGGAGGCGCGGCAGCAATGCGCGCCTCCCTCCCGTCTGTGGCTCCCGTCTGTGGCGTGGTCAGGAGACGGGGGCCACCCTGTCCGTGTGAATGGCGCGGGTCTCCTCGGCCCGGCCCCTGAGCAGCGGCATGACCAGTTCCCCGAACCGGCGGGCTTCTTCCAGGTGCGGGTAGCCGCTGAAGATAAACGACGAGAACCCCATGGCCTCATAGCGGCGAATCTTGTCGGCCACCCCCTGCGGGTCACCGATCAGGGCGACGCCCACGCCGCTGCGGGCCATGCCCACGCCAGCCCACAGACCCGGCTCGACCATCAGGTCGGCGTCCAGATTCTTGACCATGTCGATCTGGCGCTGCTGGCCCACGCCGTCCACATGAGCGTGGCTGGCGACAAAGGCGGCCCGCACCTCCGGGTCCACCCGGCTGATCAGACGTTCGGCAGCCGCCCTCGCCTCGGCTTCGGTTTCCCGCACGATGACGTGGGTTCGCAGGCCATAGCGTAGCGTTCGCCCGGCCTTCGCGGCCAGCGCCTGCATCTGGGCCATGCGCTCCCGCAGCATGTCCTCGCGCTCGCCCCACATCAGGTAGACGTCGGCCAGCTCGGCAGCGATGCCCTGGGCCACCGGGGACGCGCCGCCGAAGTAGATGGGAATGGGCTGCACCGGGGCGGGGTCAAGGACAGCGTTGTCAAAGGCATAGATGTCGGACCTGAAGGACTGGGGCGGCGGCTGGGTCCACAACTGGCGCAGAATCTGAATGAATTCGCGGGTGCGCTCGTAGCGCTTGCCGTGGTCCTCGAAATCGCCGTACATGGCGTTCTCGGCGGGACTGCTGCCGGTCACGATGTTCAGGCGCACGCGCCCCGGAAACAGGTTTTGCAGCGTGGCGAGCATCTTGGCGTACATGGCCGGCTGGAACATGCCGGGCCGCACCGCGATGAGAAGCGCTGGATCGGTGGGCGCCGTTTTCGCCAGGGCCGCCACCGCCGCCGTGTAGTTCTCGTGTTCGCTGTGGTAGTTGGTGGCGGTGAGCAGCGCGTCAAAGCCCGCCTCACCCGCCGTGCTGATCAGGCTTTGCAGGTAAGGCAACGTGGGCTGACGCGGCATCTTGTTCCTCGTGCCGATGAATTCGCCGTCGCGCGACAGTTGCAGAAACCACAGGAATTCGGATTGGGAGGGCTGGGTCATGAAAGCTCCTTTGGAAGGCAAGTGGCGTGTGGCCCGTGGAACGGGAGGGGCAGGCGGGGAGGGCCGCAGTGTGTTTGCTCGCGGGCGGCTGCATCGCTCGTCAATAGCTGTTGACTGTCGCCACCGCTACGCCTTGACCCCCCCTGCCGTCAATCCGGCCACGAAGCGGCGCTGAAATACGGCGATCAGGGCCACCAGAGGAATGGTGGCGATCACCACGGCGGCGGCAATCAGCGGCCACGGAAAGGCGAATTCACCCTGGTACAGCGTGACACCCACGCTGACCGTGCGCATGTCCAGCTTGGTGTTAAAGCTCAGGGCCAGCAGGAACTCGTTCCAGGAGTTGACGAACACCAGAAGCGCTGCCGTGACCATGCCCGGCGCGGACAGCGGCAGCACCACGCGCCACAGCGCCCCCAGCCGCGAGGTGCCGTCGATCATCGCCGCTGCTTCCAGATCGCGCGGGATGGCGCTGAAAAACGCCACCAGCGTCAGGATCGCCACCGGCAGGCTCAGGGCGGCGTAGGGCAGAATCAGCGCGGGGTAACTGTTGAGCAGGTCCACGCTGCGGAACAGCCGGAACAGCGGCACCAGCAGGCTGACCACCGGAAACATGGAAAAGGCCACCACGGCGGTGAGCAGCGCGCCGCGCCCCCAGACCTGAAGGCGGGCCAGCGCGTAGGCCGCCGGCACCGCTACCGCGATGCACAGCAGCGTGCTCAGCAGGCTGACGGTCATGGAATTGAAGAAGAAACGCGCAAAGGGCTGCTCGCTGAACACGCGGACGTAGTTGGCGGCGTCCAGCGCTCCCGGAAGGTACTGGACCGGAAATTTTTGCAACTCGGCCTCGGTCTTGAGGCTGGTCAGCAGCATCCAGACCAGGGGAAAGAAGCCGCCCACGATCAGTGCGCCCAGGCCCAGGGTGCGGCCCACACGGTCCAGCAGGCCCAGGCGTTCAGGCGCGGCGGTCTCGCCACTCATATGCTTGCCCCCCTCATGTGCTGGCCCCGTCGCGCACGAAGCGCACGTATACGGCGGTCACGGCCAGACTCACCGCGAACAGCGCCACGCTGAGGGTGGCCGCGTAGCCGAAGTCCAGAAACTCGATGCTGGTGCGGTAGATGTACACGCCCAGCGTTTCCAGCAGCCCCTGCGCCGGAGCCTGCTGGATGAAGGTGTAGGGAATATCGAACACCTGCACGGCGCTGATGGAGCGGAAGATGAAGGCAACAGCCAGGCTAGGGGCCAGCAGCGGCAGGATGATGCGGAAGAACGACTGCGCGCGGGTGGCGCCGTCCACCTCCGCCGCCTCGGTGAGGTCGCGGGGAATGCCCTGCAACCCTCCCAGCACGATCAGCGCCACGAAGGAACTGGTTTTCCAGACGATCGTGACCACCATTGCCAGCACCGCTAGCCCCGGCGTGCTGAGCCAGCGCAGCGGCTCCTGAATGACCCCCAGCCGCACCAGAATGTCGTTGAAGACGCCGTACTGCGCGTTGAACAGCCACGCGAAGATCAGGCCGGTCATCACCGGCGGCATGGCCCACGGCAGCAGCAGGGCCACCCGTGCCAGCCCCCGCACCCGGCTGGGCGTGTGGGCCGCCAGCGCCATCGGAATGCCCACCAGAAACGAGCCGCCCACCGTCAGCACCGCGAAGAACAGCGTGTTTCGCAGCGCCGTGCCGAAGCGCGGATCGCCGAACATCTGCACGTAGTTCTTGACGCCCACGAAGGGTTGCCCGTTGAACGGTTCAGTCAGCTTGTTGAAATAAAAGGAGTCGCGGAAGGTGGTCAGCATCGGGAACAGCAGCACGCCGCACAGCAGCAGCGCGGCAGGCAGCAGCAGCCAGAAGGCCAGCCGTCCCTCGCTGGCCTCGCCGTGCCTGGGCCTCCTGCGCCGGGGCAGCGGCGCGGCGATGTTCTTCTGGGTCATGGGCGCTCCTTCAGGCTGCCCCAACGAACCTGCCCCCCGCTGCAACGTGGCTCCAGACGTGGGGGCAGGCGGGGCAGGCAGAACCTACTTCAACAGCGGGGACAGGTCGCGCTGCATGTCGCTCAGGGCGGCGTCCACAGTCTTGCTGCCCGCCACGGCGGCCGAGACGTTGTTGCGGATGATCTCGCTGACCTTGGGGTAGTTGGGGGTGACCGGGCGCGGGCGGGCTTTGAGAATCACCGGATACAGCGCCTTGAAGTGCGGATTGGCGGCCAGCACGGCAGGGTCGCTGTACAGGCTTTTGCGGACCGGCAGGTAGGCGCCCTTGACTGCCATCTCACGCTGGATGTTCACGCTGGACATGAACTGCAGCAGTTTGACGGCCTCTTTCTTGTGGTTGCCGTAGGCGTTGACGCCCCATTCCCAGCCCCCGGTGCAGGTGGCGCTGGGATTCTTGCCGAAGGACGGCAGCGCGGCCACGCCCACATTGCCCTTGACCTGGGTGGGCTGCGGGCTGTTGCCCTGGAAATGCGCCCAGGCGTAGCTCCAGTTCAGGCCCATGGCCACGTCCCCGGCCTGGAACTGCTGGCGCGAGTCGTCGGTCTTGATCTCGGCGCTGGCGGCGGGTGACAGCCTGGATTTGACCGAGTTCACCAGGAAGTTCAGGCCCTGCCGGCCCGCCGCGCTGTTGACGTTGCTGGCGTCGCCGCCGCCGGTCCACAGCGTCTCCAGGAAATTGCACACGGTGCCCTCGATGGGCGCCCCCTGAAAGTTGAAGCCCTGCATCTTGCCGCCCTCGCCCTTCTGGATTCTGGTGGCGGTGGCCGTCAGTTCGTCCCAGGTGGTGGGGACCTTGGCCTTGTACTTGGTCAGCAGGTCCTTGCGGTAGTACAGGAACTGAGCGTCGGTGAAGGCGGGCATGGCGTACAGCTTGCCGCCGTAGGTGGCCGCACCCACCGGGCCGGGCAGGAAGGACTTGAGGTAGGCGTCGGCCCCGCTGATGTACCCGTTGAGCGGCTCGGCCCATCCGGCGGCAGCGAAGGTGGCGGTCCGCACCACATCGATCAGGAAGATGTCCAGGGTGTCGTCGCGCGCGGCCAGCACGGTGGTCAGATACTGGTTCTGGGCCTCGCTAGTGGCGCCGCCGGTCTCGATCTTGACCTTGATGTCGGGGTTGGCGGCCTCGAAGCGGTCAAACAGCGGCTGGAAGATCTCCGGACGCTGCTGGCTGCCCATGAACACGGTCAGGGTGGTGGCGGCGCTGGCACTGGACAGCAGGCCGGCGGCGCTCAGGGCGGCAGACAGAACGAGGCGGGTACGCATAGGTAAAACCTCCAGAGATGGGGCGCCGCAATGACGCCAGTTCAGTTAACGGTTCGATTAAAGTAGCACTTTTCTGGCCGCCGCGGATGAGGCGCAAAGGCCGTCGCCACGCGCAACTGTATCGATCAAGAGTTGATCGCGTGCGGGGCGGGAGTGTGGCGTCTAGACTGGGGGCCATGACCTCGATTGCACATGACGGCGGGATGCCCCGCTGGCGCACCGATGACCTGTACGCCAGCCTGAGTGACCCGAAACTGGAACAGGATCTGGACGAACTGCGTGCCAGAATTGCGGACCTCGAAACGCTGTTTGACCGCCTGGAAGTCCGCAAGGACGGGCCGTCCGCCACCCCCGACACCCTGAAACCCGTGCTGGATGCCATGAATGCCCTGAGTACGTTCTCGGCGCCCATCGGGGCCTACCTGAACGCCTTTTTTACCACCGACAGCCGCGACGCGCTGGCGCAGGGCCGCGTGGCGGCGTTCACCACCCTGACGCTGCCGCTGGGGCCGCTGCGTTCGCGCCTGACTGCGTGGCTGGGTGGCCTGAGTGACGCGCAACTGTCGGAATTGCTGTCTGCCTCGGACACGGCGCGGGACCACGAACACTTTCTGCGCCGCGCCATCGAACTGGCCCGCCACCAGATGTCGCCGCCCGAGGAGGACCTGGCCGCCCGCCTGCGGCCCAGTGGGGCCGGCGGCTGGGTCAAGCTGCACGGAAACGTCAGCAGCCAGCTCAAGGGCGAGTTCCGGGGCGAAGGCCTGCCGGTCACCGCGCTGCGGGCGCTGGCCAGCGACGCGGATGAGGACGTGCGCCGGGACGCCTTTGCGGCCGAGATCGCCGCCTGGAAGTCCTCGGAAGTGGTGTTTGCCGCCGCTCTGAACGGTGTCAAGGGCGAGGAAGGATTGCTGGCCCGCCGGCGGGGCTTCCCGGACGCCGTGGCCCCCAGCCTGCTGACGCACGGTATTGACCGCGAGACGCTGGACGCCATGCAGGGCGCGGTCGTGCGCTCCTTCCCCGACTTCCGGCGCTACTTCGCCGCCAAGGCGCGGGCGCTGGGCAAGGCCAAACTGGACTGGTGGGACATTCTGGCCCCGCTGGGCCACAGCGAGACCGAGTGGACCTACGGTGCGGGGGCCGAGTTCGTGGAGCGCCAGTTCCGGGGCTACTCCGAACAGCTGGGTGACTTTGCCGCCGAGGCCTTTGACGGTGAGTGGGTGGACGCCGGCCCGCGCGAGGGCAAGCGCAGCGGGGCGTTCTGCATGCGCTGGACGCGCGGCAAGAGCCGCATCCTGATGAACCATGCCCCCAGCCTCGACAGCGTGTCGACCCTGGCACATGAGCTGGGCCACGGTTACCACAACGCCCGGCTGGCGGGCGCCGAGCCGCTGCAACGCGAGACGCCCATGACCCTGGCCGAGACCGCGTCCATCTTCTGTGAGACGGTAGTGCAGAACGCTGCGCTGGCCGAGGCCACGGGGCCGGAACGCATGTACGTGCTGGAAACCAGCCTGATGGGCCACGCGCAGGTGGTGGTGGACATCCACAGCCGCTTTCTGTTCGAGCGGGCGGTGTTTGAACGGCGTGAGGGGGGGGACCTCAACCCGCAGGAGTTCAATGACCTGATGAGCTGGGCACAGCGCGAGACCTACGGCGACGCGCTCGGCACGCTGCACCCGTACATGTGGGCGGTCAAGCCGCACTACTACAGCCTGGGGTTCTACAACTACCCGTACACCTTCGGCCTGCTGTTCGGCCTGGGGCTGTACGCGCAGTACGTGGCGGCGCGCGAGGCAGGCACCGAGGCCGGGTTTCAGACCCGCTACGACGAACTGCTGGCGTCCACGGGCCGCGAGGGGCCGCAAGCCCTGGCCGCCCGCTTCGGCATCGATCTGCGTGCCCCGGACTTCTGGGAAGGCAGCCTGAACGTAATTCGGCAGCAGATCGACGCGTACGTGGAGACGGTGGACCGTGGGGCCTGAGGGTCGGGGCTTGACGCTGGCTTGGCCGCTCACAGTCAGGTGTCCGTGACCAACACCACCCTGACCGCCATTCGCGGCTTTCGCGTGGGCCACTGGACCAATGCCGTGGGCGTGACCGGCTGCACCGTGATCCTCTGCCCCGATGCGGGCGCGGTGGCCTCCGCCTCCTTCCTTGGGCCGAGCCCGGCGACGCGCGAGGGCGTGCTGCTGTCTCCTGAGAAGAAGGTGGAGCGCATTCACGCCCTGCTGCTCACGGGCGGCAGCGCCTTCGGGCTGGCGGCGGCGTCCGGCGTGGTGCGCGTGCTGGAGGAGCGCGGCGTGGGCCACGAGACGCCGTTTGCCCGCGTGCCGATTGTTCCGGCGGCGGTGGTGTATGACCTGGGGGTGGGCGATCCGCTAGCCCGTCCGGGAGACAAGGAAGGCGAGGCGGCGGCGCGGTCTGCCTCCGCTGATCCTGTACCGCGTGGCCGGGTGGGGGCAGGAACCGGGACGACAGCCGGCAAGTACCTGGGCGGCCCCGGCGCGGTGCCCGGCGGCCTGGGCAGCGTGATGCTGGAGCGTCACGGCGTCTCTGTGGGCGCCCTGGCGGTGGTCAACCCGATTGGCGACGTGCTGGACGAACGCGGCGGCGTGCTGGCCGGGCCGGGCACGGGGCCGGGGGCGGTGTCGTTTACTCCCGGCGACGTGGAGAACACCACCCTGATTGCCGTCGTCACCGAACACACCCTGAGCAAGGCCGAGTGCCGCCGCCTGGCCGACGCCGCACAAGCCGCGCTGGGCCGTGTGATCCACCCCAGCCACACCTACTGGGACGGGGACGCCGCCTTCATGCTCAGCAGTTGCGCGTTGCCCCCCGCCGATCCACTGCTGCTGGGCGCACTGGTGCAGGAGGCCGTCTGTGCGGCGGTGCGCGACGCGGTACGAAGGGCGAACAGTTTGGGTGGGTAGGTGACTCGGCTGAGCAGGCCCATCCGTTGTGTCCTCTCTGTCGGAGCATCGGCGCGGGGCTGCTGGCCCCCCATGCTGTATGGCGGCTGGGTTCCTGACTGGGGCTGACGCCGGAAAGGGCCTGGCAGACGGTTCTCTCCTGAAGCCATGGCCTGTGCCTGGGCCGGGAGTGCTGCCTTCCCCGGCCCCTGCTGAGGGTGTACTGGAGGGCCTGATCTTCTGTGTCTGGGGAGAACGGCTGAGGCCCCTCCGGGTGGGCCCCCAGCCTGCGTTGACCCTCCCTTGAACTTGTGGTGCCTCGCCCAGTTTCACGGCCTGCGCCGCTGCACTGTGGGACATGCTCGCCTTTCACCCCCAGATGTTCGTGCGGATCGTTGAACTCGGCGGACCGCGTGCCCCGATGCCCCTTCCGCTGCAAAGCGGCTTTTCGGAGAACCGGGCCTACCGGGTGGTGGGCGTCTACAATCCCTCGGAGACCTCCGACGCGTATTTCATCCTGCCCAATGACCGCGAGGAGTTGTGGTTCATCTGCCAGCGCCACCTGCGTTTTGCCGGTCTGCACGACACAGCGGCGCATCATCTGGACTGGCCCTGCCTGCAAAGTGGACCGACGGCATCCCATCCTTCCGAACTGGGGCAAAACATCCTCGCCAGCGCCTCGGACTGAGGCTCATTCCCTCCGGCTCAGGGTCAGCCGCATCCCGGCCAGCCGGAACCCGGCCCTCTCCACATTGCGCTCACTGCCTGTGCCCGGTGTGACGAACACGCTGGCGAGGGTGGCTCCGGCTTGTGCGGCCCTGTGCAGGCGGTGGGCCAGCAGCGCTGACTGCACGCCCCGCCCCCGAAAGGGGGGCAGTGTGGCCGTGCCGTGAAAGGCGGCGACCGCGCTGGTGAGGCTGAAGGCGGCAGTGGCGGCGGGGGTGCCGTCCACATCTGCCACGAACCGCCGCGTTCCCGGTGCGTGCGCCACCACCGACATGATCGCCTCGGCCCCCGGCCCGAAACCCTGCGCGGCCAGGGCGGCCCAGGCGTCGGCCCCCTCCTCCCGAGTCTGGGTCAGAGGCTGGGCGGGCAGGTTCGCCAGATCGTGGATGTAGGCATGCAGCACGTAATCCAGTTCATAACCCCGGTCACGCAGCAGCGGCAGCAGGGTGGTGAAGGCCGAGAGCAGATGCACTGTGGCGGACTGGGCGTGCTGAACGCTGAACGCCTCAAACGCGGCGAGTTCCTCCGGCGTGGGCCGCCGCGTGCCGTCGTGCCAGGCGGTGTTGACCGGCAGATCGGGTCCCGCATGAACGGCCACCAGGGGGCCGAAGCGCGCTGCGGCTCCGGTCCGTCCGTAGCGGGTGTGGGCCGCCGCCTCGGCGTGGGCCAGCCGCTCCAGAAGTTGCGTGTTCATCCCCGCAGCGTAGCGTCCCGCATTTGTCCCCGCCCCGGCCCGCTAGCCTGGGCCACATGACCGATGCCCCAGCCCCCACCCCTTCCCGCGCCTTCGTCTCCCTGATCGGGGCCGGACCGGGCGATCCCGGCCTGCTGACCCTGCGCGGCCAGCACGCCCTGCAGCACGCCGACGTGGTGCTGTTCGACTATCTGGCCAACCCCGAACTGCTGCGCTGGTGCCCGGACGCCCGCACCATCTACGTGGGCAAGAAGGGGTTTTCCGAGTACATCAGCCAGGAGCAGATCAACGCGCTGATCGTGCAGGTGGCGCAGGAGAACGGCGGGCAGCGGGTGGCGCGCCTGAAGGGCGGCGATGTCTTCGTCTTCGGGCGCGGCGGCGAGGAGGCCGAGGCCTGCGTGCTGGCCGGGGTTCCCTTCGAGATCGTTCCCGGTGTCACCAGCGCCATTGCTGCCCCGGCCTACGCCGGCATTCCAGTGACCCACCGCGACGTGGCCCGCTCGTTTGCCGTGCTGACCGGCAACACCAGAGAGGGCGGGGCGCAGTACGAGCGGCTGTCCGGCGTGGACACCCTGCTGCTGCTGATGGGCGTGCGGAACCTCGACACCATTGCCGCCGAGCTGGTGGCTGCCGGGCGTGACCCGCAGACCCCCGCCGCGACCGTGCAGTGGGGCAGCACCCACCAGCAGCGCGTGGCGACGGGCACGCTGGAGACCATCGGCCAGGTGGTCAGGGAGGCGGGCCTGGAGGCCCCCGCCGTGACCGTGGTGGGAGAAGTCGTGAAACTGCGCGACACGTTGCGCTGGTTTGACAACACCCCGGCGTTCGGCGGCCCGCTGCGCGGCAGGACGGTGGCCGTGACCCGCACCCGCGACGGCTCCAGCGCCCTGTCGGAGGTGCTGCGTGCGCGCGGCGCGGACGTGCTGGAGGTGCCGCTGATCCGCTTCGGGCCGGCCCCGGACGGCGGCGCGGCGGCCCTGGAGGCCCTGCGCGACTTCACAGGCTGGCTGCTGCTGACCAGCAACCAGGCGGTGGCGGCGCTGTTCTCGCTGCTGGACGCTGCCGGACGCGACGCCCGCGCGCTGGCGGGCGTCAGGATCGCCGCTGTCGGCCCCAGCACCGCCCGCAGTCTGGCCGAACGCGGCGTGCGTGCCGACTTTGTGCCGTCTACACCCGGCGCACGCCACCTGGGCGCGGAACTGCCCGCAGGCAGGGGAGAGGCCGCGCTGCACCTGACCTCCCAGCTGGCCGAGGACGAACTGCAAAGGGGCCTGGAGGCGCGTGGCATCGGCTATGCGCGCGCCGGGTTGTACCGCACCGAGGCCGCCGCGCCCACCCTGAATGCCCTGGAACGCCTCAAGAACGCCGCCGTGATCACCCTGGCCTCGGGCAGCGCGGCGCGGCATCTGGCGGCCCTGGCTAGTGCGGACTTTGACCCCCTGCATATGCCGGTTGCCGCGATGGGGCCGCAGACCGCCGACGCCGCCCGCGAGGCCGGTTTTACCCGCGTCACGGTGGCCGGAACTGCCAGCCTGGACGCGCTGGCCGACGCTGCCGAGCGGGCGGTGGGGGGCGCAGCCTGAGGGGGTGTTCTTGATGCCGACCGGGTGGCTGGTGGTCCCGCCGTCCACCCGGGTTCATCCCCAGGATTCACGGCCCGCCGTCGCCCGGGCCATGCTATACTCCCGCCTGTTGTCTTGCCCGCTATTCAGATCTGTCCCTGATGGCAACGTGGCGGGCAGAATGCGCCCCGGCGGAAAACGCCCGGCAAGAGGAGAATCACGACATGGCTAAACATCCCGTTCCCAAGAAGAAGACCAGCAAGAGCAAGCGCGACATGCGCCGCAGCCACCACGCGCTGACCGCCCCCAACCTGTCTGAGTGCCCCCAGTGCCACGCCAAGAAGCTCTCGCACCACATCTGCCCCAGCTGTGGTTACTACGATGGCCGTCAGGTGCTGGCCGTCTAAGCACGCCCGACTGCAAGAAAGCTCCCCACGCGGGAGCTTTTTTATTGCCTCCTTGGGCGTCTTGCCATTCACGCCCTGTGGACGGCGCGTTATGCTCCCCGTCATGACTCTGACATTCGAGGAGAAATTGCAGAACTACGCGCGGCTGGCGGTGCGGGTCGGCCTGGGCCTGCGCGAGGGCCAGCGCGTGCTGGTGCAGGCCCCGGTGGACACCGCGCCGCTGGCCCGCGCCGTGGTGCGTGAGGCGTACGCGGCGGGCGCGTCCTTTGTGGACGTGCGCTGGGACGACGACGATGTTCAGCTGGCCCGCTTTGAGCTGGCCCCGGACGGTACCTTTGACACCCTGAGCAAGTGGCGGGTGGATGCCGAGATCGAGACCGCGAACGCAGACGGCGCAGTGATTGCCATCCGGGCCACCAACCCCAACCTGCTGGGCGGCGTGGACGCCGAACGGGTAGCCATGCACCAGAAGGCGCTGGCCGCCTACCGCAGGCCCTACACCGAGCAGGTGATGACCAACCGCCTGAACTGGAACCTGATCAGCGCCCCGGTGCCGGCCTGGGCCGAACTGATGTTCCCCGACTCATCGGCCGACGAGGCCGTGGAGAGGCAGTGGGACGCCATCTTCGCCGCCACCCGCGCTGACCGGCCCGACGCGGTGGAGGCGTGGCAGGAACACCTGGCGAACCTCAAGCGCCGGCGCGAGGTGCTGAATGCCAAGCAGTACCGGGCGCTGCATTTCAGGGGCGGCGAGACCGATCTGACTGTGGGGCTGGCCGATGACCACCTGTGGGGCGGCGGCGCGGCCGACACCCCCGGCGGCATCACCTTCACCGCCAACATCCCCACCGAGGAAGTCTGGACCGCCCCGCACCGCGAGCGGGTGGACGGGGTGGTGGTCAGCACCAAGCCGCTCTCATACAACGGCACGCTGCTGGACGGGATCCGCATTGAATTCAAGGACGGGCGGATTACCAGTGCCACCGCCAGCAAGGGACAGGCCACCCTGGAGAAGATGATCGACACCGATGAGGGCAGCCACCGTCTGGGGGAGGTGGCCCTGGTGCCGCACAGCAGTCCGATCTCCAGGTCCGGCCTTTTTTTCTTCAACACCCTGTACGACGAGAACGCGGCCAGCCACATCGCCATCGGCAACGCCTACCGCTTCAACGTGCAGGGCGGCGTGGAGATGAACGTGCAGGACTTTAACGCGAAGGGTGGCAACGACAGCCTGACCCACGTGGACTGGATGATCGGCAGCAATGAGATGGACGTGGACGGCGTGATGAAGGACGGCAGCCGCGAGCCGGTGATGCGGGCGGGCGAATTCGTGATCTGAGATTGGGGCAGGGGCGGGGGGCGGCCAGGCGTGGGCTGTCCCCCGCCCGGTTGTTCCGCCACCCTGTTGTTAAGGCCGCAGGTCCTCGTCGTCGATCAGGAAGTCCACCGCGCCGCTGCCGATCTCGTAGTAGCCGCCGATCACCTGAACCTGACCGCTCGCCTCGGCGGCCCGGATGATGGTTTCCTGGCGCAACGTATGAACCTGATGGCGCACGTTGTTCAGCACGGCCTCGCGCATGCGGGCCTTTTTGTCGCGGATGCGCGGCAGCTCCTCCAGGCTGGGCGTGATCTTGTGAATGATGCTCTGGAGGTTTTCCGGTTCCTGGGCAATCTGCTCGGGCGTGAGCAGGGCGGCGGCCACCGCGCCGCAGGCCTCGTGGCCCATCACCATCACCAGATGCACGTCCAGGTGCTTGATGGCGTATTCCAGCGTGCCCAGCCCGGCCTCGCTCACCACGTTGCCTGCCACCCGGATCACGAACAGGTCGCCCAGGCCCACGTCAAAGACTAGTTCCACCGGCACGCGGCTGTCGCTGCACGCCAGGACAGCGGCGTAGGGCGTCTGGCCCATGATCTGCGCGCGCCGTTCGTTGACGCCCAGTTCAGGCCGGCTGCTCTGGCCGCTGAAGAACCGAGCGTTGCCGTCCTTGAGCGCCGCAATGGCCCCTGCCGGGGTCTGGATGTCGGTGTGGTGACGCAGCGCGGCAATGTCAGCCATGCTGGCACCGCGGCGGATGGCGTCCAGGATGCGGCGTTCCAGCTGGGCGGTGGTCAGCGCGGGCGGCTGGGGGGCAGGAGAATCGGTCATCGTCCCTGATCTTATCCGCTCTATTCTCAGCACATGACCGATTCGTCCGAACTGCCGCCGGCTGCGGAACTGAGCGTGGAGGAACTGGGCCTAGAGGAACTGCTCGAACGCTACGCCATGTTGCGCGACACCATCCAGGGTCTGGAAACCGAGCGCGAGGCGCTGGGAGCGCAGCTCAAGGCCGCCCTTGCCAGCGGCGAGCAGGCCGAGACCGACCTGTACCGCGCCGTGCTGAAGGTCTCGCGCCGCGTCGAGTACCCGCTGGAGCGCTTCCGCGAGGTCTTCGGCGACGCCGCCGCGTTGGAGGTGGCCACGGTGGACCGCAAGAAAGCCGAGGCCCTGGCGGGGGCCGGCGATCTGGATGCCGGGCGCCTGCGGGAACTCGGCGTGGTGAGGGAGATTCAGGTGCTGACGTTGCAGCCAAAGACGCGCTGAGACGCTGAAGGCCCGGTGCGGACGTGCGCTGCGGTCGCAGATTCAGACGTTGACATGTTTCAGGGGCTCTGACCGTGCCGGGGCCATTAAGGCAGGAGACCCTGAACGCTCCCCTGTTTGCCTTCCGGAGAGCCAAAAAAAGCATTGCCGGTGAGCAACGGCACCCACGAATCATCCCTTATGGCTGCTGCCTTCCGGCCCTGACCAGGTTCGAGCGTTCGCGCTGCGCTGCGCCAGCAATGCGGCTAGAAGATAGCACAGCCGCGACGGCGGTCAAGGTGGCGCACCCCAGGCCGTTGGGCCCGGAAGAGCTGTTTGGACCCGGTGTCTTCAGGACAGGCAAATCAGCCCTCCTGATCGCCCTCAACCACTCTGCGGTTCGAGTGATTCTTGCCCTTGTATACGGTAATGATTTGTTTAAAACATCGGGCTTTGTTTGACATATGGACCTGACATTGATAGGATGGTCAGATCTAATTTGAAGTTATTCTGGTCCTGAGAATTTCGGTCCATTGTAGAGAACGGGCCGGAATTTCAATGTTGTGTACCAGACTCCTGGAGGTAAGAATGAAGAGAATGACCCTGAATGTGTTGACCCTGGGCCTGCTCGCTGCCGGCGTGGCCGGAGCGCAGACCACCATCAAGATCGCCAGCCTCTCCCCGCTGTCGGGCAGCCAGAGCTTTACCGGCACGCTGCTCAAGAACGGCGCGCAGCTGGCCGTCGAGGAACAGAAGGCTGCCTTCAAGAAGCTGGGCTTCAACCTGCAGTTCGTGGGCTACGACGATCAGGCGGACCCGGCCACCGGCACGGCGGCGGCGCGCAAGATTGCCTCTGACCGCACCATCCTGGGCGTGGTCGGCACCATGAACAGCGGCGTGGCCATTCCGGCCAGCGAGGCCCTCAAGGCCAGCCACGTCACCATGGTCAGCCCGGCGGTGACCGCCAACGAGGTCACGGACCGGGGGCTGGCGAACATGAACCGCATTGTGGCCCGCAACGATGCCCAGGGACCGGCCGGCGCGCAGTTCATGATGGACAAGCTGGGGGCCAAGAAGGTTTACATCCTGAACGACAAGACCTCCTACGGCGAGGGTCTGGCCGCCGAGGTTGAGCAGACCCTCAAGGCTGGCGGGGCCAAAATCGTCATCAACGAGGGCACCGAGGAAAAGAGCGATTTTTCCAGCGTCATCGCCAAGATCAAATTGCAGAAGCCGGACGCGGTGTACTTCGGCGGCATCTATACGCAGATCGGCGTGTTCATCCGGCAGCTGCGTGACGCGGGCATCGATATTCCGGTGGTGGGCGGCGACGGATTGGACAGCACCGAACTCGCGACGATTGCCGCCAAGGGTGCCAACAACATCTACTACACCACCATTGTCGCGCCGCTGGACTCGCTGCCCGCCGCCAAGACCTTCACGGCCAACTACCGCAAGGTGTACAAGACCGTGCCTGCCGGGTACGCCGCCTTTGCCTACGACTCGGCCAACGTGATCGCCCAGGGCATTCTGGACGCGGCCAAGGCCAACGGCGGCAAGCTGCCCACCCGCACGCAGGTCGAGACGGCCATCCGCAAGGGCAGCTTCAAGGGCCTGCTGTCCGGCGACGTGACCTTCAACAGCGTCGGGGACCGCAACCAGGTGACCCTGTACATCATGAAGGTGGACGGGGGCAAGCAGAGCCTGTCCGCGCAGTCCACGGTCAAGCCGCCCAAGCCGTAAGCGGGAAAAGGAGGCGGGGCATGGGGAAGTCTTTTCCCCACGCCCCGCCTCCTTTTGTTCCTTTTGTTTGTTTCCGCTACACGCTGAGCTTCATGGCGCAGTGGTACAGGTCGCGGTTGACGTCCTTGCGCCTTTCCCAGGTCTCCTGCAGCGGCGTGTGGATGATGTCGCCGCCGCGCCGCCCCACCATCACGCCGCTCACGCCGTCCATTAAAGCGTAGACGGCGGCCTCGCCCAGACGGCTGGCCAGGATGCGGTCGCTGGACACCGGGGTGCCGCCGCGCTGGATGTGGCCCAGGATGCTGACGCGGGTTTCCAGGCCCGTGCCGGCCTGGATGGCGTCGCCCACCCCCTGCGCCCCACCCGGCACGCCCTCGGCGACGATTACGATGCTGCCCATCTTGCCCTTCCGCACGCTGTCCTTGACAATCTGGATCACGTCCCCGATGGGCTTGTGGTCCTCGGGGATGAAGACCTCCTCCGCTCCGCCGGCCACTGCCACGTCCAGCGCGATATGCCCGGCGTGCCGGCCCATGACCTCGATCACGAAGATGCGCTCGTGGCTGGCCCCGGTGTCGCGCAGCTTGTCCACGGCGTCCAGCGCGGTTTCCACGGCCGTGAAGTAGCCGATGGTGTGATCGGTGCCGTACAGGTCATTGTCAATGGTGCCGGGCACGCCGATCACCGCGATGCCGTGCTCCTGCTCCAGCAGATGCGCCCCGTGAAAGCTGCCGTCGCCACCGATCACAATTAGGCCCTCCACACCATTGGCGCGCAGGTGTCGGGCACCCAGGGCACGGCCTTCGGGGGTGCGCCAGGTGGCGCTGCGCGCGGTCAGCAGGACGGTGCCGCCGCGCTGGATGGTGTTGGCCATGTCCCGAGGCCCGATCAGCTTCAACTCGCCCCGGTGCAGGCCGGAAAAGCCCCGGCGCACGCCCATGACCTCCAGGCCCTCGAAGGCGGCGGTGCGGACCACCGCGCGGATCGCCGCGTTCATGCCCGGCGCGTCGCCGCCGCTGGTCAGGACCGCAACGCGCTGGATGCCTGCAGTGTTGGGGTGCCGGGTGGGGGTGGGTTCAGTCATGGTCAGTCTCGCTTTTTTGAGAGGGAGAGGAACTTCGGTGGGATAGGGTGAGCGTCAGCAGGCGAGGCCAGGATTTCAGACCGGGCCAGACTTCAGGCGGGGTCCGGGGGGGATGGTTCAGCCCCTTCCGTCGCCCGCAGGGCCAGCGCGTAAGCGTCATTCTTACGCAAACCCTGGGCCATCAGCAGATCACGTATATCCCTGGCCGTCTTGCCCTGCGCGGCCCAGCTGAGCGCCTGCACCGCGTGATCGGGCGCGGGCGCGTCGGGATCGGCCTCGCCCGGCGGGCGTCCGGCCACCACCACCACGATCTCGCCCCGGACCCCGGCGGCGAACCGTGCGGCCAGTTCGTGCAGCGGGCCGCGCGCGGTTTCCTCGAATCTCTTGGACAGTTCGCGGGTCACGCTGGCGGGGCGCGAGTCGCCGCACACGCTGGCCAGATCGCCCAGCGTGGCCCCCAGGCGGTGGGGGCTCTCGTACAGCACGCTGGTTTCCGGACGGGCGGCCAGGGCCGAGAGACGGGTCTTGCGCTCGCGGCCGCTGCGCGGCAGGAAGCCCTCGAAGGTGAATCTTCCGGTGTCCAGCCCCGACAGCACCAGCGCGGGCACGAAGGCGGTGGCTCCGGGCAGCACCTCCACCGGAATGTCTACGGCAAGGGCCGCCGCCACCAGTTCCGAGCCGGGATCGCTGACCCCGGGGGTGCCCGCATCCGAGACGTAGGCCAGCCGGGGGTACTTTTCCAGCACGGCGGGGGCGCGGCGCATGGTGTGGGCGTCCAGGCGCACCAGCGGCTTCTGGAGTCCCAGGTGCGACAGCAGCGCCCCGCTGCGCCGGGTGTCCTCGCAGGCCACCGCGTCTGCCCCTCTCAGGACCTCCACGGCCCGCAGGGTGATGTCGCCCAGGTTGCCCACCGGTGTCGGCACCAGCCATACGCGCGGGCCGCTCTCCGGCCCGGTCTCCCGAGCCCCGGCTGCGGGGTCCGGCAGCCCAGCCACTGGCCTGTCACTCACCGGCTTGTCACTCACCGGCCAGTCAGTCATCGGCTCCAGACGGTGGCCCGCTCAGCGTCAGGTGGGTGCCCATCAGGCCTGCGCCGTCCGTGCCGGTGGCGGCCAGCCCGACATTGGGCTTGATGCGCACCTTGACCTTGCGTGGCCGCTTGAGCACGTTGGTGATGCGGGCGCGCAGCAACTCGCCCTCGCCCACGGTGACGGTGACCAGCGTGCCCTCGGGCAGTCGGGTACCCAGCACCACCACCACCCCGTTTTCCACGACGCCCTTGTAGGCTCTCATGCTTCCCTCCCCTGGGCGCGGCGTTGCCGCCGGTTTGCCCTGGACAATGCTTCCTGGAGTGCCACGATTTCCGATTCGCGCGCTCCGCCCAGCCGGGCGTAGCGGTCAATGATTTCAGCCGCCTCGCGCCGGCGGTCGAGCCGCAGCAGCAGCGCCCCCAGATGCTCGCCGCCCACGAAGTACGAACGGGGATTTTCCGGGTCCGCCAGAATCTGCGCGCGGGCCTTTTCCATTCGTGACAGCGCCTGCTGGTGCCGCCCCACCTGCCAGCGCACCAGGTACAGCGCCAGCAGGAAGGTCAGCCCCGCGCCCAGCACCGAGATGGTGATGGTCTCCGAGACCCCGAAGCCCGCGCCGAGGCGCAGCGTCAGCGGAAAGCAGAAGGCCAGCACCACCAGCACTGCCAGCGTGGCCGCGTAGTTCACGCGCCACCCCGCAGCGAGGCGGTGCGCTGCGGTGCGCCGCTGTGGGGCGTGGCAGACAGAACCATGGTCCACAGTCTAGCGGTCGGCGGCGGCCACACGCCGTCAGTCGGCTCACGCTGGCCCGCTGGCAGGCGCCGGGACGCTAGGCTGGGCGGCGTGAGGCTGCACCTGATCACCGTCGGAGAGCCGAAGCTGGCCTACGCCCGCGCGGGCTGGGAGGAATACGTCACGCGGCTGCGGCGCTACCACAAGCTGCAGGTCAGCCGCGTCTCGGGCAAGACGCAGGCGGCCGAGAGTGAGGCAATCCGCAAGGCCGCCGGTAAGGCCCCGCTGATTCTGCTGGACCCACGTGGGCAGCAGTTCACCTCGGAGGCCCTGAGCGCGTATCTGGACACCCGCGCACTGGGCGGCACCGGGGAGCTGGCATTTGGGGTGGGCGGCCCGGACGGCCACACCGACGGGCTGCGGGCCGGGGCCAGCGCCCTGTGGAGCCTGGGCTCGCTGACCCTGCCGCACGATCTGGCGATGGTGGTGCTGGCCGAGGCGCTGTACCGCGCCGCCACCATCAGCGCGGGGGAACCGTACCACCGCGGGTAGGCCCCCGCCTGGGCGGTTGAACCTGAGCCTTCAAAGCCCCTGGGCATTCCACACTGCGCCCGGTGACTGCGCCCGGCGCATGGCCTAGACTTTTCGCCGTGAGTCCCGCGCTGCCCGCCGCCCCCGAAGCCGAGTGGTTCCAGACCCCCACGCTGCGGGGGCAGCACGTTGTGCTGGAAGGCCTGAACGAATCGCACGCCGCTGATCTGTGCGCGGGGGCGGATGGGGAAACCGTTCGGCTGCTGGCGCGGGGCGGGCCATCTGCGGCCACACCCGAGGCCTGGGCCGGGTACATCGGACAGCTGAACGCCCTGCCGGAGCGCATCAACTTCGCAGTGCGGCTGGCCGGCAGCGGCGTGACCGTGGGCCGCATCAGCTACAGCGAGATCAGGTGGGCCGACCGCTGGGCCGAGATCGGGACCATGCTGCTGCCCGCCGCGCAGGGCACCACCGTCAACCCGGAAGCCAAGCTGCTGCTGATGGCCCGTGCCTTCGAGGTGCTGGGCGCGGGCCGCGTGCACTTCAAGGTGGACGCCCGCAACGCCCGCAGCCTGCGCGCCATGCACAAGCTGGGCGCGGTGCAGGAGGGCACGCTGCGGCAGTATCAGGTGATGCCCGACGGGTACGCCCGCGACAGCGTGGTGTTCAGCGTGCTGCGGGGTGAGTGGCCCGCTGTCCGCGCCGGACTGGAGGCCCGCATTGCCGGACTGGGCTGAGCGCCCGGCGGCGCTCAGGCGCGGCCCAGCCCGGCGGCCTCTCACGTCCTCATCTGCCTGAGTTCGCCCTTAACGATTGCCAGAGACCGGGCTGTTAGCCTCATGGGCATCATGCCCTTGCCGCGTCCCGTCCTCGTGTCCGCCCTTGCCCTGAGCCTGCTGGGGTCTTCCGCTTCCGCCCTGATCGTGCCCATGAACGGCTGGGTGCCGGTGGAGGGCAATGCCAGCGTCTGGACCGACACCAGCGGCGCCTGTCTGCTGCGCGAGGAACGCACCGGGCAGGCGTTTCCGGTCCTGGCCTCGCAGACCGAAGCGCTGGCGTTTGCCGTCAAACTGCGCAAGCAGCTGAGCAAGTCAGTGGGGGCAGTCACGATTCAGCCGGTGGACCGCGCCGGCTTCTGGGCGGTGCTGGCCGCCTATGACCACAAGGACGGGGGCGCGACCTACAAGATCTCGCAGCTGTACCTAAATGACGCGGGCCTGCTGCGGACCGTGACCGGCAGCAGCGCCGACGGTGAGAAGGGAGCCTGCGTGAATGCCATGCGGGAATTTATCCGCTACCTAGCGAACTGAGGGCGGAACCGGCCAGGGTGGCCTGGACCGGTACAGGGTGTTGAAGGTGCTGAGGTCGGCGAGAGCCGGGCCGCGCGGCGTCCGCGTGCTACCCTCACCAATTGATGTGTGAACACCAGTGGCCCCACCTGATTGCCCGCAACGCTGCCCGGAAGGCCACGGCGTGATGGTGGTTGCCGCCCTGCTGTCCCTGCTGCTGGTGGGGCTGTTCATCCGGGTCAGCAAGGCGCGAGGCTGGGGGCAGCCGGTCCGCAAGGACGGGCCGCAGACGCACCTGAGCAAGGAAGGGACACCCACGGCGGGCGGCGTGCCGTTCGTGGTGGCGCTGGCGCTGGTGTTCTTCCCGCTGTACCTCACCGGAAACGCGGGTGGCCCGCGCGAACTGCTGATCATGCTGACCGCGCTGGGCATGGGCCTGATCGGCGGGGCCGACGACCTTCTGAAGGTGCGCTCGCGGATGACGGGGAGCGGCAGGAAGGAACTGCTGGCCCGCGAGAAATTTCCGCTGCAGCTGATTGTCGGCCTGGCCTTCGCGTGGTTTGCCGCGCCGCTGGCCGCGCATGAACTGGTGCCGGGCTTCGGCCAGATCGGGGACATCCTTCTGCTGACGCTGGTGATGGTGGGCAGCGTGAATGCCTTCAACTTCACCGACGGGGTTGACGGGCTGCTGGGCGGCGTGGCCATCATCGTGCTGCTGCCACTGCTGGCGCTGTCACCCTCGGCTGCCCTGCTGGTGGCTGTTTTGCTGGGCTTCTTATGGTTTAACGCGCACCCGGCCCGCGTCTTCATGGGCGACATGGGCAGCCACGCCATCGGGGCCATCGCGGCGGGCGCCTACGTCCTGTACGCCGACGTCTGGCTGCTGCCCATCGCGGCCATTGTTCCGGTGGCCGCTGTCCTGAGCGTCATTATTCAGGTGACATATTTCAAGCGCACCGGCAAGCGCTTTTTCAAGATGACGCCCATTCACCACCATTTCGAGCTGAGCGGCTGGCCGGAAACGCACGTTGCCATGCGCTTCTGGGTGGTCACGGCCATAGCAACAGCGGGCGTGTGGTGGATGCTGGGCGGCCGGCCATAGTGCTGGTGCCCGGCCTCCGGCTCCCGGCGCACACCGTCCATGCTTGACCGCCTTGCCCCCCTGCTGGCCCGCCGCGCCCACCTGCCCGCGCAGGGCACCAGCTTCTACCGGGGGGTCCACACCAGCGAGACGGGGGGGCAGTTTGCGCTGGACCTTGCCGGGGACGCGGGGGTGCTGAGCCTGTACGCGGACCTCTCGCCCGCAGAAGAGGTGAAGCTGGCCGGGGCGTGCGCGGCAGCGGCGCGGCTGGCCGGCGTGTACCTCAAGCGCCGCCCGCCCGAGGCACGGCACGCGGCGAACGTGGCGCGGGACTGGCTCTCGCCGCCCGAACCGGTCTGGGGTGAGGCACGAACCGAAGTCACGGTGCTGGAACACGGCGTTCCCTTCCTGCTTCGCCCCGGTTCGGACCTGAGCATCGGTCTGTTCGCGGATGCCCGTCCGGCGCGGCAGTGGGTCCGGACACACGCCCCGGCGCGGGTGCTGAACGCCTTTGCCTACACCTGCGGCTTTGGCCTGAGCGCGGCGCTGGGCGGCTCGGCCACCGTCAAGAACGTGGACCTCTCGCGCAAGGTGCTGGCCTGGGGGCAGGAGAACTACGCGCTGAGCGGCCTGGGCGCCCCGGACGGGGACTTTCTGTACGGCGACGTGTTCGACTGGTTCCGGCGGCTGGCGCGGCGCGGCGACACCTTTGATCTGGTGGTGCTCGATCCACCCAGCTTCGCGCGCGGCAAGGCTGGCATCTGGCGTGCCGAGCGCGACTACGCGCGGCTTGCGGCGCTGGCAGCAGCGGTAATCGCGCCGGACGGCCAGATTCTCACGCTGCTTAACCACGCGGGTGTGTCGGCGGCCAACCTTGACCGCATGGTGCGACTCGGGCTGGAGGAAAGCGGGCGCCATTGCCGCCCTGCCAAGCGGCTGAGCGCCGGAGAGGACTTTCCGGGAGCCACCCATCTGAAGGGCGCGGTGTGGGCACTGGACGGACGCGCTGGGTGAGCGGCAGACACGACGGAAGAGACCTGCAGGGGCGTTAGGTTTCCTCGGGCAGCCGGAAGGGGGCGAGTTCGCCGCCCGCAAAACTGCAGATCAGGTCGCCCAGATCGATGTCCTCGCTCATGGCGCCGTACACCGTGAAGCGCAGCACCTCGCCCGCCTCCACGCGCCGCAGCACGTCCGGCGTGACCCAGCCGCTCACCGTGACCTCGCCGTACGTCAGGCTGAAAAATTCGTTGGCGTCGTCGGGACGGGGCATGGCCCAGAATACCCCGCACCGTCCCGTGACTTGCCGGTGTTTTGCCTGGACTTGTGCGCCGCCTCACTTCGTTTTGTAAAGCGGCGGGTATGCTGGAGGCATGACGCAGACTGCCCAAGCCGAGAAGCAGGTGCTGGTTCCCCTGACCACACCCGAAGAAGTCGATCAGTTCCTGAAGGACTATCCGCTGGCCGCGGTGTTCAAGGCCGGAACGTGCCACAAGACCATGCAGGGCTTCGGCGTGCTGGAGACCTTCCTGCAGGACCACGAGTTGCCGGTGGGCTTTATCCGGGTGGTCGACTGGCGCCCCGCCAGCAACCATGTCTCGGAAATGACCGGCATCGTGCACCACAGCCCCCAGCTGATGATCTTCAAGGGCGGCCAGGTGCAGTTCGAGGTCAACAACTGGGACATTACTCCCGAGGCGCTGGAACCGGTGTTCGCGCAGATTCCGGCCCGCAGCGAGTCGGGCCAGGTGGTGACCGATGACAACATCGAGCCCTACCGCCGCCTGATGCGCGACTTCGTGGACGGCAAGATCAGCGACTGGGCCTTTCAGGACCAGTACGTGAACATGTTCCGCGACGACGCCAGCCTGCGCAGCCAGCGCGAGTTTGATCTGCTCTCGCGCCTGTTCGGTGATCCCGACGCCTACCACGGCGGCCTGCACCAGCTGGGCCAGCCGCAGGAGCGCGGCGAGCTCAAGGGCCGCGTCGAGCAGCTGCTGGCCGAACTGGGCTGACCGCCCGGATCCTTAACCCATTCCACCAGTAGAGAGCGCCGGACGCAATGCCCGGCGCTCTCTACTGGTTGTTCGGCTATCTGACGCTGAGGCGCACGTCCACGTTGCCGCGCGTGGCGATGCTGTAGGGACAGACCTGATGGGCAGCTTCCATCAGTGCCTGGCCCTGCTCGCGGCTCAGGCCGGGAAAATGGCCCTCAAGTTCCACGTCCAGCCCAAAGACCAGCCCGGTCTTTTGCAGGCCCACGCGCGCCGTGACGAGACTGTCGTCGCTGAGTTCGAGTTTCTGGCGGCGGGCCACCACGCCCAGCGCGCCCTGGAAGCAGGCGGCGTACCCGGCGGCGAACAGCTGTTCGGGATTGGTGCCGGGGCCGTCGTCGCCGCCCATGCCGGCCGGTACGCTGAGGTTCAGGTCAATGCGCCCGTCGTCGCTCCTGGTGGATCCGGCGCGTCCGCCGGTGGCAGTGGCGCGTGCAGTGTAAAGGTTGCTCACGGCCCAGGATGGCATGTCTCCGGCCCCTGTCCGCAGGCCCGGTCTGGATGTGTTGATGGGGTGCGCAGGCGACTTATCTGGAAGTTCAGTTTGTCTGAAAATTCAGTGGTGAATGGGCTGCGCGTTCGCCGCACCGGGCGTGGATGCGTTGTTCGGCCAGCCCACCATGCTCGACAGCGTCTGCCGGGCGCTGGAGGTGAATCTCTCTGAGTGACAACGCGGGAGGTGGACCAGGGCGCTGGCGGGACAGACCTGTCCGGCGCCGCCCTCTCGCCATGCCACCAGAGCGTGAGATTTTCGCCCTCTGTAAGCGGCGAGTAAGAGGGTATGGGGTGTGATGGCTGTGGTTTTCCCATGTCTCTTTTCCCGCCGCCCGCTTCCAGCACTGCCCCCGGAACCCTGCCCATGACTGAATCCCCGACCCTGCCGACACCCGCCGCCCCGCCGCCCGTGCCGCTGGACCGCACTGTTTACGCCGGTCTCAGGACCGATCATTACCCCTGGACCGAGATCATGGCAGACCTGGAAACCCGTCAGTCCGAGGGCTTCAGCGGCGTACTGGACGCCGAGCAGGGGGAGCGGTGGGCGCGGTTCGTGTGGGTGCGTGGGCAGTGTCTCGGCGGATTCACCGGCGGCGGGCAGGCCGTGGGCTGGGAGCTGGTTCACGGGGGCCTGCCGCGCGCCCGCGTCAGCCTGGGAGAGTGTTCGCCGCCGGTGGGCGCGGTGGTCTGGACCAGCCGTGCGGCGCGGGCCGGTGCGCTGGCCGGACGCTGGCCCGACGTGCAGCTGGGCCTCAAGCGTGAACAGTTCTACGGTCTGCTGGTCTCAGAAGGCCTGTGCAGCGTGTGGGATTCGGGGCAGGTCCTGGCCGGGCGGCTGCCGGACACGGGCGAAATGTGCGTGGCCTACTCGCCCAACACGCCCGAAAACAGGGAGCGGCTGCTGCAGTTCTGGCGTGACCTGCTGGGCGCGGTTCATGCCAGCATCCCGCTGGACGAGGTCTGGCAGCAGACCTGCATGCGCCTGAGCGCCGAGCATCCCTGTCTCGATCCCTTCGTGCGCGAGATCACGCTGAGCGGGGGCGTGCTGTTCGTCGACCGGGTCCTGGCCGTGGGCGAGTTTCGTCCCGCCCTGCAAACGGCTCTTCGCGCGGTCTTGCTGAACCTGGGCATCAATCTGAACGATCTGGCGCTGGGCGATCTGCCCAACCGGCCCGAATGGGCCGCTGCCGGGCTGGGCGGCCCGGTGCTGGGAAGCGCGTCCCAGCGCCGTCAGGTGGGCCGGTGAATCCCCTGGCCTGGCCTGATGGCCTGCGCGGCGAGATGGCCCTGCCCTTCTCCGCGTGGCGCGTCCTTGATCTGATCGACGGCGTGAGGGACGCGGCCGAGGTGGCGCGGCTGGCCGGACTCAGCGCCCCCGAACTGCAGCGGCAACTCCACGAGGCGCAGCAGTGGGTCGCCCGTGCCCAGGACCAGCACCGCCCCCTGACCGCCGAGGTGGCCCAGACCATCACCGCTTGCCTGACCCAGGTCGTGGGCCCGGTGGCCGAGCTGATGGTGGACGATGTGCTTGAGGACCTGGGCGACACGGCCGTCATGGGCTCACTCGTGGCGGGGCTGGCCGCCGAGCTGACCCCCGAACAGATGGGCCGCTTCGCCCAGCAGCTGCGTGCGCGGGGCCTGGCATGAGCTGGAACGCTGATGTTGGGATGCGGCAACCTGCTGCGCTGGGTCACGCAGCTGCACAACCTGCGGGGCAGGGCACGTACAAGAGGGAAGGGGGACAATCATGAAGTACACCGTGACCATCCAGCAGCCGGTGCAGGCCGAACGGCGACCGGGGCTGGAACAGCAATTGACCGAGCGCTTCAACCTCAGCCCAGAACAGGCCGCGCGGCTTTCTGACCGGCGTGCGGGCCGGCTGATGAAGCCCACCAGCCGGGCCCGTGCCGAGCTGCTGCTGGACGTGTTTCAGCTGGCCGGGGCGGCAGTGGCCCTGGAAGAGGTCCCCGAGGACACCATGATGATGGGAGAGCCCTTCCAGGGCGTGGCTGCCGCCCCCCCTGCCGCGCCGTTCGGCCGTGCCGACGCGCAGGACGAGGCCCTGCTGGCCCCCCTGCTGTCTGCCCCGGCCTGGCCCAGCCCGCTGGAGCCTCTCGACTCGCCCTTCGCCACCCCGGCGCCGCAGGCCGGATTCGCCCACCTTGGCGGCACGGCAACGGCGGTGGCCCCTTCCGTTATGGACGCGGCGGTGTGGCCTGCGGCTTCCACGGCCCCGGACCTCAAGTGGTCCGCAGGCCTGTCCGACACCTTGCCCGCTTCCGGCGCCCCTGTTCCCGAGGCGCCAGTGGACGACGTCTGGTCCGACTTCACCGGGGCGCTGGCCGTGAGCGGCACGCCGCCCACCGCGTCCATCGGGGCCGACACAGTCAGTCCTGCGGGTCCCCCGGTGCTGCCGGTGGTGCTGCCGACCGTTGCCGCCGACGCCGCTCCCAGAATGCCGCGCCGCAGCCTGACCCAGCAGCTCACACTGGGCACGCTGGCCCCGCTGGCCCTGTCGAGTGCCGCGGCGCTGCTGCTGCTGGGAGGAACGCTGCCCGGCATGGCGCGGCAGGCCCAGCAGCAGCAGGCCCAGACCCTGGCCGCCGCCGTGGGCACCACGCTGGGCAGCGGCGCGGCGCTGAACGCCCAGCTGGGCGCCGTGGTGGCCACGCCGGGGGTGGGCTTCGTACGGGCCGAGACGCCCGGGCGCCCCACCATCCTGCGCGCCCAGGACGCCGGCGTGGGCCGCCGGGGCGGGGAACTGACCGCCTGGCTGGGCCAGCACCCGAACGGAGGCAGTATCCAGCTCGGAGAAACCCGGTACGTGGTGGCGCAGGCCGCCTTCCGCCGGACCGCCTCTGGTGGGGTGGAGGTGCTGCCGGCGGGCGCGGTGGCGGAGGCGCCGGTGTTCCGCCGGGTGGTGGTGGGGGTACCGGACGTTCAGTCCAGCGCCCTGCTGACCAATGCCCTGTTGCTGGTCCTGTTTGCGGCGCTGCTGGGGCTGGGGCTGGCGCTGGCGTTCGCCCGGCGCGCGGCGCGGCAGATCACAGACCCGCTTGACCGGCTGCTCAAGGCGGCAGACGCCATCAGCATGGGCAACCTGTCGCGCCCGGTCACGGCCGACCGCAACGACGAGATCGGCGATCTGGCGCAGGCCCTGGAGCGCATGCGCCAGAGCCTGGAAGCTGCCATGGAACGCCTGCGCCGCCGCCGCAAAGGCTGAAAGGCACACACTGAAATGGGGCGTGGACCATCAGGTTCCACGCCCCATTGTTCGGTCTGTGATCAGTCGGGCTGCATGCTGTGCTTGAGGTCACGAATCTGATCGTGGCTGGTCTTGACCTGGGCGTACTGGCCGTCCACAAAGGCCCGCAGGTCCGCAGGAAGTTCGGTGTCGTTCAGCACGTCCTGGTAGTTCTGAATTGCCACGTCCTCGCCGCGCTCGGCTTCGGCCACCACGGCGTAGTCGCCCTTGCCGGTCACGGCGTCGCGCACATTCAGCCAGGTGCGGTGCAGGGCCGCGCCCACGCTGCCACCCTTGTCGGCGTCGCCGCCCATGCCCTGAATCTTCGTGGCGACCTCGCCCGCGAGCCTGGCCCGCTGCTGGCTGCGTTCGGTGAACAGGGTCTTGAGGTCGGCGGCGTCAGCGTGGTCGGCAGCCTGGGCAAAGCCCTTCTCGCCGTCGCGCAGGGTGCCCAGCAGGTACTGCAGTTTATCGATGGCCTGTTCGTTGTTCATCATGGTGGTCTCTCCTTCGGCGCGGCGCAGTCCGGAAGCGCTACTTGAGCGGGCTACCCCTACCGTTGACTGTCAGGCTAGGTGGCTGGGCTGGGAAACGACTGTGTGCGGGCTTAAGACACGGTCCATCTGACCTTGGTCAGACCTTGGCCGTTCCGGATTGCGCGGCTCAGAAGGGTCATCTGCCGGGTCCCGCGTTAGCCTCTGGGGCATGTCGCCCTTCGCTGCCCGTCCCTGGATTCTGAGGATGACCTGGCATGACCTGTGCTTCATGCACTGGCCGGTCGACGCGGACGCCCTCGCCCGGACCCTGCCGCGGGGCGTGACGCTCGACACCTACGGGGGGCAGGCGTATCTGGGAGCGGTGCCGTTCCAGATGTCGGACGTGGCTCCGCGTCTGGTGCCGGGGGTGCCGGGCCTGAGCGCCTTTCCCGAACTGAACCTGCGAACCTACGTGACGGCGGGTGGCGAGCCGGGGGTGTGGTTCTACAGCCTGGATGCGGCGCAGCCGCTGGCCGTCCGGCTGGCGCGGCAGTTCTTTCATCTGCCGTACTTCGACGCACGGATGTGGGTCTCGCGCCGTGGGGGCGTTACCCGCTACGCCAGTCTGCGGACGCACCCCGGCGAGCCGCCCGCCCGCTTTGCTGCCGCGTACCGGCCCATCGGCGGACCCATCGCCGCGCCGTCCGGCAGCCTGGAAGACTGGCTGACCCACCGCCTGAACCTGTACAGCGTCGATGCGCGGGGAGGGGTCTACCGGGGGCGCATCGAGCACCAAGCGTGGCCGCTGCGCCGCGCCGAGGCGGTGATCCGCGAGAACACGCTGGCCGCCCGGCTGGGCCTGACCCTGGACGGCCCGCCTCACCTGCTGCACGCCGGGGAGCTGCGGGTTCAGGCCCACTGGCTGGAGCGGGTGACGTAGCGGTCAATGCCCCAGGGTGGGTTCACGCTGCCTTGACCATCACAGCGGGATCTCCAATTGTGTTGATTGCAGATTGCAATCAATTGGATGAGCGAGCATCATGGCGGCGTGAGTTCCTCTCTTCCATCCCCCCCTGTCGATGCTGAGCTGGGCAGTCCGGAACTGCGGTTCCTGACGGCGCTGTGGAACACCTGGCAGGCGCTGACCACGGTGGGCGAGGCCCGGCTGCGCGCCCGGCACGGGCTGGACCTGCGGGGATTCATCGCGCTGTCGTATCTGCAGGGCGGGGCGCAGCAGCCCGCCGATCTGGCCCGTGAACTGGGCGTGCCGCGCTACGAGGTCAGCCGGGTGCTGTCGGCACTGGACGGTCTGGGGGCCGTGACCCGCGAACGCGGCGCCCCCCTGAGCGGGGGCGATGGCCGGGGCGTGATCGTCCGCATCACCCCGGCAGGGCGCGAACGCTGGACGGCGGCCCTGCAAACGGTGTGCACCCTGACCGGCCCCCCACTGGCCCACCTGGACACCGGAGCGCAACTGGCCCTGATCCAGACCCTGCAAGGCGTCGCGCAGGCCGCCCGGCAGTCGACCGAAACCCTTGCCAACCCCAACAGGAGTGCCCCCCATGACTGAATTTTCCGAACGCAAGACCCCAAAGCCTGCAGCCGCCGCCGGATGCCCTTTCGGCCACAGTCAGCCCCTGACCCACGAGGCCAGGGACGTGGCCAGCCTGCCGGCCGTAACGCGCGGCGAGGACGGCACCTACCACGTGCACCGTTTCGCCGCCGTGCGCGAGGTACTGAAGCACGACGACGTGAAGCAGGCCGGGTTCATGTCCGAATTTGCCTCCGGCAACGGGCCGTCGCTGACCAATCTGCCGGTGCTGTTCGCCGAGGGAGACCACCACCACGACATGCGACGCCAGACTGCCAGGTATTTCACCCCGGCGTCGGTGGCCGGCTACCAGCCCATGATTGCCGAACTGGCCGACAGGCTGGTGGCGCGGCTGGTCCGGGACGGCGAGGCCAATCTGGATGACCTGAGCCTGGTGCTGGCGGTGGAGGTGGCCGCGCAGGTGGTGGGCCTGACCAGCAGCTTTGTGCCGGGGCTGGAAAAACGCATCATGAGCTTTGTCGACAGTGGCCTGGACAGCCAGCCGGGCGCGGCGCAGCGCATGGGCCGGGGCCGCCAGTCGCTGATGCAGGGCCATCTGGCCGCGTTCTTCCTGCTGGACGTCAAGCCTGCCATTGCCGTGCGCCGCCGTAAACGCCGCGACGACCTGATCAGCCACCTGCTCGACCACAACTACAGCGACGTCGAGATTGTCACTGAGTGCCTGACCTACGCCACGGCCGGCATGGTTACCACCCGCGAGTTCATCAGCGCCGCCGCGTGGCAACTGCTGCTGCACCCCGAACTGCGTGCCGACTATGTCCACGGCACGGAAAAGGAGCGCCACGCCATCCTGCACGAGATTCTGCGGCTGGAGCCGGTGGTCCGCACGCTGTACCGCCGCGCGGCCGAGGACCTGACGCTGGACGGACAGACGGTCCCGGCGGGCAGCGTGATGGCCCTGCATATCACCGACGCCAACGCCGATCCCGAAGTGGTGGGCTCTCCCGCCAACGCCCTGTGCCCCATGCGCCCGCTGCCGCGCGGCGTGCAGGCCCCGGTGCTGGCCTTTGGCGACGGGCACCACCGCTGCCCCGGCGCGTTCCTGGCGATCCGCGAGAGCGACGCCTTCCTGCGCCGACTGCTGATCTGGAACGACCTGGAAATCGTCACGCCCCCCACGGTGGGCAGCAACGACACGGTCAAGGGCTACGAACTGCGGGACTTCAAGGTCCGGTTAGGCCAGGCTCGCGGAGGCAGCGCGAACGCCTGAGCGGCAATGAACAGCGGGCGGCGCAGTTAACCACGAGTGCGCCGCCCGCTTTGCGTTTACTTCAGCCTGAGCTGCCATTCGGTGATGGCCACCCACGGTCTGAAGCCCAGCGCCTCGTTGATGCCCAGCATGGCGGCGTTCTGCTCGGCGTTGTTGGTCTGGATCACCTGTGCGCCGGGGCAGCGCTGCGCGATGTGGTCCAGCATGGCCGCCTTGAGCCATTTGCCCAGGCCCTGACCACGGACGGCGGGGCGAACGGCCGTCGCGCTCTGGTACACGATGGCCGCGCGCTCGGGCCGCCAGGAGACATCGGTGTAGCCCATCAGCTCACCGCTGCGGGTGTCTTCCACCACCAGCAGAGGGCGGTGCTCGCCGCTTTCCGCCGCGTTGGCCTCCCAGGCGCGGACCATCTGGGGCGTGATGCGCCAGTCGTCCATGTCCAGCCCGCCCCTGGGCGCGGTGTTCATGACCATCATCAGATCGGCCACGCGCTCCAGATACTCCTCTGGAACGGCGGCGTCCCAGGTGTGCAGCCGATGGGGGTCGTCTGCGGGCCTGCGTTGCCAGCGCTCCACCCGTTCGCGGTCCACCCCAGCCAGCGCAAGGCGGCTCTGGCGCATCGGCAGGGCAGCCTCGGCCCCCAGCCGGTGGGCAAACGCCTCCCCGCCGGGATGTCGGTCAGAGGTCACGAAGGTCACGGTGCGTCGCCCCTGACGGCGCGCTGCGGCGTTCAGCGCCTGTGCCAGCGCGCGGCCCAGCCCCTGACGGCGGTGGTGCGGATGCACAATCAGCCGCGCGTGGGCCAGATGGAGGTTC